>JBBRXF010000210.1:0-1512 GCA_038248665.1 Campylobacterales bacterium | reverse complement strand
GTATGATTCAAGAAGAAAATATATAAATTCTTTATATGAAGATTTTTCGTCTTGAGTAATTTTTAACAATGAGATTGATAATAAATTAGAATTGAATATTCATCCTATGATTTTATCTCATATAAAAAAATTATTTGAAAATTGACATTATGCAAATGCAGTAGAAGAGTCATATAAAATCACAAGACAAAAATTAGTTGAATTAACTTGAAAAGAAAAATGACATGAAGCTTTTAATGAAAAAAATTATGAAATAATATTTTGAAAATTACCTAAAACAGAATCAGAAAAAAATTTTTGTGAATGAGTAAAATTTTTACATTTAGCAATACAAAATTTTAGAAATGAAAAATCTCATACCCCTGCAAAAGAATTAGATAAAAATAAAGCAATTCATTATATTTACTTAGCAAGTTTAGCTTTATATTTGATTGATACTAAAAATAACTAAGAAATTTTCTTAATTTATTACAAACTATTTATGAATTCAAAAGAACAAACATTTCAAGAAATCATCACAAGCTGAATATTTGAAGATTTAAAAGATGAAGAAGAAGTATAAAAAATAAATCAACTTAGTAAAATAAAACTATATTTTTTGACTTTAACATAAAACTCATTAAACTATTCGTGAAAAATGTATTAAAATAGTATTTTTTCACGATAAATATTAATTTTAAAAATATGATAAACCAAACTACAAAAGATAAAATTTCTAAACTTTTTGAACAATATAAAGTCATTGGTAAATGAAAACAAAAAGCTTTGCAAGAGATAGCTTTAGCTGAGATTCCAGAAATGGTTTATAACTCAAATGCAATAGAAAACTCTACTTTAAGCCTAAAAGATACAGAGGATATTTTGATTCATAATATCATAAAAAAAGATATCAATATAAGAGAAGTCTATGAAGCTAAAAATTTAGCTAAAATCACTGAGCAACTTTTGGAAAAGGGGACTGAAAAACTATATACTGATTTTATTTTAGATTTACATAAAACTTTATTAACAAATATAAATGATGACTTTGCTTGAAGATTTAGAAGAAATAATGAATGGGTAAGAATCTGAGCTCACTTATGAGCAAATCCTCTATATGTAGATAATTTAATGCAAGAAGTTGTAAAAGATTATAACAACAAAAAAGAAACTTATTTTTTAGATAATATTGCATATTTTCATGCTGAGTTTGAAACAATTCATCCATTTTGTGATGGAAATGGTAGAATGTGAAGAATACTCATAAACAAACAACTTATGCAACTTTGATATCCCACTATTATAGTGCAAAATAAAAGCAAAAGAGAAGATTATTATCCCAGTTTTCAAGAATACCAAAATCAAAATAAATTTGATTCATTTACTGAGCTTTTTTCTTTACTTCTGATGGAATCAATACACAAAAGAATAGCCATTTTGACAGCAAAAAAGATTATTACTTTGAGTGAATGGGGGAAGAAAAATAATAAAAATGTATCAAGTTATCTGAATAAAGCAAAGAGACAAACTATC
>JBBRXF010000209.1:0-1722 GCA_038248665.1 Campylobacterales bacterium | reverse complement strand
TTCTGACGTTGTAAAATACATTACTGTTATACTACTTAGCGACATTAATATAAACAATGCTACTATTATTTTGTTACTTATCTTTTTTGTTATTAATTCAAACATTAACTAAACCCTTGCTCTAAAAATTTTCTAAAATACTCTTAACATCAATAATAATTCCAATGCTTCCATCACCTCGAACCATAGCACCAGCAACTGAATCTACTTTTTTAAAGTTTGTTTCAATTGTTTTTAAAACAACTTGTTGTTGTTGTAAAAATTCATCTATAAAAAAGGCTGCTTTTTGAGTACCTGATTTAACAATAATCAAGATACCTTTAGTTAACTCTTTTGTTTTTGGAACAATATTTAAATACTCATGTAATCTAATTATTGGAATAAATTCATCTCTTAACATAAGTAAAGAAGAAGTTCCATCACCTACTAGTTTTATCATATCATGTGAAGGTTGAACCGATTCAATAATTGATGAAGTTGGTAAAATAAAAATATTATCTCCAATTTTTATATTTAAACCATCTAAAATAGAGTGAGTTAAAGGAACTGTTATTGTACAAGAAAAGCCATCTTCTAAATCAGTTTTTATCTCAATATTACCATTTAGTTTTTCTACACTCTCTTTGATTTTATAAAGATTTTTTAATTGATTATCACCATCTACTTTAGGAAAATCTTCTTCAAAATCTATTTCATCTTTATCAAATCCTTTTCCATCATCTTCAACACATACTGACATTTGTCCATTTAATTGTTCAGCAACAATTTTAATAATAGCTTCTGGTTCTTTATCTTTTCCAATTCTTTCATTTTGAGTCTCTATTCCATATAAAACACTATTCACAATTAATGTTTTAATAGAAATATCTAATTGTTCTACCAAAGATTTGTCAACTTTTGTTTCCCCACCAATTATTTGTAATTTGATTGATTTATTTTGGGGTAAAAACTTTTCAATAACATCATTATAAGTAGTAAATAAACTTTCAAATTTAATCATTCTAATATCAGTTGCATAATCTTGTAGTTCAACAATATGTCTTTGAAAAAGAGTGATTTTTTCAAGTAGATTCTTTTTCTCTTCACTAGCAGGTAAATTATCAACACTTTGAGACATCATAGAGGTTGTGATTACCAAATCGCCAACTTTATTTAAAAGTTTTTCTAGTTTTTGTAAATCTACTGTTACATTTGAATTAGTCATTTATTTCCTTTTAGTTTTTTTACGAGTTGTATTTATTTTATATTCTGTCTTTTTTAATTTTTCTATCAATTTTGAAGCTATTTTATACATATTCATCATAATATCTTTTTTTTCACTATCTAAATCTTTTTTTGAATTATCATATCTGTTTATTAAGTCAATATAATCAATATCTTTCAAATATGGATAAAAAAATGCAGTTTTTTCCTCTTCTATTATCCATTCACTCAAAAGTGAAATAACAACTAATTCAGGTATCCAAAAACTTCCATTTGGTAAACAAACTTCAATTGTTTTTATTAATGAATCATAATAAATCATTAAAGGTTCTTCTTTTTTTGCAAGTATTTTCAAAGTTGCATTTTTATGGGCATTTTCAATCAAACTTCTAAGATATGTAGAATTAATAACCGTATCTTGAAGATGTTCCAATAAACCTTTTAATGAAGAGTATACAACGTCGTTATCTTCATCATTTCCTAATCTAAAATTATAACCTACAGTATCTATTTGATGAA
>JBBRXF010000208.1:0-1767 GCA_038248665.1 Campylobacterales bacterium | reverse complement strand
TTTTTAAATTAAACATTATATTTGGAAAGGTTTAAAATAATTTATAATAAAAATAAAAAATGTTTGAAAAAAGCAACAATGTTAAAAATTTTACTGTTTTTATAATCTTTTTAACAAGTTTTATATTAGGGGTTTTATTTAACGCTTATACATCCTATTTTAAGATAATAAGACCTTCTTCTGAAATACAGAGTTATACCCAGGACTTAGATTTAACACAATTTTGGCAAGCATATGATTTAATTAAAAAAGAATATTTTTCTATTGAATGAATAAAAAAAGAAGAACTTGTTTGAGGAATGATTACATGATTAGTAAATTCATTGTGAGATAAACATAGTGAGTATATGACACTAACAGAAAAAAAATCTTTTGAGGAAACTTTAGCTTGAGATTTTGAGTGAATATGAGCTGTTGTTGAAAAAACTGAGGCTTGAATTATTATAAGTGTTGTAATAAAAGACTCACCTGCAAAAAATTCATGATTAATAGCAGGTGATCTCATAACTAAAGCTAACTGAGAAGAATTAAAAGATAAAAATTTATATGATGCTGTAAAATTAATAAAATGACCTGCATGAACAAATGTTTTGTTAACTATTCAAAGAGTATGAGAATTTAAAACTTTTGAAAAAGAAGTAACAAGACAAAAAATAAATATTCCCTCAGTTCAATCAAAAATATTAGATAAAGAAAATATATGATATATAGCATTAAATCTATTTTGAGATAAAACTTCAGAAGAATTTAGACAATCTTTAATAGAAATGAAAGAAAAAAAAGTTGATGGTTTAATAATTGATTTAAGAGATAATTGAGGATGATATTTACTAAGTGCAGTTGAAATACTTTCAGAATTTATTGAAAAAGGAAATGTTTTAGTAAAAACAAAATATAGGGATACACTTTTTAATACTGCATATAATAGTTTAAATACTTGAGATGTTTTTAACAAAAAGATAGTTGTTTTAATAAATTGAAATTCAGCATCCGCATCAGAAATAACTTCTTGAGCTTTAAGAGAATATAATAAAGCAATTTTAGTTTGACAAAAAACTTATGGAAAATGATCAGTACAAGAACCTTTTGATTTAAAAAATGGAGGATTATTAAAATTAACAATAGCAAAATGGTTTACTCCAAAATGAAAAAATATTGATAAAGATTGAATAATTCCAGATATTGAAGTTATTTTAACGCAAGAAGATTATGAAAAAGTATATGATAGACAATTAGAAGAAGCAAAAAAAGTACTTAAAGATTTTATAAAATATGATGCCTTACAACTTTCTGTTGATAAATATAAAGAAGAAAATAAAGTAGCAAAAAAATAATAAATAAATAAAGGGCTTTTTAAAAAGAGCCCTTTAAAAAAATAAAAATACTTTTGAAGAATTAATAAAATAATTAAAATAGATTTAATTTATTTTTTAACTAATAAAATATGAATTTTGATAATCTTAAGAAAACAGACCCTTTATGTTTTAGTTTAATAGAAAGAGAAATGGAAAGACAAGAAACAAGTCTAGAACTTATTCCTTCAGAGTGTATAGCCTCTCTTTCAACGATTGAAGCACTGGGAACTCCTTTTACAAATAAATATAGCGAGTGATATGCAAGAAAGAGATTTTATGGATGAAATCAAGTTGTAGATGAAGTAGAAGAATTGGCAATAGAAAGAGCAAAAAAAGCATTTCCTTGAATTGTTCATGCAAATGTACAACCATATAGTTGAAGTCCAGCAAATCTAGCCGTATATCTAGCTAC
>JBBRXF010000207.1:0-1791 GCA_038248665.1 Campylobacterales bacterium | reverse complement strand
GATGATTTTAAATATTGTCCAACTTGTAGTGTAAAATTAAAAATTCCCTGTAAATCTTGTAAAAAAGAAATTGACCCAGAATGGAAAATATGTCCATATTGTTCTAAAAAAGTAAAAGAAGATAATGAAAAAGGAAAATCAAAAGTATAAAAACAAAAAAATACATAAATTTCGGGGAAATAGAAAAAAAATGTGCTAAATAATATAAAAAAGTTGAATTTAGAGCTAAAAAGTTAATATAAAAGTACTTAATAGTTTTAATTCATAACTATCGTTAATAATATGCTAAAAAAATGTCCAAAATGTAAGTATAAAATATTAAAGAAAAACTTATATACTTCATATTGAAAACATATTCAAAATAAACTTGATAACAATCAATTTTTATAAATTGATATAGTTTATGATAATGTCAGTAATAGGTTGATACTGGCTTACTTGAAAGCAAATATTACTTGTTTATTATGAATACATAATAGAAAAAAGATTAAATTTAAAGTGATGATACTCTTATAAGCATGATAAAATTAGGAAAGCTATAAAATATATAGAAAATGCTTCACCATATATGTTTAACAATAAAAAAATTATCCAAAGTTAATAATAATTAAGTAATAAATAATGAAATCCCTTATTTTTGATTTTGATTGAGTTATACATGATACTTTTGAATTTCATAGAAATAAAATTATAGATTATTGTAAATCTAATTATTCTGTAGAGGATTTTAGAGATATACATAATTGAAATATTTTTGATTCAATTCCACCTGAACCAATAAAATCTGAATGATGGGAATGATATAGAGATTTTATTTATGCTGAATACTCTATTTTAAAAATAAACAAAGAAATTATTGATACTATTTTAAAATTAAAAGAAAACTATACTCTTCATATTATCACTTCATGATGAACAAATAATGTAAGGGATTTACTTAGAAATAATCAGCTTTATGATACTTTTGATGATGTATTATGTTATGAATTTCATAAATCAAAGATTTTTAAGTTTGAATATATATTTGAAAAATATAGATTAACAACAAAGGATTGTCTTTTCGTAACAGATACTCTTTGAGATATACTTGAAGCAAATGAATTATGAATTAAAACAATCGCAGTAGATTTTGGTTTCCATGAAAGAGAAAGACTTGAGAAATGAAATCCTTACAAGATTATCTCTAGTTTTAATGAACTTTTAGATATATAGTAATTGTCATTCCGACCGTAGTTGAGGAATCTGTTCTTTGCGATTAACATTATTTATAGAAAATTCTTTATTTAATTCTCCGACAGATCTCTCGACTTTGCTCGAGATGACAATTTTAGCTAAATATAATAATTAAACAAAATGAAACAATTTAGTATAACAGAAAACGATGCAAATCAGAGACTTGATAAATTTTTGAAAAAGCTGTTTCCTATGGCTACTAGGAGTTTGCTTTATAAATTTAATAGAACTAATAAAATCAAAGTCAACGGAAAAAGAGAAGATAACGAGTACAAGTTGCAAATCTGAGATGAAGTAAAGATATTTGTACTAGATGCGGATTTTTTAAAACTTTCAAAAGAGACAACTGACACAAATACAAAAAATAATGAAACAAGAGAAAAACTTGATAAAAAAGATATTGTTTTTGAGGACAATTTTTTACTTGTAGTTAATAAAAATCCAGGAATCAATGTACATCCTGGTGATCACAAGACAAAAGAATCCAATCTAATTAGCCAAGTTCAAGATTATCTTTGAAATAAGCTCAATAGTCTTACATTTAAGCCAAGTCTGGCT
>JBBRXF010000206.1:0-1791 GCA_038248665.1 Campylobacterales bacterium | reverse complement strand
GATATTTGGGTAAAGTCTTAAATGTAGATATAAACTTTTCAAAAGACAAAATAAGAGTACAAAATGATGGTAAAATAGCTAATATTGTGAAATTTGGAACGGGTTTATCAAATCTTCAAAAAAGATTGGAATTACAAAAAATTGGAAATTTATCATCTTTTGTTTTTGATGATAAAATGCAATTTATAATAGAATTAAAAGGATAAAAGTTGAAAGTAATGATTGTTGATGATGAGAGTTTAGCTTTAAGCAGATTAAAAAGATTGTTAAATGAAAATGGAATTGAAGATATAACAGCTTTTGATAATCCAATAGAGGCTCTAAAAGAGATAACAAAAACAAAATTTGATGCAGTTTTTTTGGATATTTCAATGCCAAATATTTCTGGACTTGAACTTGCTGATTCTATCATGCAAATTGAGCCAAAAACATTTATTATATTTCAAACAGCATATTCAGAGTTTGCACTTGAAGCTTATAAAAGCGGTGGAATGGGATATTTAGTAAAACCAATAGAGTCAAATGACATAAAAAATATCTTAGATAAAATTAAAAGTTTTGCAGTTTCATCTAAAGATGAATCAAAAAAAATCTTAGGAAAAAGAGGAGATAAACTCTATTTGATTGATATAAATGATATTTATTATATAAAAGCTGATTTAGATGAAGTTATCATCAAAATAAAAGAAGCAGATGCTTATGTAAGACGAAAAATAGGGGATTTAGAAACACTTTTAAGTGATAAAAACTTCTTTAGAGTTCACAGATCTTATATTGTAAATGTTGATAAAATCAAATCTATGCGAAGTGTGGAACAATCAAAACTTGAAATATCTTTTGAAGGAATTGCAGAAATTGTGACAAGTTCAAAAGAGGGCGCTAAAGATTTTAGAGAGTATATTGAAAGAAGAAGTTTATAAACTTACAAAATTAACCTACTAAAACTATCTATTTTCTTGTAAATTATCCTTGTATAAAACATTTATACAAGGAGAGAAAAATGCAAACATTTATTAAAAGTTCATATATTAACTGCGATGTAAAATCACTTTTTGATTTTCATATAGATACAAATAATCTTCAAAAAATTACTCCAAATGATACAAAAGTTGAATTACTTACAAAAGATTTTAAACCAATAGTGTCACAAATATTAAAAATTAAAGCAACAAAATATTTTATTCCAATGAATTGGGAAGTAAAAATAGAAAAAATTGATGAGCCAAATTTATTGGTTGATTTAGCTTTGAAATCACCTTTTGCTTTTTGGGAACATAAACATATTTTCATAAAACACGGAAATATGAGTGAGTTAAAAGATGTTGTAACCTTTAAAATGCCATTTGGATTTATTGGAAAATTATTAGAAGTTTTTGTAATAAAAGATTTACAAAAGATGTTTGATTTTAGACACAAAATCACAAAAGAGATTTTAGAAAAGGAAAAAATTTGAAAAGAGCAGTTGTTTTAATGAACATGGGTGGCCCAAATAATTTAGATGAAGTAAAAGTATTTTTAAGAAATATGTTCAATGACAAGTATATTATAGGCGCACCACAGCCAATAAGAGCAATGATTGGGCAAATAATTATTTCAAAAAGATTAAAAGAATCAAAGGAAAATTATGCAAAATTAGGCGGAATGTCACCGATAGTTGGACATACAAAAAGATTAGTGCGAAGATTAAACAAAGAATTAGATGCAGATGTTTTTTATGAAATGAGATACACACCACCATTTGCAAAAGATATTATGGAAAAATTAGTAAAATATGACGAAATTTATGCAATT
>JBBRXF010000205.1:0-1831 GCA_038248665.1 Campylobacterales bacterium | reverse complement strand
TCTACAAGTTGTCGACCTAATTTTAGACCTCTAAACTCTTTTGCTACAACTAAACTTCGCACTTCTGCAAGTCTTGGAGAGTGAATATGAGTTGCTGTAAATCCAGCCATTTTTCCATCAACTTCTACAACAGTATATGAACGAATCGTTGTTGCCATTTCATCTTCTGTTCTTAAAAGAATTTTTCCACTTACAACTTCTTCTTTTACAATATCTTTCATTTTTGTAATATCAGCCACAGTTGGCTTATAAAATCTAATGTCCAAATAAGTATCCTGTAATTTTATTTTGTAAATCTATCATACCCTTTTTTTTCAAGTTTGATATAAAAATTCCTTCTGGGTATTCTCTTTTTAATTTTGCTAAATCATTCATTTTAAGTTTATCTATTTTTGTAAAAGCTTGAATGATGATTTGATCGCCTCTTTTTATAGTTCTTAAAAATTCATCCACATTTTTATCAATATCTAGTAGTGGATGTCTTGAATCAATTAAATGTACAAATATTTGTAAACATTGTCTTTGTTCTAAATAAGCTGTTAAATTTCTATTCCATTCAGCTTTAATACTTTTAGAAACTTTTGCATAACCAAATCCTGGCAAATCCACAAATCTTGCATATAAATATGGTAACTCTTCATTATCAGTTTTGAAATTAATTT
Source organism: Campylobacterales bacterium (assembly GCA_038248665.1). Lineage (GTDB taxonomy): Bacteria > Campylobacterota > Campylobacteria > Campylobacterales > Arcobacteraceae > Aliarcobacter. Next base: position 1,169 of record JBBRXF010000205.1, on the reverse strand, counting down.
CAAAATAGTTTATAAGTTGCGTTTTCCCAGGAGTTGAAGAAGATTTTGCTAAACCTTTTCTATTTGTCAAAGTGTTAAGTAAAGATGACTTTCCAACATTTGATCTTCCTAAAAATGCAACTTCAGCCCTATCTGGACTTGGAGAATCCATAATTCCTTGTGCAGATTGTAAAAACTTTGCTTCAGTTATTCTCATTATTGTTTTCCTTTATCTTGTCCACGATCAACATTAATTATAAATCTAACTGGTTTTTGCTCGCTTCCTTTAACTCTTGCTTCACCACTTAATTGATTAACATAAATAGTATCACCATAAACTTTTCTATCATCATTTTTCTCTTGTAAAAAACCATTTCCAATAATTGTATACTCTTCCTTTTGTGGAGAATAAATTACCTTATCTCCATTTCCAATATAATGTTTATCAGTAGTTACTATTTCAAAATCTGCTTTTCCTGTAGCTTCATATTTTAAAGGAATTTTATTATTATTATTATCTTTATTTGTTGTAAAATAAACATCAACTCTATCTGCATTTAATCTATCTTCACCCATTTTTATTTTTACATTTCCTGTAAATATAGATATTCCATTTTTATCATCAGCTTGGAAGTTTTGTGCATCAATTACCAAAGTTTCACTTTGTGCAAATAAAATTGTAGAACAAATTAAAGTTCCTATTAAATATTTCATTTTTTTCCTTTTAATTTTTTTTAGTTACATCTATTTCAAAATGCGTATTTTTAGCTTTTATAAAATCATTATTTATATCTACATAAACATTATCACCTTTAATGAAGTGATTATTATAAATAGCATCAAATGGTTTTGTATTTTGAGCTGTTTTGTTTGTATTATTATAAAAAAGTTCATTTGTATTTAATTTCATAAAATCATCTCTTGTATATTTTACATTACTTGTTAATGTATAATTATCATCTTTTTTTACAATTAAATCTGCACTAAGCTTTTCACTATTAAATTTTTTTGTGCTATCACTATTTTTTAGAACAATATCTGCATTATACATTTCATCTCTATCTTTATATTTTATTGCATGAGTTGCAAATACAATTCTATTTATACTATTTTCATCTATTGTATACATAAAAGCATCTTCAAATATAACTAAAGGTATATCTTTATCAACAAGATTTTTTTTTAAATTT
>JBBRXF010000204.1:0-1844 GCA_038248665.1 Campylobacterales bacterium | reverse complement strand
ACTTGTTGGCGTCAAGCATGCACCTCGCGTCCGGAGAGACCATATTTAAAAACCAGATTTTGAATATCCTATTCCACTTTTTTTAGAAGAGATGGGTGAAGATAGACTAAAAAAGTTATTTAGCGATTTTTATGATTTAGTTGTAGATAGTGATATTGGAAACTTTTTTCCACAAGATGAAGAAGCCCTTGAAAAAATAAAAGCTCACAATGTGAAGTTTTTTATTGAAGCTTGTGGTGGAGAAAAACATTACACAAAAGCTGTTGGACATTTTGATATGTTAAAAACACATGAACAATTCTCAATAACTGATAAAGCTAGACGAGAATGGCTTGGTTGTATGGAAGAAGTTTTAAAGAAAGTTGATATTTCACAAGAAGCAAAACAAAGTTTTTGGAACTTTTTAGAAACTTTTTCAAAGCATACAGTAAATGTTGATGAGAGATTAGAATTAGAAGATTTAGTAGTAAGTAAAGGATAGAAAGAGATATGGAAATTATTACCGGGTCAATGACCGCACTTGTAACACCATTTAGAAATGGAAAAGTTGATTTAGTTAAATATGAGTCTTTAATTAAAAGACAAATTGCACAAGGTATAAATGCTGTTGTACCTGTAGGAACTACAGGAGAAAGCGCTACACTTTCATTTAATGAACATAAAGAGTGTATTGAAGTTGCAGTTGCTGCTTGTAAAGGAACTAATACTAAAGTAATGGCTGGTGCTGGTTCAAATGCTACCCATGAAGCTTGTGAATTAGCAAAACATGCACAAGATGTTGGAGCTGATGGAATTTTATCTATTACTCCATATTATAATAAACCAACTCAAGAGGGTTTATATCAACATTTTAAAGCAATAGCAAACTCTGTAGAAATTCCATTTATGCTTTACAACGTACCAGGAAGAACTGGTGTTGATTTAGATGCAGCTACAACTATTAGACTTTTTGATGATGTTAAAAATATCTATGGGGTAAAAGAAGCAACTGGTTCACTAGAACGTGCTATTTGTCTTTTATCGCAAAGAAAAGATTTCATTGTAGTTTCTGGTGATGATGCAATTGACTTTCCAATGTTAGCAAATGGTGCAAGAGGTATTATTTCTGTAACTGCTAATTTACTTCCTAATTTAAAATCTTTATTAGTTGATTGTGTATTTAAAGGTGATTTAGAAAAAGCTAGACAAATTAATGAAGATTTATACGCTTTAAATTCTGTATTATTCTGTGAAAGTAACCCAATTCCTATTAAAGCAGCTATGTATTTAGCTGGTTTACTTGATACTTTAGAATATAGACTTCCATTAACAGCGCCAAGTGCTGAAACAATGAAAAAATTAGAAAAAACTTTAGAAAAATATGAGGTAATAAAATAATGAATGAATATATGAAGGGTAAAACTTTAGTAATTTCTGGTGGAACAAAAGGTATTGGTAAAGAGTGTGTTTACAAATTTGCTAGTAATGGTGTAAATGTAGCATTTACATATAACTCAAATCAACAATTTGCAGAAGATATTTGTAAAGATGTTGAAGAAAAATATAATGTAAAATGTAAAGCATATCCATTTAATATTTTAGAGCCAGAAAAATATAAAGAGTTATTTGAAGAGATTGACAAAGATTTTGATAGAGTTGACTTCTTTATTTCTAATGCTATGATTTATGGTCGTGCTGTTGTTGGTGGTTATGGTAAATTTATGAAATTAAAACCAAGAGGTTTAAATAATATTTATACAGCAACTGTAAATGCATTTGTTTGTGGAGCTCAACAAGCTGCAAAAAGAATGCAAAAAATTGGTGGAGGAGCGATTGTTTCTTTATCATCTACTGGAAATTTAGTT
>JBBRXF010000203.1:0-1961 GCA_038248665.1 Campylobacterales bacterium | reverse complement strand
TGAAAATAAAGACTCAACAAACGGGTTATCGTTTGGGGTTCGAGGTCTGGCAAACTTCTGACAAATACCCAAATCTTCAAGAAATTTCTTGAAAGATTTTGCTTTCATTTGAGTACCGCGATCATTAAATAATTCCAACAAATCTACTTGCTCTGGCGCTAGTTTTTCTTTTTCAATTCCCTCTGTAATTAATTCTTTTCCTTCTGCATTGACAATGTTCCAACTAATACGAAAAGCAACAACTTTCCTTGAATACTCATCTAAAAGTGCATAGAGTTTTTCTCTTGTTTCATCTTTTTCAATATCTAAAGATGAAAGATTTATTGAGATTTTTGTAGTTATATGTTCCAAAATTTTAAATGAATTTTCTAAAACTCTATGGGTTATTTTATTGTAATAACTTCCTTTTTTAGAAATATCTAAAAAAGCATAAGGAGATATAACATTTCCCTCTTCATCCACAAGTCGAACTAAAGACTCATATTTTTCTATTAATCTCGTTTTATTATTAATTATTGGTTGGAAATATGAAATTATTTTATACTTATCAAGGGCAATTTTTACCATTTTGATAACTTCCATATTTTTTTTAGCTTCTATGTGATCATGTATTGATGAATCATTTGCATATTTTATTAACATTTTTTTATTTATTGCTTCATCTAATCCACACTTAGCATCTTCATATAAATGTTCTTTTCCAAAAGAGTAACTAACGATTATATTTAAGTCATACTCTATTTCATCAACTATCAAAATTGATTTTCTAATATTTTTTACAAAAATCTCAAGATACTCAGTTATATTTGTTTCAGAAGAGGAAAAATCAAAGAAATCAGCCAAGAGTGCATATCTTCCATTTCCAATATTATAAATATTTTCAAAAACATAAGAGTTTGGCAAATAAAATAACATATTAAAAGCAAACATTTTTTCAATTTTATCTACTGTTAAAATATTATAAAATCTATCAAGAATCTCAAAATCCTCAATTTGAATTAAAATCAGTAAAAATAGATTATTAGATTCAATTTTATCAATTAGATGTTTTTTATCACTCATAATTGTATTTACATTACTTCGAACACTCACATATTCAAGAATTTCTCCATTAATATCTAAAATTGGTTTGATTGTTGTTTTTATATAGTAAGTTTTTCCACTTTTTGATATATTTTTTATTACACCTGACCATTCAATTTTTTTGTTTTTTATTGTATTCCATAAATCTTTATAGACTTCATTTGGATTATCAGGATGTTTTACAATATTGTGAGTTTTTCCAATTAACTCTTCTTTTGAATACTCTGATGTTTTACAAAAGTTTTCATTAACATAAGTAATTATTCCATTTTTATCAGTTTTTGAAATAATAGAATTTTTATCCACTAAATCAGTAAATTGTTTTTGAATTCTTAAATTCTCTTTTTGTTTATTTATTTTCTCTTTTTTCTCTCTACAATTCTCTATAGATTTATATAAAACTTCTAAGAAACTATTTTCACAAAAAGGAGGAATTAAATAACCATCTATTTTTAGTTCAATTGTTTTTAAAAAACTCTCTTTATCATCATTTTGAGAATAAATAATTGTTACAATATTTTTTTTGATTTTTTTGATTTTTTCGATTAATTCAAAACCATTAAGTTCTGGAATTTCTATATCTGTAATTACAATTGAAAATTTATTTTTACCAAACTCTTTAAATGCTTCAAGACCATTATCAACAAATACAACCTCTTTAAAAAAGTTTTCAAAATATTCTAGATTATTATTTTTATTATTTTTATCTTTTACCACATAAAGAAGATTAAGTGTTTTGCAAAAAGAACTTGTTTCTTCTAACTTTTCAACATTCATTTTAATCCTTAATTATTAAAGTTATAGTTATATCATAATTGAATACATTTTTAACTTACAAATTAATAACTAATTTTTCTAATCTAAAATAAATATTTAAT
>JBBRXF010000202.1:0-2027 GCA_038248665.1 Campylobacterales bacterium | reverse complement strand
ATTTTTAGGGATTTTTTGTTTGGAAAATATTTTTAAGATTTTTTTCAGGATATTTCTTTTTTTTATGGTTTATAATTGCAATATAGAATAAGTATTAAATTTAAAAGCATTTAATTTAGCTTCTTTCAGTCTTATTCTATCTAAAATTTTCAGGAGAATAAATTGGGTGATTCATTAACAAATGAACCAGTTATAAACTTTGTACATTTTCTAGACCTTTTAAAACAATTAATAAGAGTTCCATCAGTAACTGGAGCGGAACACTCTTTTTTATTATATTTAAAAAGAGAACTAGAAGAGATAGGTATAAAAACACAATATTACGATGGACTATTAGTTGCACAAGGAAAAAATCCTACAAAAGGAATGCTAAGTGCGCACATTGATAGACACGGAGTAATTTGTACAGGTCCAAATGAATTCCAATTTGCTGCTTTTCTTGCAAAAAATCGTTCTGACTTAAGAGGGAATTCTCTATCTGAACAAACTTATCAATTAATTGCAAAAAGATATATAAATCAACAAGTTCAAGCTTACGAACCTTGGAGTGGAAGTTATTTAGGAATTGGTAAAATCACTGATGCTTTTATGTGTGAAGAAGTAAATAATCTAGTATTTAAAATAGATGGCTTATCACACTTACAACCAGGAACACCAATTGCATTTAGTGATAAGCTCAAAAGAGAAGATGATTTAATTTCAGCTCAACTTGATAATGTTATTAGTGCGGCTATTATTATCTATTTATACCAAAATGGATTTCAAGGAACTGCATTTTTTACTGCACAAGAAGAGGCTGGAAAATCTTGGAGATACGTTTATGAGTGGTTTAGAAAGAATAAAGTTACTACAAATGAACTATTAGTTTTAGATACAAGTCCTTATGATACAAGGCTTGAAGCAGAAGTTCAACATATCGTTTTACGAAATAGAGATGCAAATGCTAGATTTAAATCCCCTGTTTTAAAACAATTAAAAAACTTTTGCCATAAAAATCAAATTAATTTTTCTTGTAAAGATACTTTTATTCAAGAAAAAAACAAAGTAAGAAAAGAAAAAAATTTACCTCCACTTACTCTTGGAAGTACAGAACTTGGTAGAATTGTAATGGAATCTCGAGGATCTATCCAAGGAACAACTTTGCAGATACCAACAACGGGTTATCATACAGTCGAGGAGACAGCTTCAATAAAGTCTGTTAAAACAATTTTATATATATTAAGTAGTCTATATATAGATAAAAAAGCTTAATATTTAAAAACTAAAATCAAAATATATATATTAATTAGAGGAATTAAAATTATGGATTTAGCGATTATTTATGAATTAAGAGCAAACAATGTTAGTGAAGAGCACATTGAATTAATCATGGATAGAGTAAAAAATAGATTGACAGAAGAGAACATTGACAAAGAACTTCAAAAACTAGGTTATCAAAAAATATTTACTGTAGATTACGATGAATATGATAACTTTGATTTTAATGATGATTACGGATCAAGCCACAAGGGAAATCATGAAGAAATTGACTAATAAAGAGTTAGTAAAATTATATTATACTGAATTATGGAATAAACAAAATACTGATTATATTGATATTTTATTTAATGACAATATCACATTTCATGGTTCATTAGACATATCAGTTGTAGGAAAAGAAAAGTTCAAAGAGTATATGAAAACTATGCTAATTGGTATTCCTAATTTATTCCATAGTATTTTAACTATGGTTTGTGAAGATGACAATATAGCTGTTAGAGCATTATATAATGGAAGACATACTGGAAAATTATTTGATTATGAAGCAAGTAATAATAAAATTGTTTATAGTGGTGCATCTTTTTTTAAATTTAAAGATGGCAAAATTGTAGATATTTGGGTACTTGGTGATTTAATAAATCTTACTAAGCAACTTTCATAAACATTATGTTTATGAAAGGCAGAATATGACACAAATTAGTAACAATATTTATTGTGAAGATTTTTTAGTTCAATTTGATATTGAAACAAAAGTACTACCTAATCCT
>JBBRXF010000201.1:0-2060 GCA_038248665.1 Campylobacterales bacterium | reverse complement strand
ATTAATTGATTCATTATTTTTTGATTTATCTTCATTTTCATTTAATAATGGTTTTTCATTAATAGGATCTAAGATTTTTTCATCAGTAAATGAATCAGTTTTTAACCAATCAGGAATTACATGTTCATCTGTTTTTGTTAAATTATCTTCTGACGATTCATTGATTTCTTTATCTGTATTTTTTGTTTCAGATGATGCATTATTATTTGATTTATCTTCTTTTTTATTTTCATCTTCTCTAATACTTGATTTTAACCAATCAGGAATAACAGGTTCATCAATTTTTGTTATATCTTCAATTTCTGAAGTTGTATCTGAATCAATTTTCTCATTTTTTAACTCTTGTTTTGTTTCATTACTAGATGATAATTTGTCTTCAACTTGATTTGATTTCAACCAATCAGGAATTACAGGTTCAGCATCAGATTGTGTTTTATCCTCAGAAATTGAATCTCCTTGTTCAATATTTTTTGATAAATTAATATCTGTATTACTTGGGATTTCATCAATTTTTACTTCTTCAATTTTTTTTTCTTCTTTTTTTATTTCTTCTTTTGGTTCATTTTGTTCAAAACTTGCTTTTAACCAATCAGGAACTTTTTCTTCTTTAATTCAGTCATTAACTCAGGAATTATTGGGTTGTTTATTTTCATCTATTTGTTCAAGCGAAAATGGATCTTTAACTATATCGCCAACTTCTTCTTTAGTATCTTTTTGAATCTCTCATCACATACCTAAATCATTTTCTCATTTTTTTCTTTTTGTTTTTTCTATAATAAATTCTTCAAATGTTTTAGAATTGTCTTTGAATACAAATTTGAAATATATCCAGAATCATAGTATAAATAATCAAATAACTAGAATAATAAACATTATAAACATTGCTAATCATTTTAGAAATCATAAAACAGTAGCAAAAAATCATTTACTTTCAGGTTTAATAGGGACTTCAGTTGTAACTTCTTTTACATTATCTCAGTTAACTAATATTTTTAGAATTTCTAAAAAATCATCTTTTTCAGTTTTTGTCATTATTGAATCAGCTGCAATAACAGTCAATACAGTTTTTCATAATTCTTTATTCTTATCTATATCTGTAGAATTTTTTATTTGTTCAAGTATAGAAACTAGATATTCTTTACAAGATTTATAGGTTTTTGTATCATACTCACAATAAATATCATTTAATAATAGATTTTTTAAAGCATTGTAAGCAATATTTTTTTGACTTTTATCTTCTTCTCCAGATACAAGAATTGATTCAAGTAAATTTATTATTTCAGCTGAATTTGGGATACTTGGATTATCTATATATCATTCAAATTCTAATATAACCTTTGTTTTTTCTGTTTCATCAAACCATTCAGATTTTAATCTTTCTAAATATTTCATTCCTGCTGCTCTGTATGTTTCGGGAAATTTAGAAATATAATTTTTTAATGCTTGAAGCTTTTCTTCATCTGATTTACTTACTCAAGTAAAGATTATATCATTTTCATTTTTCTTTTCAGTTATAAATTCTTTTGTAATTTTTATTTCTTGTTTTGTAATTTCTTTATCTTTAGAATCATAAACTGTTATTTTTATTGTTTGATACTTACTTTCATTTAATTTAATTTCTATTGGACTACCTTCTCTATAGCTTGGAGTATTTTTATTGTCCTCATCATCTGCTTTTCATCAATTTAAATCTGAGTCATAGTTAATATCATAATCTATTACATATTTACTTGCTCATATTTTACTTTCTCATAAATATATAAATACTTTTTCATTTCAATCTTTTAATATAATTTCTCATGACCCTGTAATTTCAGGTTTAGAGAATATATTTAGTCATTTTATATTTGCCTTCAATAAATTTTTGTTATTTCTAACAACACTTTTTTTAAATTCTTTATATTTATTTCATTCAGAAATTCTCAAAGTTACTTTATGGACTTTATTTCAGTCATAGTAAGTATGAATAAAACTGTCTTTTGAATCTTTTAATGTTTCATCTCATAAATCCCAATTAGCATCATCATATTGTCACAAACTTTTATTTAAAAAGATTGTTT
>JBBRXF010000200.1:0-2071 GCA_038248665.1 Campylobacterales bacterium | reverse complement strand
TCTCGGGCTTGACCCGGGAATCCATTCACTACATTGTGTTCTATATTTTCCTTGCTCTACATTGCCTAAAATAAATTCAGAATCTATTTTACTTACTCCTACAGCATACCAATTTAATTTAATTTTTCAAGGATTTTTTTGATTTCATTAAGAATATAATCTTAATTTTATTTATTAAGAAAACCCATTAGATTTTTTTAATCATTTTTTTGTATAAGTATTTAACTTTCTTTCAACTTTCTTCAAATCTTCCTCTGGCAAAATTTCTTCTGGTTTAATTCATCTTTCTATTAATGTTTTCCTAACACTTTTATTGTTTGTAATATGTTCATTTGAAATTTCTATTTCAGTTTTCATCTTTTTATTTTTTGCATTATAAATTGTAATTTCTGTAGCAAAATCTTTTGCTTTTAATAAGATAGTTGGCATAAAATCTGCTAATGGTTTGGTTTCAGTTATTCACCACTTTTTTTTCATCTCAGCAGTTGTTCTTCAAAATAATGCATGATCTCATTTACTTCTTATAATTCAAAAATTTTTCTCATCTCAAGTTTGTTCATAAATCACTTGTGATAATTCTTTTTCAGTTCAAGCTAATTTATGTCTTGCTTGAATTCTTTCATATTCCAATACTTTTTGTTCTATTAACTCTGATTTTCTAACCTGTAATACAAAATACTGTTGAGCAAATGCAATTTCTACTTTTTTAGTATCTCAATTCATAGCTATGAGATAGCAAGCTTTTCTAGTAAGCATAATATCATCTATTTCTCTTTGGCTTCATTGTCACAAGTTGACCATTTTGTTGATGTCAACAAAATGGTCTTTTATATCTTCATTTGAAATTTCAATTGATGTTTTTGCTTTCAAAACAATATTTAGAAAATTTCTCCACTCAGTATATCATAGTAACTGTTGTAAATCTCTTGCAAACCAAAATTCTATTCAATTATCCATTTTATTTGTAAATGATTCAAAAGTGCTTGTAAGTTGTTTGATTGTTTTTGTTTCCATGATTTTAAAAATAAAAATTACGATACTCACATTATATACACTTTTAAATTAAATCAAACTATTTTATAAAAAATCTCTAGTTGTTAGACTAGAGAAAAGAAATGCAATTATTATTTTAATTTAAATTTTCAAGGATTTTTAAAACTTAATTTTTTACTTTTAAGAACTTTTCAATAATTTTAAAAATTGATTCGAAATTTTTAAAATCTTCTTTTGTTCAATTTTCGCAAATCCAATCACATAAATTTCTTTTTTCATCTTTATTTATCTTATATTCTTCAGGAATAGTGACTATATTTGCTCTTTCCTCTTTTGTATATTCTGATCTATAATCAATAAAGTCTTTTTTGTATATTCTTGCTTTTTTTATAATAGAATCAGTAAATAAATTTTCTATTCATTTTTTAATTAAATTTCCTCTTATACTTAGAATAATACATTTCTTAATTTTTCATTTACTAGCTTCTGACTTATTAGTATCACAATCATATAATAATAAAATATCTTGTTGTAAGATTTTATGATTATAGTTTTTCCAAACTGTTGTAAGTTCTGATTCTCAACCCGCTTCTTTAATCAATATTTTTGATAAAAGTTCCTCTTTATTTAATAATATTGAAGCTTTTTTTATATATTTAATATCATAATCCCCTTCAAAAATAACTAAAGGTTTATCTGAAGAAGTTAATTCATCTAATTTTTTATTATCTTCTTCTAATTCTTTTATACGACTTTCTTGATCTCATATCTTATCATAAAAATTTTTATTAACTATTTTCAATTCTTCATAATTTTCTCTTTGAACCTTTAATATTCTTTTTGAATTATTTTTTTTAAATACTTCATAAAATATAGTGTAATCTGGAGCTAAAGAAATAGTAGTTGGTGAATGAGTTACAATAATAACTGTTATTCATTTTTTAACAAAATATGTATCTAAAACTTTATAAAAAATTTCAGTTAATGATGGATTAAATGTTGCATCAAATTCATCAAGTAAAAGTACTTTTATATTTTCTTTTTCTACTCAACTTAAAGATCAGAAAATAAAAGATAT
>JBBRXF010000199.1:0-2182 GCA_038248665.1 Campylobacterales bacterium | reverse complement strand
AGTTCTAGGGTAGTTCTAATAAATACTAAAAGAGCTTCAGTTTTTACATCTCTTAATAATTTTGGTTTTACTCTATTTTTACAAGTCATATTCATTTTATAGTAAAAAGGAAAAGTTTAAAAACTTTCCCAATCATCTCCTGTATCAGTTTTTGTTACGATAGTTTTTTCTGCTTTTTTTTCAACTGGAGAAACTATTTTTTTATTATTTGATGAACTAATTGACATATTCATACTTTTTGCTTTAACACTATTTTTACCTTCAAACTCTTTATTATCTACACTTTTAATAACTAATTTTGCTATTTCATCTGTGATTTTAGCTACATCTTGAGTTTGTGTTGCAATCGATGCATTTTCTTGAGTTTGTTGATCTAATTGACTAATTGCAATATTTATTTGCTCAATTCCACTTAATTGCTCTTTTGAAGCAGACTCAATTTCAGAGATTAGACCAATAGTTTGAGAAATATTTTGGTTTAAGCCTTTATATCCCTCAATCATATTACTAGCTATTTGTTTACCTTGGTCAGCTTTTCTAGTTGCATTTTCTACTATTGTTTTTATCTCTTTAGCTGCTTCTGCTGAACGAGAAGCAAGATTTCTTACTTCTGCAGCAACTACGGCAAATCCTTTTCCAGCTTCTCCAGCAGTTGCTGCTTCAACGGCTGCATTTAAAGAAAGAATATTTGTTTGGAATGCAATTTGATCAATTACTGTAATTGCTTCAGTTATTGAGTTAACTTGAACATTTATCTCATCCATTGCAACTGTAGTTTGATTTGCTAATTTTTCCCCATCATTTGCTGATTTTGTTACACTATTAGAAAAAGTTGCCATTTTTGCTATATTTTGAGTATTGTTTCTAATATTACTTGTAATTTGCTCTAAGGCTGCTGCTGTCTCTTCTATACTTGCTGCTGCTTCATTTGAGCTAAGATTTAATCTATTTACATTAGCAAGTAAAATATTTGAACTTTCATCAAGAGTTAATCCATTTGATTTATTCTCTACTAACATATCATTTATAATTTGAGCTAAATTATTTAATCCTTTTGATACTAATCCAGAATCATTTTCAACTCTATCTCTAAAATCAAGTTTTGCAAAACTATCTAAAACTCTTCTTATTTTATTTATATCTTCAGCTACATTGATACTTGTATTTTCAATCATTTCATTAAATGTATTTTTCAACTCTTCTAAACTCTGATTTGAAGTATGTTTAATAATTCTTTGATTTAATTTACCATGTTTTACTTCGTTTACAACTCTTTTTACATCTTCAATTAATTCATGATCTTGAATAATTAATTTTTGAGTTTTTTCAATATTTTCATTTATAACTTTAGCCATTTTTCCTATTTCATCATTTGAATCAATAGAAATTAATTTTGAACTACTACTCTCTTTATTTAAGAATTTAAAGAAATCAACTAATCCCTTATCTAATAGATTAACTTTTGTAACAATATCTCTTATTATAAAATAAGAGATTAGAGTTAATAAAATTACAATAAATAAAACTATAAGAACAATATTTATTAAAGTACTATTAAATTGCTCTTCTACATCATCAATATAAATTCCAGAACCAATAACCCAACCCCATTTGTCAAATTTTTTAACATAAGATAATTTTTCATATAATTCTTGTGTACTTGTTCCATCTGCTTTTGGTTTAGGCCAAAGGTATCCAACAAATCCACTATTACTTTTATTTACAACTTCAACAAATGATTGGAAAAGATTTTTTTTACCATCTGTTTTTACTATTTCATTATTTGCATACTCTAATTGTGTAGCACAATTAAATTTTTCAGCATTAAGTATTTTTCCATCTAAAGTTGTAGCAATTGGATGCATAATCATATTTGGGTATGGTAAAACATCATCATTAATCCAAATATAATTTTTTCCATCATATCTGAGTTTTTTTATTGCTGTTAAGGCATTTGCTTTTGCAGTTTTTTCATCTATTTTACCCTCTAAAAAAGCTTTATATTCTGACTCAACTAAACTATAAGTAAGATCTACAATATTTACTAATTTTGATTTCTTTTCAGAAATTAAAATATTTTTTTCATCAATCAAAAATATAGTACTAATTACAACAAAAGATAATAAAGATAAAACCCCTATTATTAACATCTTTTTTAATACATTCAAATTACTAATCACTT
>JBBRXF010000198.1:0-2197 GCA_038248665.1 Campylobacterales bacterium | reverse complement strand
TGTATTAATTTGATTATCTGACATTTTTCAACCTTACGGAATTCATTCTCATTTTACATTTCTCTCTTTTCCAGCTTTTTTCTAATCTTTTTATTCTACAAAAAAGATGTCACATACGGTGTCACAAAACTGTTTTTTTATTATTTTGTTATCATTATTTTAATTTTTCCACTACATTATTCAAAAGCTTCAAGTGTATGAAACTTTATGAATGGACATAAAAGACCTATTAAAAAAATGTTTTTTTTTATAAACTAAAATAAAAAGGATTAACTTTATGAAAAATATTTTTAAACTCCTAGCTATTATTTCAACACTATTTTTATTTACAGCTTGTTCATCTAAAAATCCTCCACTACAAACTGTAGAAAAAGTTGATTTAGAAAGATATTTAGGAACTTGGTACGAGATAGCAAGATATGAACACTTCTTTGAAAAAGATTGTAAAAACGTAACTGCTAACTACTCTATGATGAATGAAGATACAATCAAAGTGATAAATAGATGTACAAAAATCACAACAAATGAAAAAAGCGAAGCACTAGGAAGAGCATATGCAACAGATATTACAAATAGTAAATTAAGAGTTAGTTTTTTTAGACCATTTTATGGGGATTATTGGGTTTTAATTTTAGATAAAAATTATGATTATGTAGTTGTTGGAACACCAAGTAGAGAATATTTATGGATTTTATCAAGAACTTCTAAATTAGATGAAAAAACTAAAAATCAAATTTTAGAAAAACTTCCAAGTTTAGGCTTTGAAACCTCAAAACTAATCTGGACTATTCAGGAATAAGTTATGTATTTTGAGAAAAAAGATAGTGTAAAACTAGATTTTACAAAAAAATCTAAAAAAGAAAAACAACTTTTAAGTGCTTTTCAAGAGGAAGACTTAAATCGTTTGATTGAAATGGCATGGCAAGATAGAACTACTTTTGATACTATTTTTAAGCTTTATGGACTGACTGAAAATCAAGTAAAAAAAAAGATGCGGACTTTAATGAAAAGAAGCAGTTTTAAGATGTGGAGAAAAAGAGTTCAAGGAAAAGCAACAAAACATAAAAAGAAATTAACACATAAGGTAATTAGATTCCAAGGTCCTTGGTAATAAATATTTTTATTATAAATTAGGCTATAATTGCCCAATGAAAAAAATCTTATTAATATTTACTATATTCTTTTTTACCACTTTTTTATTATTTTTTATTTATAAACACAATAAAGATTCTCTAATATATGAAATTTACAACTCGAAAACAACCGAAATAAAAAAATTATTTAATGATGAAGTTTCCAAAAAAAAAGGTAACACATCAACTATGACTTACCTTATAAGTAGAGATCATTCAATAAATGAAGCTCTTTTGAAAAAGGATAAAAACCTTATTGACTTTGAAGAACTAATAAAAAACATCCAACACTTTAGTGAATATAAAAATTTATGGATTCAAATCATTGATAAAGATGGTTTTAGTTTTTATAGAAGCTGGACAAATGAAGTTGGAGATAATGCAGCAGCTGCAAGACTAGATATTGTTGATATGATAAAAAATCCAAAGGAAATGACAACAATTAGTACTGGTAGATTTGATATGACTTTCAAAACAATGCTTCCTATTTATGACAAGAATAAAAACTTTATTGGAATTATTGAGATAATTTCAAAATTTAATTCAATTGCTCAAGAGTTTAAAAATAAACAGATTGAACCTCTATTTGTTTTACATGAAGATTATACAAGTCGATTTATAAAACCTTTTACAGGACTTTTTATAGGGAAAAATTATGTAGCAAATCAAAATGCAAATAAAGAACTTATGAAAAAAGTAGAAAATTTTGGAATAGAAAAATTTATTCAAATGAAAGACTATATGATTTTCAAAGAGTATTTTGTAATAAAAGATGAAATAAAAGATATTCATGGTGGAGATATGGCATATTTTTTATTTTTTATAAAAAAAGATGATATTGATACTTCAGTAATTAGCGAAATGGAAGTAAATTATTTATTTATGATAACTACTTTTATCATTATAATAACTCTTACAATTTTATACATAATCAATAGAAATTATGTGAAATACTTACATAGCAAAGTTAAAATGAAAACTATCAAAATCCACAAACAAAAAGAGTATTTAAAATCTCTTTTAGAAATCTATGATAAAAATGTAATCTTTTCTAGAACTGATTT
>JBBRXF010000197.1:0-2215 GCA_038248665.1 Campylobacterales bacterium | reverse complement strand
TTTTCAATTAACTTTTCTAAATCAACAATACGAAATTGTCTATCCAGTTTCATGACTCCTTGGAAATCAACGGATTCTTGCTGCCAAAGATTAAATAATTCTTCTCGAAGTTTTATTTCTGAAAAATATGATTTTACTATTTTTAAATCTTCTAAATTACAAATATTTTTACTATTAACTTTTACGGCCTCTAAGAATTTTTTAGTATTAGAAGAAAAAATTAAATAAATTCCCTTTTTTATCTTTCCATCATTTTTTTTAGCTTCATCAAAAAGTTTTTCTATAACATCTAAAATTAAAATAAAATCAATGGAATAATTAGAATTAACAGAAACCGTGTTACCAACAATGGTTTGATAAAAAATTCTATACTCAAAAATTTTTTTATCAATAGCTCCTAGAATATGAACCCATTTTTGATATTCGTTTTCATTTTTTATATCTTCGAAGAGTTCTTTTTCCCATGGTTTAGCAAAAGAAATTAATTTTTTTCTTACTTTATTCAAACCATTTTGAATTAAACATACGTTATTTTCTTTTAGGGTAAGTAAAATATAATCAAAGGTGTTATTGTCCACAATATCAATATTTTTTTTAACAACTTCTTTAAATTTTTCAGATTTATCAAAATTAATAGAGTAATTTTCTATATAGTCAGTGATATTATCTAAAACTGAAAGTTCTGATATTGACGGAATATACTTATCAAAAAGATCTAAATCTTCTTGATTTAATTCTTTTTTTAATTCAAAAAATCTGTTAATTAAAGAAAGATTTGGCAGAGAGTTTATGTCTGGTATCTTGTCCAATTCAAAATAAGACCATGATAACGGATTGGAATTTTCTAGAATAGAAATATATTTATCAAAATCTAATTGAGTAATATTCTCTTCTTGAAAATATTTTATTTCATCAATTATTTTAAAAGTGTTTAAATTATTAAATTCTGAAATAAATTTAGCAGCTACTATGGGTGAAATTTTTTCTACACCAATTATAATTTCCTCCTGAGAATCTAAAAGTGATTTTTTTTGAAATTCATTATTTTTTTGTGCTATTTCCTTCCTTTTAACATATAATTCTTTTTCTTTTTTTTCTTTTTTTTCCTCTGTAAAATTTGTTATATCAGAAAGGTTTCTGTTAATTTCCTGAACAGATAACTGTAAATCATTTCCTTTTGAGTTTTCTTCAACTTGAGATACTACAAGACTTCTAATTTCTTTTGGAATTTTACTTTTTAAAACCGATAATGCTTGCCCTTTCTGAGAAGTTACTAAAACTGTTTTACCTTGAGCAAGAAATCTTGAAACAAGATTGGCAATTGTATGCGTTTTTCCTGTGCCTGGCGGCCCTTGAACAACAGATCCATAATTTAAATCAATTTGTCTTGCAATTTTTTTCTGCTCTTCATTAAAAGGAAGCGGAAAAAATAACTCTGTACTTAATTTTTTATCAATAGAATCTAATTGTTCATCAATATCATTTACATTATTTTTTTTATTTGAATCATTACTCCCAACAAGATCATTTAAGAACGGTGTGAGCTCATTATTATTTTCTATATCTTCTTGAATTTTTTTTGAATATTCGGCCCAACTTTTGCCACTCTTTTTTAATAAATAAATCCCATGATAGTTATAAATTTTTGGAACTTGGTCTATTTCTATTATCTTTTCTCTGTTTTTATAATTTGAAATACCGCTAGAAGAAATTAGTCTTACGAGGCTAGTAAAATATCTATTCAGTAACTCAAAATCCCACGCATTAAAATCAGGGTCACTGTTTATTTTTTCAGATAGTTGATCAATTTCTGCAAGATTGGTATTATTTTCGTCCAATGATTCACGAATAAAAGATACGTCAAAAATAAGTTTTTTGTCGTAATTACGTCTAATAGAGATTATATTTTTCTCAGAATTAAAATCAATAATTACTGGACTAAATAAGGTTGGGTGATATATTTCGCCTCCATTTTTATTCCAAGAAAAAATATCATGAGACCAAAAAAGATCAAAATTATCAATTTCTGTTTTTAAGAATGATCTTAAAGAATAAAATTTATCATAAGCAGTATTTACTAAAAGATATTTATAATTTTTTTCTTTCCAAATAATCCATTTATTTTCCACCCAACCATTATAGAGACTCTCTATCTCAGGAAATTCTTTTAGATAAATTTTTGTTTCTCGTTCTGAAATTATCTTATATTTAACCC
>JBBRXF010000196.1:0-2317 GCA_038248665.1 Campylobacterales bacterium | reverse complement strand
TTCTCTATAAAAAGATTATATTTCTAAAAAAATTTTAGGAGTTAAAGAGATGGATTCACTGAAAGACTTATTAAAAGGGCGTGAAGTTTTTACTGTTCACTCCGGTTCAACAATAAAAGATACTGTAAACTATATGGCGTCAAAGGGAGTTGGACTCGTTCCTGTAATGAAGGATGAAAAATTAATCGGAGTATTTTCTGAGCGTGATTTGGTTAAAAGAGTAATTGCAAAAGAAAAAGATCTTAATTCAACACTTGTTGATGATGTAATGAGTACAAGTCTTGTTATAGCAAAGATTGATGAGTCTAGTGAATCTGTGCTGGCAAAAATGAAAGAAGCCAAGACAAGACATATATTAATTATAGATAATGAAAATCTTGTAGGTGTCCTTTCACTTCGTGATCTTTTGGAAATTGATCTTAATCAATGTAAAACTACTGTTGAAGTTTTAAATAATTATATTTACTCCAAGTAGAGACGTTTCGAAAAACGTCTCTACTAATTATATATAAAATTACACTACTGTCCGGTTATAAGTTAAATAAAAACAATTGATTAGGATCATCTTTAATTTCGTTCATATCATAATCGTTAGAAAACATTGAAATAATGGGAGTTTTCTCAAATATTGATATACTAACCAATTGCAAAAAAGTGTAGAGAGAATGCTCTAAATTTAATTTTTTCTTTATGATTGCAAGAAGCACATAAACAGAAATAGCTATACAAACTTGGGTTTTAACTGCATTGGCTGAGTTGCCATAAAAAGATTTAATCTTAAGATTTTGTTTAATCCATTTGAAGAATAATTCAATCTGCCATCGTTGCCTGTAAAGATCAGCGATTGTAATGGCGGGAAGACAAAAATTGTTTGTAAGAAAAACAAGTCTTCGATTGTTTTGAGAATCAAAATATTTTATACGCCTTAGCTTTTCCGGATAATATTTTGATGGGTAATAACCTTTAAGAAAAATTGATTGATCACAAATAAGACCTAATGATTTATCTACCTGATGAGAGTATATCCTTTTAAACTGGAGATTTACTTTAGCTCTGGTAACAAAATATGCGCTGCTGATGTTTAGTCTGTACAGGCGTTCAAAATCAATATAGCCTCTATCTATAACATAGAAGGCTCCGATTTGTATTAGAAGTTCATCTAAAATATTAACATCGTGAATAGAGCCATCTGTAATGCTAAAAAACGAGGGGATATTATTTTGGAGATCTAAAAGAGTATGAATTTTAATAGCACTTTTTGTTTTTCTGAACTTTGCCCAGGCAAACAAAGACAAACATAAATCAATTGTGGTTGAATCAAGAGCATAAACAGTTTCATCAAGTTCTTTGAAAAATTTATCATCTCTATAAAGTTCTTTTGCTTTATCTATAAGTATGTATGCAAACTCAGCATATATTCTCCAGTCTCTGTTTAGGTTAGCATCAGCCAGAGTTGAACGAGAGATTTTACTTCTAATACCAATGTGGTATAATTTGTTTTGCATTGCTCTGAGACAAGTTTCAATATCTCTTAAAGATTCCCGGTAAGTTAATTGGGCAAATGCCATAACAAGCAATTGTTCCCAGCAGGTAAATGATTGAACTTTATAGTTGCCTTGATATTTTTTTACGCAGGCATCAAATCTATGTTTAGGAATATAGCTCATAATTTGAGCAAAGATTGTTTGACCTTGATTCATTTTGTCGCTCCAATGATTTATTTAGTTGCGACAATTTTAATTTCAAATCGACAATAATGAAAATTCTCTGTAACGTACTATATTTAAATGGCTTATGTCATTTGTTTATCTAAACAACCGGACAGTAGTGGTAGCAATTACAAGAGCCAGAAGTATTTTATGGATAGTTGGTGATAGAGAAAAATGTGTTAAAGCTGGAATTCCATATTTAAAATCATTTGTTGAGTATATTGAACAGAAACAATATGAAAACATTGACCTTCCCTACGATGGTTTTGCCTCTCCTTGGGAAAAAAAGTTTTACGAAGTTTTAGTATCTGAAGGTTATCAGCCCAAAATCCAATATCCTGCTGGCCCTTATTTTATTGATTTGGTTTTATTAAATGGTAATAAAAAAATTGCAATTGAGGTTGATGGTGAAAGATGGCACACGGATTTAAGCGGAAAAAGATTAGAAAGAGATATTACAAGAGACAAAAATCTAAAAAGAATGAATTTTATTGTATTGAGATTTTGGACTCACGATTTGAAATATGATTTAGCAAAATGTGTCAAAAGAATAAAAACAATTTTGCAATAAATACGGGATGCCAACTAACAAGCCAATCAAGCTGACT
>JBBRXF010000195.1:0-2345 GCA_038248665.1 Campylobacterales bacterium | reverse complement strand
CATTTGATAAGTCATAGTGAGCTGAGATATTTTTTCTTGAGTTTGTTTTTGAGTTTTTTCGTAAACTATGTTTTATTTTATTAAAAACTGGCATTAGATTTATTAGTTTGTTTTTCTCATTTTCACTTGTAGTTCCAAGATATTTTGCATTTAAAAGTGCTAATTCTATTAGTTTTGTAAGATTTGAAGTTTCAAAATCTTCATCTATGTAACTCTCACAAAAACCAATATCTCCATAAAGCATAACTCTTGTGAAAAATTTATTATTATATATTTCTAAAGTGATTTTTTCTTCAACTTTTTTTTCACCATAAAGTTTTATAGTTCCATCTTTATAGATTACTTGAAGGGTTCCTATTTTTATTTTTGAAAAGAAGTTATCTCCAAATTTGTTCCATAATTTTTGCATTTTTAATACCTCCTTGTTTTGTCATTCTCTCTTGGAGAATAGATTTTTAATCCCTTTAAATAGAGCCTAATCGCTTGAAAATATGTTCTTGCTACTACTAAAAAGGTGCTGAACATATATCTAAAAAATATTTTTAGTATATTTTTATAAGTATAAGGCATTGATTTTGAGTTAAAAACCGCTGTTAATTTGTGTTTTGAGTCTTCATATAAATCTATTTTTATAAATAATTTGTTTTGGTCATACTTTAGCTCAAATTCATAAACTCCAACAGAGTCAAAAAAAGGCGATACATACATATCTTTTTTTACAACTCCAAAATAAGAGTTATTCTTTCTTTCAAGTTTTACAGGATAAACAACACGACCGTTGTTGTAGTTGTGAACTTCAGCTAAAATATGAGTTGGAATATTTTTTTCATCAAATAAAACCAAAACACTAATTGGATTAAAAACAAAGTTTAAAACCCTAGGAAGTGTGATAAATCTCATTTTTTTTGTTGCTTCTAAATCAAACTTTTTTAAAAGTTCATCTATATTTTTCATAAAATCAGTAGTTGTTCCAAAGTGGTCAAAACTTTGTAAACTCATAAAATTTAGTTTGTTTATAGAAAAAATCTTGTTTTCTAAACTTTTTAAATCAAATACATCAATATCAAGCAGATAAAAGTTATATTTAAAATCGTGCTTTTTAGGAAGAAATCTTTTGTGATAGATGGTCCCTTCAAAAATATTGTGATTTGATAGATTTTGCATTTTAGAACTCACATCCAAGTTTTGAAGCTACTTTTGTAGCACTTAAAAGTCCATCTTCATGGAAACCATATCTCCAATAAGCTCCTGCAAAATATGTGTTATTATGTCCACAAATTTCATCTTTCTTTTTTTGCATTTCTATAGCAGATGAGTTAAATTGTGGATGTTCATAAGAGATTTTTTCAATTACATTATTTAGATTTTGAGTTTCATTTAGTGATACAAAATAGTCTTTTTTTGTTTTTAGATTTTGTAGAGTATTTATCCAATATGTAAGTGTTACAGCATTACTTTTTGTATTTGTGTTTGTATAATTCCATGCTGCATACATTTTCTTACTTGGATATAAGATATCATTGTCATTGTGTAAAACAGCGCTATTCTCTTTATATTTAAAAGCACTTAATATCTCTATTTCTTTTTGTGTTGCATCTTCTAATATTTTTAAAGCTTCAGGTGCGTGCATTGCAAGAACAACTTTGTCATAAAAAGTTTTAGTTCCATTTTCATGAATCAAATAAACTCCATTTTCTTCTCTTCTTACTTTTATAACATCAGAGTTTAAAAAGATTTTTCCAGAGATTTTTTCTTTTATTTTATTTACATAATTAATACTTCCATTTGATACAGTTAACCACTGATGGTGTGAATCCACTCCTAAAAGTCCATGATTTTTAAAAAAAGTTAAAAATGTTCTTGCAGGAAATTCACCCATTTCATCACTAGGAGTTGACCAAATAGCAGCGCCCATAGGAAGAATATATCTTTGTTTAAATGCATTTGAATATTTTTTTATATATTCTCCTAAAGATTTATCCAAATCTTTACTATTGTAATATAAATCATTAGTTGCTTTTTTATTAAAATCTAAAATATCTTTAATCATTTTGTAGTGATTTAGAGAAAAAAGATTTCTTTTTTGAGCAAACATTCCTTTTAATGAAGAACCGTTATAAGCTCTATTTTTATCCCTATCCCAAAAAGCAAAACTCATATCTGAATTTTCTATTTTCACATTTAGTTGTTCAAATAATTTTGTCAAAAGTGGATAAGTAGGGTGATTAAAAACTAAAAAACCAGTATCAACTCCAAAAGTTTTATCTTCATCATTTATTATGGTAGTTCTAGCATGACCGCCTAAACGATTATCTTTTTCATATAAATCAACTTCATGTTTTTTG
>JBBRXF010000194.1:0-2375 GCA_038248665.1 Campylobacterales bacterium | reverse complement strand
GGTTGTTTTCTTTTAAATATTTATATATTTCTAATAATAATTTATCTTGTTCCCTTATACCCATATTATAAATTTGAGATTTAAGAACTTCTTGTTTATTTATTTTTGAAATATCTAAATCAATTATTCAATTAAATAAATTTGGATTTTGTAATAAAACATCAATAAAATGTATTAGAGATTCTTTTGCCATTCATTTTTTTCATAAAGCGATATTTCTTAATTGTTTTGCTTTTCATGGAACTAATTCATTTATTCCCTTTGTAAAATTATCATCTGTAATATCTTGAGTTCAAGTATTTTTTGCTATTGCAATAAAAAAATCTTTCTGTCTTTTTATTCTTTCTTGTGAATCTCACTCTAATAAATGAGTTAATATCCTGGTTTTAAAAACTAGTTTTATTAAATCATTATCAGTATCTGGTTTAAGTTCAATTATATCACTTACTTTTTGCTTTACTTCTTGGGTAGTTCATAATGTGTTGCAAAAGCTTTGAGTAGCAATAAGTAAATCTTGTCTTAGTTCTTCAGTCATAAAAATTTATACACAATAATCCATTATAATTTTATCATAATATTTTAAATAAAACAACTTAAATTTGAATAGAATAACAATTTAGTTTTACTTTTGGTTCCAAAAGTAAGCAATCCCGACTGCCGGAAAGGGATTTTATCCCCTTAAAAATCCCTGAAGTGTTTCCAGGGAATAAGTTCATATCACAGAGCAAATTTAAAGAGTAAGATTAGCTTTGCCTTTAGAGTTGCCCTGCAGTGAAGATAAGGATTTTTTTATATCTACTAAATTATTTTTTCATTCCCTTTAAGAAGGTAATCTGCTTTGTATTGTTCTATCCCTCTCCTCCTAGGGGAGGTTAGGAGAGGGTCTTGTATCTACATTGTCATTGCGAGAGTAACGAAGCAATCCATTTACTATATGTCATAATATTACCTGTCATTCCTGGGAAGCCAGGAATCTACTAAAAATCTGTGTCATTCTCGGGCTTGACCCGGGAATCTATTCATTATATTGTGTTCTATTGTTCTATATCGTCATCCTGAAGCATATTTGCAGGATCTATAATACTCTGAATTTACAAAAAATATTTGCAATTAAAATTAAATCGTATATATTAAGATTATAGATAAAACAATTAAGTTGTAATTTTTTTGTTTTTTGTTATATTGTAATACAATGAAATATGGAAAAAGATCTTTTTGTAAAAGGTATAATTAGAGCAAGTATAACTTGATTTCTTGCTTGATTTTGAAGAATTAAAAATAAAAGAGATTTCTTATTGTTAGAAAATACTTTGAAAAAGATTCTTTGAAAGTGTAACTTTAACAATGAGCTAATAAAAAAAGCTTATTTTGAAGTTTTATCAGACTTAGATAAAAAATGATATAAATTGTATCAATGATTTTATAAAGTAAGTTTTTAGAAATGACAGAAATATCACTAAATAGCTTAAGATTTTCATACGAGTTTGGTTTTGATTTCCATATAGTTAAATCATGGTTTGAACATATGAAATTTGCAACTATTGATGAAGCAAAGATTTTTTTTGATACAAATAAAGATTTTATAAATGCTCGTCCTTTTATAAAATGGGTGGGTTGAAAAAGGCAAGTATTACCTCAATTACAAAAATTATTTCCATCAGATTTTGCTAATTATCATGAACCTTTTTTAGGTTGATGAGCAGTTTTTTTTAATCTTCAGAAGAAACAAAGCTTTCTAAGTGATATCAATGCGGAACTTATAAATACTTATCAAGTTATCAAGGATAAAGAAGCCGAATTAATAGGATTTCTAGAAAGTTTCGCTACTTCGTCATTCCGTACTCGTTACGGAATCAATAAAAAAGTTCAACCATATTCAAAAGAATTTTATGGAGTTATTAGGGCTTGGGATAGGCAAGAATTTTGGCAAGAAAAATACTCTGATGTAGAAAGAGCTGGAAGATTTATCTATCTAAATCGTACTTGTTTTAACGGACTTTATAGAGTAAATTCTCAAGGTCAATTCAATGTTCCGATGTGAGCATATACAAACCCTGATTATATCCAAAAAGACAATATACAAAATGTTTCAAAGCTTTTAAATAAGACAAAAGCTTTTATAAAACTACAAAGTTTTGATAAAGTATTAAAAAAAGCAGAAAAATGAGATTTTGTTTATTTTGATCCACCATATGACACACTTACTCCAACAGCCAATTTTACAAGCTACAATGAAAGTGGTTTTGGTAGAGAAATGCAAGTAAAACTTAGAGATATTTGTATTAAGTTAGATAAAAAATGAGTAAAATTTATGATGAGTAATCATAATACCCAATTTATAAGAGAGATATATGATTGATTTAGATTCAAAATAG
>JBBRXF010000193.1:0-2380 GCA_038248665.1 Campylobacterales bacterium | reverse complement strand
AGCGCTAGATACTAATTTAGAACTATTTTTTAATTATCCAGGTGTTTGGGCAATTATAAACTATAGAATTGCAAATAAACTCTATTATAAAGGTTGGAAAAAACTATCTAGAGTTATTAGTGGAATATCTAGTTTTTTAACAAAAACAGATATTCACCCAGCTTGTACCATAGGTAGAAGAGTTTTTATTGACCATGCTATTGGAGTAGTTATTGGTGCAACTGCTATTGTTGAAGATGATGTTTTAATTTATCAAGGAGTAACTCTTGGTGGAGTTAGTTTAAATAAAGGGAAACGTCACCCAACTGTTAGATCAAATACAGTTATTGGAAGTGGAGCAAAAGTTTTAGGAAACATTACAATAGGTAAAAACTCGAAAATTGGAGCAAACTCTGTTGTTGTATGTGATGTTCCGGATAACTCAACAGCTGTTGGAGTTCCTGCAAAAATCATCAAAAGAGATAATAAAAACTGCAAAATGGAACATGGTGATTTACCAGATATTAACAAAGAGATGTTCAAATATCTTCTTGATAGAATCCATCTAGTTGAAACTGCATTAAAAGAAGAAGATGGAATAGACTTAACGCAAAAAGATGAAAAACTAGAAAGTGATTACAATAATTTCATTGAAGCCATGAATTCAATTAAAAAGAATTAATTTGAATTTAGAACTTGCTATATTTGGAATAATTACAGGATTTTCTTCTGGTTTTTTTGGTATTGGAGGAGGAACTATATTAGTTCCTTTACTTTTAATGCTTGGGTATGTTATGAAAGAAGCCGTTGCCATATCTATCATGCAAATGGTTTTTTCTTCTATTTATGGCTCTTTTTTAAATGCAAAAAAAGCTAAAGATGTTGTAAAAGATGGAGTAATTTTAGGAATTGGTGGTTCTTTTGGTGGAATAATAAGTGGGTATATTGTACCTAGTTTATCAAATGAATTTTTACAATATCTTTTTATAGCTATCTTAATCTTCTCAATAATTAGAATTTTTTATTCTCCTGCTGTTCATGATGGAGAAAAAAAAACAAAAAGTACAATTATCCTACTTTTAATTGGTGCTAGTATTGGTATTCTTGCCATGAGTATTGGTGTTGGTGGTTCTATTTTATTAACTCCTATTTTGGTTGGTTTTTTAAAATATGATTTAAAAGCAGCAACTGCATTAGGATTATTTTTTGTAATTTTTTCTTCAATTGCAGGTTTTATTTCTACTTCGTATCAGGGACAAATGTTATTCGCTGAAGGTGCAACAGTAGGTATTGGTTCACTTATTGGAGTATATTTTGGAATAAAAGTTAAAGATATTGTAAAAGCAACATCTTACAAAAATTATGTTTTACTTTTAAATATCGTTGTTTTAGGTATCATGCTTTATAAGACTATTTAGTCTTATAAAGATTGTTCTCTTAGCTTATCTTTTTTACTTTTTCTTTTGCCTTTTACAGGCTCAGATCCCTTTTCTTTTTTAGTAGGTGTTCCCGTTAGTTCAAAACCTTCTATTTGCTCTTTTTCTAATTTTATATTGCATCTTTTTTCTATCAAAGAAAAATGCTCAAAATCTTCTAGTCCTATAAAAGATATTGCATCTCCACTTTTACCAGCTCGTCCTGTTCGCCCTATTCTATGGACATAATCAGCAGTTGCCCTTGGTAAATCAAAATTTATAACACATGAAATATCATCAATATGCAAACCTCGAGCTGCAATATCAGTAGCAAATAAAATTTTAATTCTTTTATTTTTGAAATCTTGTAAAGTATCATTTCTTTCATCTTGAGTTAAATCCGCATGAAAAGATTCAGCATTTAATCCATATTTTCTAAACTTAGCAGCAATATTGTCACAAGAGCGTTTATTTGCCATAAAAACAAGTATTTGCTCCCATGAATGGTTTTGTATTAGATTTCGAAGAAGTGGGCTTCTGTTCTCTTTATTTACCTCTATTACCCGTTGATTTATACTTTGAACAGTTGGAGTTTCATCTTCTATGAAAACTTCTACAGCTTTTGTTGTAATTTTTGAAGCAATGTTTAACATCTTTTGAGGATATGTTGCAGAAAAAAGAAGATTTTGTCTTTTTTGTGGAATCTCTTTTAGAAGTAATTCTAACTCCTCTTCAAAACCAAAATCTAACATCTTATCTGCTTCATCTAAAACAAGAAATTCAAGATTTGATAAATTCATTTGTTTTTTATCTAAAATATCAAGTAATCTTCCAGTAGTTGCTACAACAATATCACAACCTTTTTGAATATCTAAAAGCTGTTGTGTAAGACTTTCTCCACCTATTACACTTACAACTATAGGTTTTTTAGTTAAATTTTTAGAAAAATCAATAAAAGCTTTTGATACTTGAAGAGCTAATTCTCT
>JBBRXF010000192.1:0-2470 GCA_038248665.1 Campylobacterales bacterium | reverse complement strand
CCCGAGGAAGCAGTTTTTATTGATGATAAACAAAATAATTTGGATATAGCCAAAGAAATGAATATGGAAACTATATTATTCATAGATAACAAACACTTTTTAAAAGATCTAGAGAAATTAAATATTAAAAAATAAAATATGATTAATTATAAAATGGAAAACAATTACAGTGATATAATTAATTTCATCAACAAGATTGATGGGTTAAAAAAAGTTTTACGATATAAAGAAAATAAATCATTTTGTGAGTCAACTGCAGATCATTCTTGGAGAGTTGCAATTTTGGCTTCAGTAATTAAAAATCTGCCTGAAATATCAAAATTAGACCTAGATTGGGATAGAGTTTTAAAAATGTTATTAGTTCATGATCTTCCTGAATTAGAAACTGATATCGGAGATGTTTCTGCCAACATTCTTGATAATGATGATAAAATTGCAAGAGAAAAAAATTTACAAGAAAGCATTGCAATCAATGAATTAGAAAAATCTATTTCAATCATGTGTCCAGATTTCTCAAATCTAATGAGTGAATACAAGGAAAGAAAATCCCCTGAATCAAAATTTTCCAGTGCTATCAATAGACTGGAAGCGACTATGCATATTTTAAACTCGGATATATCTGGTTACAAAGACATGGATTATACAATTAAGCATTTGGGTAAGGTATTAAAAGATTGTCCCGAACTAGAGGATTTCACAAAAAATGTGAAAATAGAATTGAAAAAAAAATGTAAAGAATATAATATTGAATGGAAAAATGAGTACTCTAGCTTAACTTAAAATTTAAAATTAAAATATTCTAAACTATGCAAATCTCAAAACTCAAAGAAAAATTATCAACATGCTCTACATTAAATCAAACTACTGAATATAGTATATTTTTTATTTTACCTGTTGCTTCTTATCTGCTTTTCACTTTCTATAAACATCTGAATTCAGATTTGTATTCAAGTTATCTTGATAATGTAAATTTTTATATTCATGAAGTTGGACATTTAGTTTTTATGGTATTTTTTAATCAATTTATATTAACTTTATGATGAACTTTATTCCAATTGATTATCCCAGCTGCTTGTTTAGTCTGATTCTATAGGCAAGAAGATTATTTTGCAGTTGCAATATATTATGCTTGGATCTGAACTAACTTTTTCTCTATTTCAACTTATTCCTGAGATGCTATAAAACAAGCTTTACCACTATATTCCTTTGCATGACCATGAAATGGCCTTCATGATTGGAATTATATTTTTACACATCTTTGAGTTTTAGAACATACAAATTTAATCTCAAGCTCTTTTAGAATTATTGCAATCTGTTTTTTTATAATTTTTATTGTAAATATCGTTTTCTTGGTTATAAATAAGTTTAGAAATATATAAATTTTATTATCTAATATCTATACTATGAACACAGTAACTTGGTATTCTCAATTGTTAAAGCCTACTTGGGCTCCTCCTTCTTGGATTTTTGGACCTGTATGGACATTTTTATATATATTGATTGTGATTTCATTTTGAAAAGTACTTTGGATGTATATAAAAAAACAAATTCCTTTTCTTATTTTGCTTCCTTTTATTTTAAATATTATTTTTAATCTTTCTTTCACTCCAATACAATTTGGACTAAAAAGTAATATTTTGGCAGCAGTAGATATACTACTTGTACTTTGAACATTGATCTGGGCTATGATAGTAATATATCCTCATGCTAGATGGATTACATATATCCAAATCCCCTATTTACTTTGGGTTTCATTTGCTACAATACTTCAATTAACTATAACTTTTTTAAATAGATAGAAAATTTATGAGCTATCCTCAGAATTCAACTCCTCAAATTAAAAACAATATTCGGAAAATATACTTTATAGAAGCTTTTTCTGGGATGTTTTTTTCTGTGCCTATTATGGTGCTTTTTTGGCAAGAAAACTGATTGAATTTGACTCAGATCATGCTTTTACAATCATTTTTTGCTATTTTAATAGTGATCTTGGAAATACCAACTTGATATATTTCTGATATATATAACAGAAAAATATCAATTATAATCTCAGCTATAAGCTTATTAATAGCTATTTCAATTTATAGTATCTGATATAATTTTTTTGAATTTTTACTTGCTGAAGCCCTCTTTGCTATAAGTGTTTCATTTTCTTCATGAACATTGTCTGCCCTTGTTTATGACACTCTCCAAGATATATGACAAGAAAAAAATTATAAAAAAATCTGGTGAAATGTCATATTTTATCAAGGTTTATCATTAACTTTTGCAAATGTAATCGGATGATTTATAGGAAAAATAGATTTTAGGTATACTCTTTATGCTACTATTCCGTTCTTTGCTATGATGATACCTTTTTCATTATCTCTAGAAGAACCAAAAAGACATAAAATAATTATTGAAAAATGATACATAAAAGAACTCTTCAAAATCCTAAAAATTGCCTTAATTGATAATAAAAAACTTAGGT
>JBBRXF010000191.1:0-2516 GCA_038248665.1 Campylobacterales bacterium | reverse complement strand
TTTTTTTCTTGATTTATTTTTGTTATATATTCAATACTTTCTTTATCATCTTCATAAATTTGTCAGTCTTCTCAACTTGAAATATATTTTCTATTATTTACTTTACTTCTAAGATCTCAAATACGAATTATTGTATCCTCATGAATAATTAATCTTTCATTTTTATCAGTAAAAAATTCTCACTCTAAGCTTTGTCTAAAATATTTTTTTAATCCTGATTCTACCTCTTTAACTTCTGAAGGAAGAACTTGTCATGCTGTAGTTTTTAAATATAGATTTTCATTTAATTTATTTTGAAAAGTAAATGTAAATCTTATATCATCTCATGATTTTACATCTTTCGATTCTTTAGGTGGTTTTGTAATTTTCTCTAACCTTTGATCTTTTGAAAACTGTTTCAAAAATTCTTTATTATCCATATTTCAAAATGATTGAGAAAGCATTTCATTAAGTTTTCATTTATCTATACTACTATCTTTCATTATATCTCACTATAGCTCATCACATTTTTTATCAAGATTTTCTCACAATTTAATTATATCCATAGTTCTTGGATTAGATTTTCAAGTTATTTCTTGAATTTCTTTTTGATGCCTCTCTAAAACTACATACAACATCATTAATTCATTTCATTTTACTTTTTGATCTTGTTCATTTTTTACTTTATCAACCCTAGACGAAAAATTATTCAGTGTAACTTCTGTTTGTTTCAATTTAGATTTATTTTTCTCGTCTGTAATTTTTTCACTTTGTTCAGGTGATAATTTTTTTTCAGATGGATTAAGACTTTCAATTGATTCTCTTTGTCTTTCTTTTATTCTCAAATTTTCTACACCCATAATTTATTTACTTAAAAATATACTTCTTTAATTTTATCATTAAATACAAAAAAAATCAAGAAATAGCATTTCTTGATTTTTTTTAGGTTTATTTATGAAAAACATCATTTTTTATAAAGCACTCTTTGAATCATTTTGGATCACCATAATCAGCGAAGTGTTTTTCCCACTGATGTCATCATTTTAGTTTTCTTGAAGCTTTTATTGGACACCAATATTGCTCTGTTCTTCATCAAATTTCAACCGCGTATGAAAAAATACCATTAACCCGAGAACAATATAAACAATTTACTTTCTGGATAATATTTAGATAATCCAAAAACCTTCTATCATAGATTACATAATCTTTTCTTTTTACTAGTGGGATTCCATATAGTCTAAAACAAACTTGCTGATATACAAATAAAAATAAATCTAAAAATAATGTTGGAAATGCAATTCAATAGATAAAAGGCATAGATAATATATGTCTAATTCTAGCTGTAAAGATGTATTTTAAAAGTCAGTCTTTAAATTTTCTATTATATTGTTTGGTTTTTTTATTGAAAATGACTTTTTTTCATTCGATATAAAACGAATATGTTTCTTTTAATAATTCATATTCTTTTATAAGTTCTTTCTTTTTTTGATCAATTTCTTTAAGTATCTCATTGATTTTAGAAGACATTTTAATATTATTAAGTAATAAAACCTTGCTCTTGTAAAACCTTATTATCCCATATTTCTAAATAATTTTTTAAGATAACTATATCAACTCATTTTGAATATTTTTCTATTTTTATATCAATTTCAGAATTTTTTTCTGTATTTAAAAATAGTCTCCCATCACAATAAATTTCTATAAGATTTTTTCTTCAAGTATTTGTTATAAATATTTCCTCAGAGTTATTTATAATTATAGGCATTTGAAACTTTGGTTTCCATGGTGCTTTTGGTGTTATTACAAATGATTCAAGTTTATGAGGCATAATTGGTCATCAAAGTGATGAGTTATACCCTGTTGATCAAGCTGGTGTTGATATTATTAAACCATCTCATTCTATTTCGATTTTTTGATTATTTTTCAAACTTAATTCTAATCATATCATTTTTCATACTCAAGCTCTTATATCAATCTCATTCATAGCATAATCTACCTTACTTATATCATTTATTTTAGTTTGTATTTTTATAAGTGGATAATTTCTAACTATATATTCAAAGTCGTTCTCCAAATAATTTTTTGCATTTAAAAGAAATCATTTTCTACCAAAATTGACTCCAAAAAATGTATAACCTTTCTCTTGATAATTGTGAATTGCTCTAAGCATAGCTCCATCTCAACCCAAAACCATTACAATCGGAATTGGCATCTTATCTAAGAAATCAATATATTTTTTTGATTCAATAAATTCATTTAAGCTTTTATTGACTTGATAATTATATCAATTATAACAAATTATATGATTTTTGTAGTTTACTGCCTCCATTGTTTTTCTTTTAACAAATAGTATTTACTTGTATTTATTTTAATTTTTTTATTTAAATGTTATTTTAAAATAGAAATGTCACCCTTTTTATTAAAATAGAAATGTCACTTTTTAGTGTCATTTTTATTTTTTAAAATCTAATTCATTTCATCCAAGGATGAGGTTTTCAATGAATTTCAAAATAAGATTTTTTGTTTTTCTTTTCATT
>JBBRXF010000190.1:0-2571 GCA_038248665.1 Campylobacterales bacterium | reverse complement strand
CTTCATAAAGCTCAAATCCAGTTTCTTTTCAACCATACAAAGCTTGTTTTGGCTCAAACTTGTATACAGAAAAATCCATATTGTTAAAATCTCATTCTCTGATATATGGCAAATTTGCTGTAATTACAAGATTTTCTCACTTAAATTTCTCATAATCAAAATCTCTAAAGTCTGCATTTATCAAAGTTATTTTATCTTCTAGATTATGCCTAACTACATTGATTTTTGCAACTTCCTGTGCTTCTTTTGAGATATCTAAAGCTATTATTTTTTCTATATTTGTATTTTTTGCTATACTTATTGGGATTATTCAAGAACCAGTTCAGATGTCTAGGAGTATAATATCTGTAAACTCCCCCTTAATCCCTCTCAATTGAGAGGGAAAACGAAACGAATGTGAAGTAGGGGGAGTTGTATCATTTATTATTTCACTTATAACCTCCCTAACCAAAATCTCAGTATCATCTCTTGGGATCAAAACATTTTCATCAACAAAAAAATCAATTCACATAAAATTGATATTTTTTGTTATATAGGCTAATGGATATCAACTTAAAAGCTTTTCAAAAATAAAAATAATCTGTCCATAACAAATCTGATCAAGTTCTTCAAGTAAAAATACTTTCTCCTTACTCAAAGCAAAAACAAACTCTAAAACTATATTTACAGTTTTAGAGTCTAGGTTATATTTTTCTTTTCACAATTTAATTATTTCTTGTTTTTTCATTTTAAAAAAATTTTATTGTTTTTTTCTATTTTTTTGCATACTTATGTTTTCAAAAGTAAAAAGTATTAATTCTCAAATTTCTTATTATTAAAAATCAAAATAGTAAAAGTTATTATCAGTAACAAATATGTAATAGAATAAAAAGTATTTAAAGCAAAAAATAAAACATTGAAATCTGTAAAGCTTCAAATCACATCTTTTATATTTAATGCTTCAAATGGAGGAAAAATAAGTTGAAAGACTCTTAAAGAATCAATTATTATGATATTTTTAGTTGCTCAAACTAAATCAAGTAACAATGAGAAGCTATGACTAATAAAGTAAATCATCACACTCACTAAAATAGTTAATATATTTGACATAAAAGTAGAAAAAAAGAAAACAAAAGACAAAAGTATCTCTAATTTAAAAAATGTAAAAATAAGTGAGAAAACTATTAGTTTTGTTATTTCTATATCCTTGATTAATAAAACAACTAAAAATAAAATTGATTGTAGTAATAGTATAGAAAGTATACACAGAGAAAATCATACAAATTTTCAAATTATAAATTCATATCTTTTTATTGGTTTAGATAAAATCAGAAATATTGTTTTTCATTCGATTTCCTTGAAAAGTAACTGGCTTCATACAAATAATACGCTCAGGAATCAAAAAATCTCTATCATAGCAAGTCAAAAATCAACTATTACTTTACTGTCATCTCAAATGGTTAGTTTTCACAAAGAAATAGAAAAAGCAATAAAGATAAACGCAAAGAATATTATTAGATATAAAAATTTATTTCTAGTTATCTCTCTAAATGTGTTTATTGCAATATTTAGCATAAAAATTAATTAAATAATAAATTATTGTTGTTTAGGAGTTATCTCCATTAATGGTTTTTGGCTTCATATATCATCTTTCTTCAAAGTAGTATCTCTATAAGTATTAATTATATTAAGAATCATACTAGATGTATGAATTGCGTCAGGAGCAAACTCCATAATAAAATTTGTTGCATTTCATGCTGTTTGCATAGTTATTGTTCAATAATTTAATATATTTGCAAAAAATCATTGAGTTTTTGATCATACTTCTTGAATTTGAGATAAACTACACTCTGAAACTATTCTATTTAATAAAGAAACTTGTTCAATTCAGATAATTCTAAAATTTGTAATTATAAATAAATCTAGTTCATGATCAAGCCATTGTACATAAGAAAAAAGCAAGAAAAACATCCAAAACATAATCATTAATATATATATCCATACTGTAGAAAAAAGGAAAAAAATCAATGCAACTGTAAGTAAGATAGCACTAAAAAAGTACGCTCCTATAATTACATATACTATCCAGTGTCTCTTTATAATAACTTCAATTTTTTCTCATGGTAATGGATTTTCTAACCTCACATTTTCAGTCATATTCCTAATTATTAATAACTAATTTATACTAGGTTTTTTTACATAATAGGCTTCTATTTGTTTTTCATTTTTTAATGTAATATCCTTTAGTAAATTTGCGTAATCAATTGTTTTGTTGACTAGAATGTTATCTAATCCTATAAATTCTTCTCAATAGATTTCATTTATTTCCTCTTTTTTAATGTACTGTAAAAAATCTTCATTTTTTATAACCTCAATTATATTATTTTTACTTTTTTTTACAAATAAATCTCTCTTTGAAGATGTCTTAGCTATTGGGTAATCATTATATAAATCAAAAGAAGACAACTCTGTTAGTTTTAGATTTTTATATATATAAGATAATGTATTTGCAACCAAACAAATAGCTCTAATTCAAGTAAAACTACCTGGTCAATTAACTACAACTATATTTTCTATTTCATTATACGAAAT
>JBBRXF010000189.1:0-2573 GCA_038248665.1 Campylobacterales bacterium | reverse complement strand
TACTAAAGAAAAATCTACTGTTAGTCAAGAAAATACTACTGTTAGTCAAGAAAATACTACTGTTAGTCAAGAAAATACTACTGTTAGTCAAGAAAATACTACTGTTAGTCAAGAAAATAAAGATTCAGAGAAAAATGAAATAATAAAATATAATAAAAATAAACCTATATTTCAAGAAATTAAAAATAACATACAAAGATATGACGAATTTAAAAGTATTTTTTTTGATCTTGAAAACAAAGAAAAAGAATTCAGTTATAATATTAAAAATAATGATATTACTAAAGCCAATTTAAATTTAAAAGAAATTAATACTATTCTTTCTAATAACCAAAAAATTATATTTGATACTTTACTAGAAAAGTACAAAAAAACTTGAATAGAAAAAGATAGAGAAACAGTATTACAACTTGCCGATAGTTTCAAGAGTTTATGAGTAATCACTGAAGAGAGACATAATCAAATTATCAAAGAAGTATTTGATATATGAAAAAGTTATCCTACCGAAAAATCATTAGATTTTACTTGAAAAAGTATTATTACAGACCATGAAATTAAGTGAGATACTCTTGTTAGAGAGACAAAAGATGCAAATTATACTATCAAAGATTGAGTAATAACTTTCGAACAAAAAGGAACAAACCCAATGAAACTTGTAGATTATGGTAATCAAGATAAAGAAACAAAAGCATTTTTTAAAAAAGAAAAGCTAGAAAATGACTTAAAATGATTAAATATAGGTTTAGATAAAAATGAATTTTTAATCAAAAAATTATCCGAAATCTGACAGTTGGATAAAAATAAAAATTCAAACAAAATAAATCAAACCAATATTAATCAATTATTATGAGAAATTTGAGACAAGATACCAGAATTAAAAGATAACTTAAATAATATTATCTGATCTTGAAAAACTCTAGAAGAACAACTTTGAGATATTGTCTGATTAATTAATTCATATGTTGATTGATGAGAAAGTTCAAGTTATATCTGAAATAAAGATGATACTTTAGATAAGAAAATAATTATATGTAATCAGAAAATAGAAGACAAAAATAACACTATCAGAAAAAAAATATTAGATAGAGAAAAAAGCATAAAAGAAATACAAAAAGAGTTTCCAAATCTCACGAAAGAAGAGATAAGTAAGAAAATATTAGAAAAAGAAAAAAGGATGCAAGATACAGTTAATTTTTGTGATGAATATTGATTAAGTGCATTATGAAGCATAGCGAATATTAAAAAAGTTATAGAAAAATTTAATCTAAAATTGACAGATAGAACAATTCCTTTAGATATTTGAAGTTGACCAGAGTTCCTAGATAGTTTTAAAAATGATATTGACTGAAAACTTACAAAATCTTTAAAACAATGAGTATCAAAACTA
Organism: Campylobacterales bacterium; assembly: GCA_038248665.1. Taxonomy (GTDB): domain Bacteria; phylum Campylobacterota; class Campylobacteria; order Campylobacterales; family Arcobacteraceae; genus Aliarcobacter. The sequence goes on along the minus strand of JBBRXF010000189.1, from coordinate 1,186 downwards.
CTTTGAAAAGAAGAAAAAGATATTTTCAAAGAATGAAATCTGTGATTAAATGTAATTGATAAGTCTACTTTTGATCCAGATACAGGAGATGCTGAAAGTATAAATAAAAATTATCTAGAAAAAGTATTAAAACAAAGATGAGTATTAAAACAAAATACTTGAGAATTAAATATACTCAAAGTTCAGGAAATACTTGAAGATTAAATATTTTTTTGTCATTCTGAATTTATTCCAGAATCTTTAATCTTTGTTTTGAGTAATTTTATGCATCATAGATCCTGAACTAAATTCAGGATGCTCGCGAAGACAGTCCTTTAGGGACAACATAGTAAAACTGGATTGCTTCGTAAAAACTCGCAATGACAATATAGAACAAAGCTCCACCAAACCCAAAAAATGCAAAACCAAATAAATTTGCATTTTTTTAGTTAGCAATATAATTAGAGTATTAATTACTTATTTGTAATATTATGAATCAATCTGATATAATAAAAAATTGACTTAAATCAAAAAAAATAATGCAGGAATTTATTTCCTCGTGAATTAGCCATCTATCATTATTTTGATCATATGCAAGAAATGAGGCAACAAAGGATAGTGATTTAGATTTGCTTTATGAACTTGATTGAACTTTTAAAACAACATTTTATTCGCTTGATTGCCTTGAGAATTTATTAAAAAGAAAATTTAATATAAAAAAAGTTGATTTTGTAAGTAAAAAGAAAATAAACCCCTTTTTGAAATCCAATATAGAAAAAGATTTAATTCCAATATTTTAATTATGGAAAAAGATACTAGATTTTATGAATATGAGATACTCAAATCTATAAATAAAATAGAAAAATATATATAAGCTATGGCTTTAGAGGATTTTTCTAATGATGAGAAAACATTTGATGCTTGTTGTATGATGTTGCAAAATATATGAGAATGTTGAATAAAATTATCGCATATTACATTTTGAAAATACAAAAAGTTACCTTTGGAAAAAATAAGCTGATTTAGAAATAGAATTTCTCATGATTATATGTGAATTGATGATGAAATTGTTTGGTGAATTATAAAATATTCACTTCCAGAACTAAAAAAACTATTAGAGTTATAAATTTCTCCCAACTACCCTAAACCAAAAAATGCAAAACCAAATAAATTTGCATTTTTTTAGTTAGCAATATAATTAGAGTAT
>JBBRXF010000188.1:0-2592 GCA_038248665.1 Campylobacterales bacterium | reverse complement strand
CTTTTTGTTTTCATTAAAAAATAGCTGCTATGCAGACTAATAAAAATAAACTCAATATGTGTCCTATTGAAATTATGGACCATAGACCCAGATTTTGAAAATATTTTATAACTATAATAATGCTTGTAATAAAAAAAGACAATGGCAGTAAATAGATAAAAAATTCCTTAGGACTAAGCGGCACAACACCGCTTTGATTAGATGAAAAAAAAACAATCAACATCGCTATGGGAATGTAAACCATGGCAAATTTTTTCCATAAATTAAACACCACTTCTTGAAAAAATAATAATATAACAAAAATAACAAACAAAGTTATTGAAAAAATTCCCACAATTTCCGCAAAATCATTGAAATTCATTATATAATCATTAATACAAAGCGCGTCATCCTTTGAACATAAGTTAAAAATTTCTGGCCTGGTGAGAACAATGCTAACAAAAAAACCTATCATACTCATAATGATTCCCCAAATAATTTTCTTTCTATAACTCATACTTTTATTTTTACCTAATTAAATTTAATCTCACTGTTTCTATTATTTTTATTAAACTTTCCGCTTCATTTTTATCAATTCTAAACTTTTTAAACATCCTTTTATCACTAAACATTTCTATTTGTTTTTCCAATATTTCCAAAATCTTTCCAGCTATCTTAGTTTTTCCTTTTTTTATTTGTTTTTCAGCTACTTTTATTTCATTTAAGAAATGTTTTTTAAGAATTGGATTTATCTTTGATTCTTTTATTATCTCTTCTAAGATTTTAATTGAAGCTATTTCATTAGAATCATCAGCTGTATCTATTTGAATATCAATTTTATTATCATTATTCCAGTCTATATCCATTATAGCATCCTCTCCAGATATATCGACATAGGCTTTCATATCTTTAAGAACTGGAATATCTTGGAAAACTATTGTATTGTCTATAGTTTCTCCATTAAGTTTGTCAATTTCAAAAGTAAATGTGCCTGTGTCTTCTCCCACTAATTCAATTTTAATATTATCATCCTTGGGACTTCCTAAATACTTAGTTTCTCCAAATTCCAGATAATATGAGTTGGGGATATTTTCTTCATAATATCTAATATCTGAATCTGAGTTACTGTTTTCGATAATTCCAGTATGATTATCATCCTCATAGAGATGCACGGCTACAGGAGAATGCATTCTATAGCGAAGACTCTCGTCATCATCAGCTACCTCTGGTTTTTCCTTGGTGATATATTTGGGAAGTTCATTTTTGTCGCTTAATATGTTGTCAATAAAATCTTGGACTGATGTTATCGCCAAAATACTAGAATGTTCTCGATTTATATTAAATTGACCATAGCTATTATACTTTCCAATATTCACATAATAAATCTCCCCGCCACCCATAGCAACTGCACTCGGCACCACCACAGTTTTATCTCCATCTTTTTTAAATATCAGTTCTCTGTCTAAATTACTTAATTTATCAGGACAAAAAACTATATCACAATCGTCATATTTTATCCCACTAACTGTATCTAGTCCCCAGCCAGCGATTTGAATGACTTTAACATTATTGGGTGCATTCCAATTATCCAATCTTTCATCGTGAAGTTTATTGGCATTACCTAATAATTTATCATTTAATACATTAGGGCTATCGTTGTCGCCAAAATTTGGATCCGATCTTTTTCCATCATCTCCTAAGAGAAATTTATCTAGTTCATCCTTACTATCTATTTTACTTCCATAAATCTTTTTAAAACCATAAATATCTTTCACGTCGTCTTCAAATTCTATTACCGGAGTTTGGACGTAATCAAAATATTTCTTGCTAGGCAAAAGATTATAAGCACTGCTCATATTTTCTGCTAAAGTCTTGGCCATACTTTTACTTAAAATCATCGGAATATCTAGCTTATCACCATGCAGAAGTCCCGCCATTGCCTTGGGTGTTCCTAGCTGAGGAGTTCCTACCATAATAAATTTATCTACTAAATCAGCTTTGCCGTTTTCCTTTAATTTATTTATGAGTACTTTTCCCAAAAGTCCACCGTTACTGTGTCCGATAATTGTAACTTTTCCGCTCTTGGAGTTTTGAGCTAGCTTCTCGACTTCTTCTGTAATATTAAATATTTTATCATCTTTTAACTTAACTCCCTTATCTATTGTTTGATCTAGAGGTAGTCTCCAATCATAAGGGACAGCTTTCCACTCTTCTATTGTCTTTTCTTCAACTAAATCATTCATAAATTTTGTAAATCCGTCATAAATATCTACAATTCCATAAAATTTATTTAAAATATCTTTAGTATAAATTCCATTGTTAATACTATTGCCCTCACTATCAAGATAAAGTCTTTTTAAATCTTCAATGCTGTCTATTGGTTCCCATAACTTATAATCTCCTAATCCACTAATTTTTTCATATAATCTACTTGCTTCAATTCCTGGTAAAAACAAAACGTTAGAGGCACCTTCTTCGTGATCGAAGTCTTAATCTTCTTGCCAAGGATTTATCTTAAAATTACCATAAGAATTTGGGAGGCAATCTGCTACACTTTTAGTAGCATTGCAAACGTCCTTATCATTTTGAAAATTATCCCAGTAGTTATTAGTG
>JBBRXF010000187.1:0-2701 GCA_038248665.1 Campylobacterales bacterium | reverse complement strand
TAATTCTTCTATATCTTCGTACTTCAAATTATAATCATTATATATTTGTTTTAATTGACTTAAATCCATTGATATTTTTTCAAACTCTTTCCTTTTTTGAAATATTCTTTGATTTAAATCAAATTTCTTTCTATTTCTTTCTTTTATAAGAGCGATTACTCTACTAATATTTTCCAATTCATTAGTATCTGCAAAGATATTATTTTTAAAAGAGTTTTTTTGTGTAAAAATTTGTGCTGAACCTAAAGCTTCATTTGCAAAATTTAACATAATAAAATCCTCCTATATTTTTAACTATATTCATCATAACGAAAACGTGTCACATCTGGTGTCACAGTTTTATTTTTTTTTAACTAATTAAACATCCAACATTTGGAATTGTCTCTATTAATTTATGTTCAAGCTTAGCTCTTAGCCTATAAATTAGTGTTCGTAAAGTACTATTTGAAACGGTATTATTTCCCCAAATTTTGTATTCAATATCATCAAAAGGAACAATTTTTCCCTTTGATTCAACTAAAATTTTTAATAACTCTTTCTCTTTAGAACCCAAATTTATTGGTAAAGCTTTATAATAAAGTCTATTTTTCTTCTCTTCAAAATAGTAGTTTTGCCCTAAAGGAATAAATGTTTTTTCCATACTTAAATTAGATATTGTTTTATTTTTATATAAACCCAACATAATATTTGATTTTAACTCTTCTCTTTTAAAAGGTTTTATCAAATAACTTACAGGATTTGTTTTAATTGCCCTATTTATGGTCTTTTCATCTGCAAAAGCAGTTATGTAAATAATTGGAATATCTTGAGATATTTGTATCTCTTCCGCAACATTTATTCCATCTTTTCCATTTCCTAAATTAATATCCATTAATATAAGTTCAGGTTTATTTGTTTGTACACTATTTACTGCATCATTATAATTTGTCACACAATTTGTAACTTCATAACCAAAATTTGTTAATGTATTTTTCATATCAAGAGCTACAATACTTTCATCTTCAACTATTAAAATCTTTGTTTTATGCATATCCATATTCATCTTTTTATTCCTCTCTTATTTTTTGATGATAACATTTTACCGTCACAGTTTTTGTCACAGTTTTGTTACAAAAGTCACAATTCTAAAAAAACTTTTTTGAAAAATTTAGAAGCAAAATTTGGATTGTAAGATATGATTAAACATGGAGTTTCTAAAGTTCCATAAGAATCTAGCTCTTTATAAATTTCAACTCCACCTAATTTCTCAAATAGTTTTAAATGTTCTTTTCTTATTCCAGATAAAGCAATATCAATATTATTATTTGTAAAAACATTATAAATTCCACACATAAGATATTTAAACTCAAGATTTAAACCTTGACCTCTTGTTTTAACAATATTTCTTGATATTTCACCAATACAGTTATATTTTGTTCTCATATCATCAAATGAAGATTTATTTTCAGAAGGCAATTTATTCTCTGAGTCAAAAATAAGTCTTATTGTTCCTGACACTTCTTTGTTGTTTTTATAATAAATTACAGCAGATGTTTTATCAAATACATCAAAATTTAATCCCTCAATAGTATCTGGAAATTCATTTTGATAATTTATTTGAGTAAACACATCACTTCTTAGTTTGAAAACTTCTATTAATTCTTCGGCTGTTTTTGTAAGTCTGAGGTTTTTATTACTTTCATCCCAAGATAACTTTTTATTAAAAGAGATTGTCTCTTCAATTATACTTTCTAAAAATATTCTTTTTTGAAATATTTCTAAAGCTGATTTTTGTTCTGCATAAAAATTTTCAGGAAGATAATCTAATCTTTTTTGAATATTTAGTTGAACGAACTCTTGAAGTTGATTTAGTGAGATATTTTTGTTTAGGTTTGCCATTGTTTGTCCTTTTTTAGGACAAACTTTATAGGAATTGCGTCACATTTTGCGTCACAGTTTTGCTAAAAGCTAACTTAAGAAGAGATTATTTTACACCCAACAGAGGAGACGGTTTCTATGATTTTATACTCTAGTTTAGTTCTTAGTCTATATATCAAAGTTCTTAAAGTACTGTCAGATATGGGTGCATCTGGCCATAACATATATTCTAATTCCCTAAAAGATACTATTTTACCTTTTGCTTCTATAAGAATAGTTAATAGTTTTTTTTCTTTAATGCTAAGTTTTAAAGGATTGTTTTTATAAAAAAGTATCTCATTATCTAAGTCATAATAGTAATTTGAACCTAAATTATGATGATTTATATTTTTATTAGAATCATTAATTTGATTTAATTTATAAAGAGTTAATAAAATAATAGATTTTATTTCATCTTTTTTAAAAGGTTTTAATAAATAGCCCATTGGATTAGTTGCGACTGCTCGATTAATAGTGTTTTCATCACCATAAGCAGTAATATAGATTATTGGAATATCATAATTTAATTGAATCTCTTCTACGGTTTGGATTCCATCTTTTCCTTTACCTAAATTTACATCCATTAAAATAATATCTGGTCTATATTTTTGAACACTCTTTATTGCACTAAAATAATCACTTGCCATATCTGTAACTTCATATTGAAGATTTGTGAGAATTCTTTTTATATCTAAAGCTACAATACTCTCATCTTCAACTATTAATATTTTTATTTTAGGCATTTTCTTCCCATAAAATCGTAGTAATTACACCCTCTTTTGAGTCAATATTCATATTTCCCTTT
>JBBRXF010000186.1:0-2720 GCA_038248665.1 Campylobacterales bacterium | reverse complement strand
TGAAGCTAATATAGCATTAAGAGCATCACCAACTATAAAATACCAAGCCAAAAAAGTGAGTATAGAAATAGCAATAACAATAGGAACAAAAATATTTGCAACATCATCAGCAAATCTACCTATAGGAAGTTTTTTACTTTGAGCGGTACTTAATAGTGCAACTATTTTTGATAAGGTTGTATCTTTTGATTCTCTTAAAACTACTACTTCTATAATTCCATTTGTATTTAAAGTTCCAGAAATTACTTCATCTCCAATAGTTTTATAAATAGGCATATATTCACCTGTAATCATAGATGTATCAATATCTGCACTACCTTTTACAATAACTGCATCAGTTGATATTTTTTCACCAGTTTTTATTAGAACTTTATCGCCTATTTTGAGTTGTGTTGCTAAAATAGTTTTAAAACTGCCATCTTCAGAAATAAGTGTTGCATTTAAAGGAGCTAAGTCCATAAGTTTTTTTAAGAAATCAGTAGCTTTTGCTTTTGAACGTTCTTCAAGTAATCGTCCTAAAAGAATAAAACTAATTATAACAGCAGCACCATCAAAATATAAAAATCTCAAATTTTCAGGAAACAGTGAAGGGAAAAATACTACAAAAACTGAGTAGAAATATGCAGAACTAGTTCCAAGTGCAACTAAAACATTCATATCATAATTTTTATTACTAATAGCCTTATATGCTAAAGTAAAAAATTTTCTTCCTGAATAAAATTGAACAATAGTTGCAAGAAAAAGCATAATATATTGATTGTTTACCAAATTTTGAAGAGGAAATAACATAAAATAAAGTATTATGATTGTGAGTGAGATACTTATAAAGAAATTATATTTTAGTTTATTGTAAGCAATTAATTTAGATTTTTCTAAAGCCTCTAAATTCTCTTCAACTCCATAACCTAACTTTCTGATTTTATTGAACAAAGATTCTTTATCTAAAAGTTTATTTTCAATTTCAAATTCACCTTCGTTTGAAGCAAAACTTACTTTTGAAGAGAGTAAGCCATCAAGTTTATTGACAGTTTTCTCAATTCCATTTGAACAATTTACACAAGTCATTCCCGAAATATTTATTTTTATTATTTCTTTTGACATTTTTAATCCTTGAATAACTTATATATTTTAATTGTCTATAATTTCAAATCCTAGTTCCTGCATTTCTTTTTTAAATGTAACTTCTTGTTCTTCAGTTGAAATTTCTAGAGTAACTTCTTTTGGTGAAGTATTCAAGTTTACTTCAATCTCTCCAAAACTATCTTCTAAAGAACCTTTAATAAGATTTGCACAACTCATACAAGAGATGTTATTTGCTTTAAATGTTTTTTTCATATTTTTTATTTATTACCCATTTTCTTCATTTTTTCATCACTCATGCCATTTTTAGTTTTTTCATTAGCCATATCTTCATGCATCTTTTTCATTTCTTCTTTTGTCATACTATCCAATTTTTTATGGTTTTTCTTCATTTCATCATCATTCAAGCCATCCATTTTATCATGCATTTTTTTCATCTCTTCATTTGTCATACCATTCATATTCATATGGTTCATCATTTTCCCTTCATGCATGTGGTCGCCCATATGAGTAGCTTGTTGAGTTGAAGATTTATTAGCTTCAGCTGCAAATAATGCACTACTTACAAATAACCCTAAACCTAATAATACTGTTGATAACTTTTTCATTTTAAATCCTTTTTTATTTTATTCGTAATTATATTTTTTTAATGAGTAATCTATGTGTAATAATTGTTATTAAAACCAGAATCTCACACCTGCTACTGCATATACTTCATCTAATGATGAAATATCATTTGTATTTCCTAAATTCTTATTCCATTCAATTCCTATATAAGGAGCAAATTCTTTTGTAATTTCATATCTTAATCTTGTAGCCATTGTAATATTTGAGAATCCACTCCCAATACTCATTTCTTCATTATCTTTTGTGTATGCACTCAATGCAATACTTGGACTTAATATAAGTTTTTGTGTCAATAATGCATCATATTCAGCTTCAGCTCTTAATCCAATATTTCCATCTTCACCTAATAAAAGAGTAGTTCTTGTTTCAAAAAAATATTGAGATAATCCTTGTAATCCTATAATACCCCAAGTTTGATGAGCTTCATTATTCTTATCATAACCAATACCTACCTGAGCATCCCAAAAAGGAGAAATTGCTCTTGAATAAACTAATTGATTTTCACTTTCAGCAGATTCATTTTTAACTTTCTCACCTTCTGAATAGATATAAATTTTATTTATATCATATCCTGCATAACCATATACCTCCCAATTAGTAGCCTTTTCATCACTAAATTGATATTCAAGGTTGTCTACAACTAAAGAACTTCTAAAAATATCTCCTTCACCTTCCATTGAAAAAGCACTTGTTGTGATAAATCCTAATAAAGATGTTGCTAATAATAATTTTTTCATAATAAAACTCCTTTAAGATACTATTACTTTTCTAAACATATCTGTCATATGATAAAGCAAATGACAATGGTAAGCCCAAGAACCTTTTGCATCTACATTTACTCTAAAACTTATTTTTGAACCAGGTTGTGCAATAATTGTATGTTTTCTTGGTAAATAATTGTCATCACCTGTTTCTAAATCACTCCACATACCATGTAAATGCATAGGATGATTCATCATCGTGTCATTAATATATGTTATTCTTAATCTTTCTCCATATTTAAACTCTAAAGG
>JBBRXF010000185.1:0-2828 GCA_038248665.1 Campylobacterales bacterium | reverse complement strand
TTATTTACTTACATATTTATTAGAGATGAACTAATACTGTTTTGAATTTTGCACTTTTTTTCACTTTCATTTTTACTCATAATAATGTTTAGAAAATTTAGATACCTAAACTTTTTTATTTGAATTATAATTGTTTTAGTCCCATTTTTTAATGATTTAAAAACAAACTCAGATTATTTATTTTTCACTTGATTTATCCCACATAATTTTTACTCAGCAGATTTTTGGCCACTTATCCCATATTTTTGAGTATTTTTAATTTCATATTCTACTAGTTTGTATTTATATGAAAAACAATTATTACAAAAAATATTAACTTGAGAAAAAAAATGATTTGTATATAATTTTCTTAAATTTATGTGAAAAAATTCGCTAATTATATATCTTGTTCATGTGCCAATAATTGTATCTTTAATTTATTTATCAAAAATATTATGACTCATAAAATAGCTTATTGAAAAATTAAACATTGATATGTTCGTGTACTTTCTGATTGAACTCTAAAGCTTTCAATCCCCTTAAAAATGAAGGATAACAAAGAATTTGAAAAGAAACTTCTTGAAAAATGAAAATTACTTATAGAAAAAAGTGAAAAACATAAAGAAAATAAAATTGAGACATTTAATGAAAATTATACAATTATATTTGGGGAAAAAATAACAAGAACCGAGATTAATCCAACTCATTGAAAGATTCTTAAAACATTTTTAGAAAATGAATCTATTCCACTTTTAGAAAAATATTGTTCTATGCTTTGAATTTCTTACCAAAAACTGACAATAAAAGACCTGAAATCAAAACGGTGAAGTTGTAGTCGCGACCAAAAAATAGTGCTTAATTTAAAATTACTTCATATACCAAAAAACTATCTAGAATATGTTATTGTTCATGAAGTTTGTCATCTGAAAGTAAAAAATCATTCTCATAGGTTTTGGAAGCATGTGGAAGATTTTTTACCAAATTATAAAGAAATAAGAACAGAATTAAAAAAATACAAGATTTAAAATCTTGCATTTTCTGAAAAAATGTTAGAATAAGTTTGTTTATCATATAACTATAAAAAATATGGGTAAAGATTGAGAAGAAAAAATCAGATTTATTAAATCTGGCTTCGTGCCTTTGATTTTAGGGTTAATTTTTATTGATTCATTTTATTGATTTTATTTTACTTTTTCCAAAGAACTTAGTTCTGATATTGTAAGTTATAAAGTAATAGATTTTGCAAAAAAATATGGAGTATTTATACCTGCTTTATATTGAATTATATCTATTTTAATTCATTATTTATTATGTTTCATAAGATGGGTTATAAGACTTAAATGCTTTGTTTCAAGCTTAATCTTAATTTTAATAGTTTATTGATTTAACTTATTTATGTGAATTCAGTTGAATTTTTATGAACCCAGAAATACTGATGTTGCTAGATTTATAATTGATTCTTTTTCTAAACCTATACTTTGAGCGAGTGCAATTACATTGATTTTGGCTTTTGTATTTGTATTTATCAAGACTAAAAAATCTTAATTTCTAATAATTCATATATGAAACAACATATTACTAAATTTTTTGTTTTTATATTTCTTACTTTTTTTCTAAGTTCTTGTGATTCTATTTTATCTGGAATATGAAACTTGATGTGTAAACGGGCTCCTGATTCTGACCATTGTTATCAATTTAGTGCTGTCCAATGAGGAACTCCTGCATGATGCGAAAAAATAAAATGAACAAAATTTAAAGGAACATGAAGTAATCCTCCAAAAGATAAATGTTATCTAACTGTTGCTGAAAACAATAAAGATCACACTGTCTGTAAAAAAATTGTATGATGACCGCTTTCTTACACTCAAGATGAATGTATAAAATCAGTATGAGGTAAAATACTTGATGAAAGTGTGAAAAATGATGATTTAAATTGATGTAAAAAATTGGAAAAATTCCCTAAATGATATCTATGAAGTTATGATGAATGTAAGGCAAAACTTGCAACAATAGAAAAAATAAATGGTAAAGACTCTAAAATAGATGATCTTATTTCTAAACTTAAAAAAGATCCAGGAAATACTGATTTACAAAAACAACTGGCTGATGAGAAAAAACAAAAACAATTTACTTATGATATGATGCCAGAAGCTGAAAGAGGAAAATATTTTTCTGCTAAAAGAGAAGATATAATGAAAGGAGTTGAAGACGAAGATGTAAAATCAGCTATTTCAAAAGAATATATCACTTATAGATGAAGTGATACAAATATAAATAATCAACTTGATAAACTACAAGAAATTGTTAAAAAACAAGAGATGATTAAATCAGCTGATGAAAAAGCTAATCAGCTTATGGATCAGATGAAAGAACAACTTGATTGAATCGTTAATGATAAACAAGATGAGATAATTTGAAAAATGTGAGAAAAAGCAGAAGAACGGATACAAAAAAACGGATGAGATGATGTAAAATATGCACTAAGCAATTTAAAGTACTGAATGGATAAATACGAGAAATGAAGTAAAATGTACGAAGATGCAAAATGAAAATACGATAAACTAAAAAAAGTATATGATGAGGTAATGTGAGTATATAACAGAATTGATGATGTAAACAAGATGCTTGCTGAATGAAAAATCGATGCCTGAAAAGCAAAAGTAATCAAGTGAGCTGTATTACTGGATAAATGACTTGAATATGCAACTGAATATGTGCCAGTATTTGGTAGTACAATATCAACAGTAAGTAAAGAAACATTTTGAGTAGTTATAGAACTAGCTAAAAAAAGAGCAGAGAGATCAACTGCCCTTGATAAATGTTTTACTTATCCAGCAAATTGTGATACG
>JBBRXF010000184.1:0-2839 GCA_038248665.1 Campylobacterales bacterium | reverse complement strand
GGTCTTGACTAGGTATATATATCTTTGACTAAGATAGTCTAATTTAGGGTTATGATGTATGAAATTGTTTTATTTAATAAATCTTAAAAAATAATTTTATCTGTAAATAATTTTTTGTTATAATATTATTACTTAAAAAATTAGGATTTTATTTATGACTTTAAGCCTTAATAAATTTTTATTTTCAATCTCTTTTGCATTAGATTTAGCTGAGAATGAAATAAAATGTACTTCAGCAAAACATAGTAAAAGAGTTGCATACATATGCCTAAAAATGGCTGATATTTTAGGTTTAAGTGATGAAGAGAAATTTGATTTATGTTCATATTCACTTCTTCATGATAATGGTTTAATTGAGAGTTATTGTAATTTTACTAATGACTGTGACAATAGTAATCAAGGAAATTATTTTGATATTATTAATTTCTCAGATCATTGTATTATTGGTGAAAATAATATTAAAGGATTTCCTTTTTTAACTTTCCAAGAAAATATTGTTTTATATCATCATGAGAATTTTGATGGTTCAGGAATTTTTGGAATAAAAGGAAATGAAATTCCTTTATTCGCACAATTGATTTCTTTTGCAGATATTTTAGATACAAGTTTTGATTTAACTTTTATAGATTATGATAAAAAAGAGGAAATAAATAGATTTGTATCAGAAAATGAAGAAAAACTTTTCTCTAAAGATTTAGTATTAGCATATAAAAAATTAGCCAATTCATTTCTATTTTGGGGTGATTTAGAATATTTTGATGAAGTAAATCCTTTGGAAAATATATTACCTGATTTTAAAATGGAAGTTACATTAGATAAGTTCTTATATATTACTAAAATATTTTCAAAAATAATTGATGGAAAATCAAAATTTACTGCTAAACACTCTTTTGATTTGGAAGAAAAATCTTTAAGACTTGTGGAATATTTTGGTTTAGATGAAGAGACAAAATTAAAAATTCAAATTGCATCAAATTTACATGATATAGGAAAACTTGGAACTCCAAATTCTATTTTAGATAAAGAAGGAAGTTTAACTAATAGTGAGCTTTTTGAAATAAAAAAACATGCTTATTTAACCCACTCAATTTTAAGTAAAATTGATAATTTCAGTGACATAACAAAATGGGCATCAGCTCATCATGAAAGATTAGATGGAAGTGGTTATCCTTTTGGTTTAACTTCAAATGAGTTAGGTTTAGAAGAGAGGATTGTATCTTGTTTAGATTTTTATCAAGCATTGGTTGAAGATAGACCCTATAGGAAATCAATGGAACATGATGTGGCTGTTAGTTTATTAAGAAAGAATTTGAGTAATCTTGATATTGATGTGGATATTATAGATGCTATTGATGTTGTTTTTAAGTAAAATTTATGCATAAAAAAAGGGATTCATTGAACCCCTTTTTATTATTATTTTTTAGTAAACAAGACTCTTGTTTACCAAGATTTACTATAAAATAAATCTGCTGTATATTAATTTTTAACAACCATAAAAAGTGAAATATTCGTCATTCACACCTCCCAATTGTTTAGATAATGTAATTATAACATCTTTTTAGATTAAAACAAACTGAATCATATAAAAATTATTTATTCTTCAAAAGATAGAGTAATTGTAGTTCCAAGATTCTCTTTACTATTAATTGTAATTAAGCCTTTATGTATGTCGATAATCTTTTTTACTATTGACATTCCAAGTCCAGTTCCACCTGAATTTTTATTTCTACTTTTATCAGTTCTATAAAATTTCTCAAAGATTTTTTCTTGTTCATTATTTTCAATTCCTATTCCAAAGTCTTGAACTGAAATATTAAGAAATTCATCTTTTTTATAGCTTTTTACAATTATTACAGAATTCTCATGACTATATTGAATAGCATTTTTTAGAATGTTTTTGATTGCTATTTTTAAAAGATTTGAATATCCTTTAAATTCAATGGCATCAATTAATTCAAATTTGATTTCTATTTGATGTAATTTTGCAAAGTTTTTAACTTCATTTATTGATTCATCTATAATTTCATCAAAATATAAAATATCTTTTTCTCTATTAGTAATTAAATCTTTTTCATTTTTTGCTAAAAACAGTAAATCATTTATAGATTGTTCAATTACTACAACTTCATCTAAAGAAGTTCTTAGCGTTTGTTTATACTCATCTAGACTCCTATCTTTTCGTAAAGCTATTTCCATCTCACCTTTTATGATAGTTAAAGGAGTTTTTAATTCATGGGAAGCATCAGAACTAAATTGAGAAATTCTTTCAAATGAGGATTCTAATCTTTCAAGAAGATTATTTATTCCATTTATTAGTTGATTTATTTCATCTTGATTATTTGAGCTTTTTAATCTAGCTGTTAAATCAATAGCAGTTATATTTTTTAACTCTTCCAAAACTTTTTCTATTGGTGAAAATGATTTATATATTAAAAAATTACCACCAATAACTGAAAATATTAAAATAATTGGAACAATAAAACTTAAAATATAAACTATGTTTTCTAAATTTGCCCAGAGCATCTCTTTTGTTGTTGCAACTTCAATTACTATTTTTATAGAAGAATTAAAATCTATTTTTATTCTACTTATTAAATAATTTGGCTGATCTTCAAATGTGATAATGTTATCTTTTAATTTATTTAGATAATTATCATCAGTTTTAATATCATCGGGAAAGTTTGGAGTTTGTATTAATGAATCATGACTTTTATTATCTAAAATTCTAATATATAAAGGTTCAAAGTTATACTCTTTATTTTCATCTAAAACTACATCTTCAATTTTTTCTTTTTCTTTAACATCATCTATAACATCAAGAATTATTACTTTTAATGTG
>JBBRXF010000183.1:0-2848 GCA_038248665.1 Campylobacterales bacterium | reverse complement strand
GAAGGTAACTCTATTTTATCAGGACTAACTCTTTTTTGTAAAAGTTTATTAATGATTTCTTTAAAAAGTTTGTAAAAAAACATAAGATTTTTTTGTATAAAAATTAAATTAAACTAACAAGTTCTAATAAAATTTTGAAAAAAGTCAAAAGAAATTTTAATTTTGTAGTATTTACATGTTATATTTTCTATCATTATTTAAGATATATCTAAAATTAAAGACAAATTTTAACTAAAAAATTTGTCTTTATGAAAATATTTATATAATTGTACAAATTTATATTATAATTTAATCCTATGTTTAGAATTGAAGCTCCAAGTGATATAATAAAACATGTAAAAGTTTGAAGTTTTAGAATTGTAAATCCACAAATTTCACAATGTATTGATGGGAGAAGAACACAAGATGAAAGTAATTTTTCAATTTCTATTCCAGGAGGTTGACTTGGACAATTAGTTTCTATACTTTCAGTATTAGAAGAAACAAGGGCCATTAATTTACCAGATTTTAGAGAAAAATCATTTAAGATTTTACTTGATACAATCTGATGAGAAAATAATTTATCTTTTCATACTGATGATAACTGTTGTTCATCTTGAGTATGATGTGGACATCTAAAACTTATTCTAAATAAAGAAAATAGAAAAGAATATCTTCTTAGTGATGAAAGTGCAGCATTTATTGAAAATATTATGGTAGATTATTGAACTAGAGCAAAGATTAATGTTCTTAGAGGGGATCATAATGAAGTGTGAGTTTTGATTGTAAATTCTTTATTTCATTCAGTACATCCAAATATAAACTGACACCAACTTTTTATCTATACTCCAGAATTAGCTAGATTAAGAAATGTAGAAATTGCAAAAAGAATGTATGATGAATTTATTAAGGGTACTTGAATGAGTTTAACTCCTGAGTCAATTCTAAATATGCTTCAAAGAAAGACAGACTTACATTTCAAAGAAACACTACAAAAATCAGCACCGACTTTACCAGTTTATGAGACAAAACACTTTTTGAATTGAGATATAAAATATCTGAAAACTCTTTGAAGTATAAAGGATATTTTTAATATAATTTAATACAAATTCATTTTTTTTAACAAAAAAGTCAAAATAATTTTTGACTTTTTTGTTTTTTTGAATAAAAAGTTGGGATTTCCGGAAGTTCTTTTACTTTTATAATCATTATATATGGAAGTTACTTTTCTTAGTTCAACATTATCAATGTTATCACTTGTTATAATTTCTTGTTGAACTTATTTTTTATCAAAAAAAATCAAACTACCATATACTGTAATGTTGGTAATAGTTTGAGTACTTTTAATTCCTATTTCTAAATTAGGAATTTTTTCATTTATTGATGATTTTAGACTTACTCCAGATATACTTTTTTATGTATTTTTACCAATATTGCTTTTTGAATCGGCTTACAATATGAATTATAGGCAGGTAATAAAAAATTGGAAAAGTATTACAGCATTGGCTGTTTTTTGACTTTTGATTTCTGCTACTTTAATAGCAACTATCTTGTTTTTTGTATTTCCACTTATTTGATTTCAAATTCCATTTTTGGTTTGTTTATTATTTTGAAGTCTTATATCTGCAACTGATCCAGTTGCAGTACTTTCACTTTTTAAGATGATATGAGCACCAAGAAGACTGACACTTATATTTGAATGAGAAAGTTTATTCAATGATGGGACTTCTCTAGCTTTATTTTTGGTAGTATTATGAATTATTTTTGAATGATCAGTTACATCTAGTTCAATTACTTCATGAGTTTTTTCATTTTTATCAATGATGTTTTGAGGTATATTATTTTGAGTATTTACTTGAGTGATTTTTTCAAAAATAATATGAAAAATAGTAAACCAAGAAGCTATTGAAATTACTTTTACTATGGTATTGGCACATTTAACTTTTATATTATCTGAAGTTATATGAGAACATTTTTGAATACCTATTTCTTGAGTAATATCAACAACAATAGCATGAATTATTATATGAAATTATGGTAGATACAAAATTACTCCAAAGGTTGAAGAATATATGGAAAATTTCTGGGGATTTTTTGCTTTTTTAGCAAACTCACTTGTATTTATACTTATGTGATTAACTCTATCTTATATAAATGTAGATTTCATGAGATTTTTAGTTCCAATATTTGTGGTTATATTTGTTGTTATGACATCAAGAGCTATAAGTGTCTATATCCCAATTTGAATAATTAATTTTTTTAGTCTTGAAGAGAGAATTCCAAATACTTGGCAACATCTACTTTCTTGGTGAAGTCTTAGATGAGCTTTAGCAATGATGATGGTTTTGATGATACCGTGAGTTGGGGATAAAAATTATGATAAAATTATGAAATTTCAAGAGTTAGTTTGATGGAATTTTGACTTTTCTATTAGGGACTTTATTATGGTTATAACAATATGAAGTATTATGTTTACACTTCTTATAAAAGCAACTACAATAGCTGCATTTATGAGAAAAATGAAGATAGATAAACTAAATGATTTAGAACAATTTGAATATGAAGAATGAAAAATAATGGCATTTTTAAAAATCTTGGAAAAATTAAACAATTCTTATGAAAAATGATATATAACAGAAAAAGAGTTTACTAAGCTTAAAGTTAAGTATGAAAAAGAATTAAAAATAGCTGTAAAGTGATTAAAAACATTACTTGACTGACAAAAGGAAGATTCAGGAATTTTGGTAAAAAAGGCAATAACATTACATTCTCTATGAATAGAAAAACAATATTTAAAAGAATTATTTCATTATAATGAAATTGATGAGAAAAATTTTAAATATATTTTGAAAAAAATAGACAGACAAAT
>JBBRXF010000182.1:0-2911 GCA_038248665.1 Campylobacterales bacterium | reverse complement strand
GTATGCCTTTTATTGACAGATATTTTGAGAAGCAAGGTCTTAAACCTTTTGAAGTAACACTTTTACATAAATTAGCTTTTATCGGTGATAGGGGAATGGGAGCAATTGAATATGTGCCAAAAGAAGATGACACTGCTGTAACTTCTGATATTGCAATCAATGCAAAAGAAGCATATGAAGAGATGAAGCAAGGAATACAAAGTGATGATTCTTCAATTGAAAGTTTAATGAATATTAGACAAAGTGTTTCTCCTATTGGTGGTGGAAGACCTAAAATGCTTGTTCAATATAATTATGATACAAAAGAAATTAGATTAAATAAAAAAGAGCTTCATCAAGGTTATATAAGAGCAATTATTAAATTTGATGAGATTTATGAAGGAGTTGGAAGTATTGGTTTGACAAAACTAGAATATATATTTATGTCTATGGCAAAAGAAATAGGTATAAATACTTCAGAATTTCAATTAATCAACGAAGGTGATGCTAAACATCTTTTAGTAAAAAGATTTGATAGAGATGATAATGATAAAAAAATACATATGTGTACAGCAGCTGGATTGATGCATCTTGATATTTCAATTTTAAAAGCTACATCTTATGAATATCTATTTATGCTTACAAGAAATGTGTGTAAATCTTTTGAAGATATAGAAGAGCTATTTAAAAGAATGATACTAAATATTCTTTGTTTAAATTTTGATGATCACGCAAAGAATTTTGCTTATTTAATGGATAAAAATGGAAAGTGGAGTTTGTCTCCTGCTTATGATATTACATACTCAAAAGGATTAATGAAATCACACACTACAACTGTTTGTGGAAAAGATTCAAATATCACAAGAAATGATGTACTAAAAATAGCAAAAGCGCAAGGTATAAAAACTGCAACAGCTATAAAAATCATTGATAGTTGTTGCAAAATTGTAAAAACATTTGAACAAAAAGCAAAAGAACTTGAACTTGATATTAATACACTTGAAAGTTGTAAAAGTGATATAAATAATCAGATTAAATTGCTACTTATGATATAAAAAAAGAAGAGTAAATCACTCTCCTTTATGGTTTATATGATAAATCAAATTTCTTCTAATCTCCAATTTATCAAGTTCATTTGATAAAAAATATTTAGAAACCCTTTTTATTTTATGTTTTGTCATATCTTTATTTAGTTTATTAATTTTAATAAACTTTTCAATCTCTTCTTCTCTTATTTTTTCATCATTTATATGGGTATATATTCTTTTTATAAAAAGTAAGCTTATTGGTATAGAGTTATATTCTAATTGTTGTGATGAGCAAGTAGATGAACAAACACCTTCATATAATCCACCTTTTGAAGACATTTTTTTTTCACAACATTTACAAGTTTTTACTCCATCACCATTAAATGTAAATGCTAACAAATTTTCTTCCTTTGCTAAAAGTTTTTAATAAATATAAATTATTGATATTTTTTTGGAAGTATAACTAAAAATATTAACTTATTTGAGTTTTTAGGCTAAATAATGCTTGGTTATACTTGCACGATTATGCTTCATCTCATGACTAACTTGTTGTAAACACTCTTCATATTTAAATTCCGCTTTCCCATATTCAAACATTCTTCTTTTAGCAAAGTTCCAACGAAGACCATGACTTGCTTCTTGATTCTCATTTGAAGTAATTGCTGATTGTTTTATATCATTGTAATAAGCTTGTCTATTGATCTTAAATTTATCATGTTCTTGAAAGTATGATTCTAATTTTTTATACGTATCAAGGTTTATTAATACCTCGCCAACTTTTCCACCTTTTTCTTTTGTAACAATTACTCCAACTTCATTATTTGTAATAGGATCGATTTTAGTACCCATTAATTGTTCAGGTTTAATAAGGGCAACACCTTCAATTCTTGCACCACCCTCATATTGAACTATTGCTGCTAATCTATGATAATCATCCCTTAAATTTGAAATTAAAAGCTTAGGATTTGAATAAGCACGATTATGATAATTGGAAGCAACTAATTTTAAATCTCTTGCATTATCTAAAATTGTTTGACGAATTGAGAAATCATAATCTCTTTCAACTCCATGAATATTTTTGGCAAATAGTTTTAAAGCTATTTCTAACTTACATAATGATGCACTAATCTTTTCTAAATATTGTTTTGAAGGATAGTATTCTATTTTATAATCCATATAAGCTGCAATATGCTCTGAACTAATTTTTTCAAAATCTTTTATTTTCCAATGCTCCAATAAATAGTTAAAAAAGTTATTCCAAATATTTCTATAACTCTCCATTGTTTTATATGAAGCAATTAGTTGATAATGTTGATGGTTTGGATTAACTCTATCTTGTTTTTTTGCACCCTCAACAAAGATTTGCTTTACTAATTGACTGGATTGATAATATACGCTTCCACGCATTTTTTGGCCTTTAATATATAATATTTTGATTTTCTTGATAGGTTCAGCCTCTATCTGTGGCATTAAGTGTTAAGTCATTCTGCATTTACAAACTCTTGCATTTGAGCTCTTTTTAAACAATATTTCTAAATAAGACCTCGTAAAGTCTTTTTCGTTTAAAAAAATAATGGAAAACCTTGATAGATTGTTAATCTACCCAATTAATAAAAAAGTTAAAATTACTAAAAATATATCATACTTTTTTGTTCAATATTTTTGAATAAAAAAATTTAATAGACTCATTTATTTTTTTCTGTTTCTATTTTTTATAAGATCTATATAAAAGCTCTATTTTAGGGCTTTCTAAATCATGTTCATTTTTTAAAAAAAACATACAAATTTACAAAGAGTGAACAAGCTAATTAACATTATTAAACATATAAATAAATATCTACAGTAATAAGCTTTCTCCCTCTAAAATCTTCTAAAATAGTAAAACTATAGGTAAAATAAATATT
>JBBRXF010000181.1:0-2916 GCA_038248665.1 Campylobacterales bacterium | reverse complement strand
ATCTTTTACATTTTCAACGGCTTGTTTTATTCCAAAAACAACTATTGAAGAGTTTTGAGTATTTGTTGTAATATTTGGAGTTTTATATGAAAGCCCTTGGATTTGTTTCATAACTTGACCCAATGAAAGGTTGTAAGAGGATAATTTATTTGCATCAACCATTACATTAAATTGCTCTTTTTTTTCACCTTTTAAATCCACTAATGCAACATCTTTAATCTTATTTAGCTCTTTAGTGATTTTATTTATTTCATTGTAAAGCTGGGTTTGTGAAATCAAATCTTTGTCATTTTCTTTATCACTATAAAATGCAATTGTAGCAATTGGAATGTCTGTATCTATATCCATAGTTTTTATCATTGGTTGCATGGCATTTTGTGGCATTAAATCCATATTCCTCATAACTTGATCATAAAGTTTTAGATTTGAGGCCTCTTTATCTTGACCTATAAAGTATTGAACTTGCACGATTCCCACTGAATCTTTGGCATAAGAGTAGATATTTTCAACACCTTTTATCTCTTTTATTTTTTTCTCAAGAGGTTCTATTATTACTTTTTGAATTTCACTAGGTTTTGCACCTGGAAGTGCTACGATTACCACACCACCACTTACTTTTATTTGTGGATTCTCTTCTCGTGGCATTATTAAAAGTGAGATATATCCTAAGGCTAAAATAAAAACACCAAAGATGAATGTTAGTGGATGATTTATAAAAACAAGTGACAATCTTCCAGCTATATTTAAATCTTTATTCAAATTATTATTCATTTGTTGTCCTATTTTATATCCATTGAGATTTTTGAATACATTCCTGGATAGATATTGTAATTTCCTTTATCAAAAGAGATTTTAAGCACAAAAGAGTGAGTCATTCCAGCCATATTTGGAATAATTGCTTCTATTTTTCCTTTTGTTTTAAAATTTTGTGAAGGAATTTCAATATTTACTTCTTGATTTATTTTTACGTCATTTAAATTCGTTTCAGAAATATCAGCTTTTATTAAAAGAGATGATAAATCTGTAAGTACAAAAGCTGGGAAACTAGGCATTGCCATTTCACCTGCTTTTATTGATTTTTTGATAATCAAACCATCATTTGGAGCTTTGATTTTTAAATAATCATATTGAGCATTTATCTCTTTTTGTTTTGTTTTTGTAATAGCTATCATATTTTTTGTATTCATTACATTTAACTCAATTTGTTCTAAATCATATTTTGAAACTAAATCTTGCTCTTGTAATCTTTTGTATCGGCTATGATTTAATTCTAAATTTTGTAATTGATTTTGTAAAATTTGAAGATTTAATTCTAACTCTTTTTTATTTGAATCAATAGAAGAAGAGTCAATTTCATATAAAATATCGCCTTTTTTTACAGTTGAACCTTCATTTACATAAACTTCTTTTATGAAACCCATATTTCTGCTTGAGATTATTTTTTCATTATCAGAAACCACAGTTCCTGAAAGTTCAAGTTGTGAAGCCAATAGATTTACACAAAAAATAGTTGTTAGAAATATTTTTATCATTGTTTATTTTCCTTATTTATGTTTTTTCCTAAAGCAAGATTTATTTTAGCTAATGCTAAAGATTTTTCATATCTTGCATTAATTAATAAAGCCTCATTTTTTCTAAAATTTGCTTCTTGAGAAAGTAGGGTTGTCATAGAAATTAGATGATTTTGATATAAAAGTTTTGATTGTTCTAAAACATCAGCTGCCAGATTTTTAGCTTCAATTTTCTCTTTTAAAATTTTCTCTTTTGTTTCAAGATTCAAAGTAGTTTTTTCAAGTTCCAGTTTTATGGCATCTTTTAATTTTTCACTATTTAGTGAAGCTCTTGCGTATTCGATTTTACTTTTTTGTTTTTCTATATCTCTTGTATTATCAAATAAAGTAAGATTTATTCCCACAAGTGCCATATAATAATCTTTTTCATCGTCTAAAGTTAAGGTATTATCATTAAATCCATATTCTAAATGGGAATAAACAGTAGGATAATAAGCTGAGTTTGCTATATCAATATTTTTTTTAGTGGCATTGATTTGAATATCTTGCATTTTAATCTCATCTCTATTTTCTAAAGCTTGAGTATAAAGTAGATTTTTTTCAGATATTTCAGAATTTATATTTTCAAGAGCTTCAACATCACTAATTGAGTCATCTGATGATAAAAATCTTAAATATGCCAGTGCTAATTGAAAGTTATTGCTAGCTTCAATTAGTTGAGAATTTATATTTAATTCATAAACTTTGGCTTCATTTACATCAATTTTTGTTACAAGTCCCTCTTTGTGGAAAGCATCGGCTGATTTTACTATTTGAGATATTGCAATTTTTGCTTTTTGTAAAGCATTAACAAACTCTTTTGCAACAACTGCACTATTGTAAGCTTTTAGAACTTCAATAGTTAACTCTTTTTTATCAAGATTATATTTTATCTCATTCGCTTTTTCTTGAAGTTCTAAAATATCTTTTTGATTTGAAAGTTTAAATCCTGTAAACAAAGGAACTTCATAAATTAGTTTTGTATTGTAATTATTTCTAGCATCTGGATAGTTTAAATCTCTAGGTTGAACATCCATTCCCTCATTTTGTTGTGCAAATCCAAAATCTCTAAATGTAGCTTCTCTTGAAGATAGTTTTGAATTAAAAACATAACCTGAGTGGTTAGTTCGGCTTAACTCTTCTGTAACTGAAAGTTTACCTAAACTTACTGCATCAATAGTTTTTGTATTTAGTTTTGCTAAATCTAGATTTAGCTGTTGATTCTTTAAATCTTTGTTATTTTCTAAAGTTAAATTCAATATTCTATCAAAATTAACACTTTGGGCATAAGTTGTAGAAACTAACAATAATGATAAATAAATCTTATGCATATTAAGTTTTCCTATAATTATTTTAAAATGATATT
>JBBRXF010000180.1:0-2923 GCA_038248665.1 Campylobacterales bacterium | reverse complement strand
GGTTAGGAAATTTATTATCTACTAATATTTTATAAATATTATCTATCATACTTTTTTTGATAAATAATCTAAAAGATACTTCACTTATTATATATCTAAGTATTCCAAGGGAAATAATAATAGTATAAATAAATAATATAGTATCTAAAAATCATTTATTTAATACATCTTGTAGGTATATTCATAATATGATTTCAGGAACAATTGATAAAAGAATTATCATTATTAAATTAGATTTTTTCATTTTTTTAAAATTACTTAAATAAACTATTTCAATCTCTTTTTATCTCTATTTCCAAGTTTCTTAACTTCTTGTATTCTTCTTTTTTCAATCAATTTCAAATCTTCTTGAGCTTTTAATTCTTCTGGTACAATTCACCTTTTTAGCATAGTTTTTCTTGTTTCTTTTGCATTTGAAACTAGTTCATTTTCAAGATTTTGTTTTCAAATAATATTTTTTTCTTTTATGTTATGATTTGTCATAGCATAAATAAAATCTTTTGCTTTTAATTCAACTTCACTATCAAAATCAGCTAAAGCTCTATTTTTTGGGATTCATCTTTTTGCCTTTAAATATTTCACAGACATATTATATAAAGTTTCAATTTTTTTGTTTTTGAAAGTTGCAAATTCAACAGGTAGCTTAATTCATCTATTATAAACAGTTTCTTCAATTTTTTCTTCTGAATTTTTTAGTTTAGCTCTTGCTTCAAGTCTTTTATTTTCTTCACTTCTTTGTTCGTAAATTTCTTGTTTTCTTGTTTGACTAGCAAAATAAGTTTGAGCAAAAGCAATTTCTGGTTTTCTTGGATCTCAATTTTGGGTTATCAAATAACAAGCATATCTAGTAAGTAAATAATCGTTTATATTTCTTTTTCATCATTTTCATAAATTTATCATTTTGTCCCCTCCGACAAAATGATCTTCTGGCTTTTGTCAGCTATTTTTACAAGAATCTTTTGCTTTTTCTACTACTCATTCAAATTTTCTCCATTCTTTATATCACAAAACATTCATTAAATCTCTAGCAGACCAAAATTCAAATCAAGTTTCATCAGTAATTTTTATATTTTCAAAAGATTTCTGAACAATTTTTATTAAATCTATCATTTTTATTCTTTACAATTAAAACTATTATTAATTTCAATTATATACATTCTATAAACAATATCAAATTAATTTTCTAACCCTCAATACAATCCTGTGAGAATATGTGATTTGAGAAGGGAAGAAAGATTAATAATAATAAAAGTAGAGATTTCTCTACTTTTTTGGTTGATTAGATATTTTTTTAAAAATCTTTGCAACAAAATTATCAGTTTCTTTTCTTGTTTTTAAGCGAACTATTTTGTTTTCAAAGCCCTTGATAGCTTCTTCTATTTCAGGTCTCTCTGCACGGTTCCACATAACTTTTAAATATTTCCAATCAAATTTTTCAATACATCCATTTGCCATTTCGGGTCTATTTTTACCACGATACTGCCACCATCTTTGAAGACCGCCAATCATTGCTTGTAATCCTGAATAATCTAAGTAAATAACTGTATCAGCATTCTCGAGTCTAATTTTACCTGCTGGATGAATAAATCATTCTATAATCCAACTATCATTCTTAACTGCATTAACAAGTTCTTGTTCTACGATTTCTTCGTTAACTTCTTGCCAATTTTCAGCCCAAACTAATTGGTCATAGTGAATAATAGGAATCTTTATAATATCTGATAATTGTCTTGCCAGTTTTGTTTTACCAGTTCAGCTTATTCCTATGATGAGTATTTTTTGCATGGGGATAGAAAGTAGAGTAAAAGTATTTTTTAAAAAAAGCACAAAGAATTTAGCTTCATTTTAAATTATTTGGTAATTTTTTAGCAATATCAAGGCTTAAAAGTGATTTCATTTGTGTTATCGCAACTTTATTTAATGTTTCTAATCTCTCGGCTTGTTTCACTCACATTTTTATAAATTCAGCATTCATACTTTCTATATTTGCTAAAATTATAAGTTGTTCTATTGTTGCTTCATCTCTTATATTTCACTTTTTTTCAGAATTTTGATCTCTCCACTCTTTTGCTGTCATACCAAATAAAGCCTTATTTAAAATATCAGCCTCGTCAGAATAGACAAAGTTTATATCATTTTTAGAAAGTTCTTTTGGAATAAGATTTTCTTTTATAGCATCAGTATGTATTTTGTAATTTACTTTTGTTAAAAATCTTTTTGCACTCCAATCAAGAGTTTTTAGCTCTTCTTGTTTTAATCTTTGAAATTCTTTGATAAGATATAGTTCAAATTCACTTGAAACCCAACTTGCAAATTTCATTGCAATATCTTTGTGGGCAAAAGTTCCTCAATTATTTCATGATTTTGAAATAATTCAGATAGCATTTGTTTTTTCTATCCATTTTTGAGGAGATAAAGTAAAAGCATTTCATCATGCTTCGTTCTTAAAGGAGTCGAAATCGACCCCTTTGAATTCTGGATTATTTATAATTTCCCAAAGCCCTAAAAATTCAATAGTATTCTTAGTTCTCAGCCAATTTTTGATAACATCTTTTGGTTCATCAGGATTTTTATATCTTGCAATATCAGTAAGACTTATAAAATCATCATCTTTGAATTTTATAAATTTTATGTCTGTTCATAGGACTTGAAGTTGTGGTTTCATGGGATTTTATTTTAAAAATAAATATTAATATGGAGTAGTACCTAATTCACTATATTCAGATATAGAAAGCAAATATGTATATTTATTTACCTTTTCATATTTACAATCTTCATAATCTCAAATAACTAAAAATAATACTTTTCCTCAATCCTTTTTTAATGTTGAGTCTTCAAATTCTCCAAATCATACCATATAAGTATTTATGTAATCTCAAGTTTTTAATAATCAAAAAGGATCACTTCATGTTTTTAATGCATT
>JBBRXF010000179.1:0-2925 GCA_038248665.1 Campylobacterales bacterium | reverse complement strand
ATGGATATGGTTTAATAGGAACTGACTCATGAACAAATCCCATTTTCATTTTTGGAGATTTTAAAAGTTCCATTTTTGTGTGAATGATATTATCTAATGTTTTAAAATATTCAATATGTTGTTCACCAACACTTCCAATAACACAAATTTGAGGTTCTAAAAACATAGTAATTTCTTCAATATCACCTTTTACTCTAGCACCTGCTTCTGCAATATAAATTTGTGTATCTAATGGAATGTCTTTATTTACATCAAGTACAATTCCAGCAATTGTATTCACACTTCTTGGAGTTTTATATGTTTTATATTTACTTTTTAAAACATGGTGTAAATAGTTTTTAATTGATGTTTTACCATATGATGCTGTAATTGCTACAGTTCTAAGTCCTGCTATACTTTGAAATCTCTGCTTTGCTTTATGTTTAAAAGAGATAAAAAATATTTTTTCCATAATTGTTGAAATAACATAAGTCAAAATCAATGGAACAAATATAAATGAATTTTTACAACTTGGGCTTGATAAACAAAGTGCTGTCATAGCAAATGTTGTGAAAAGTAAAATTATCAAAAATCTTTTTACACGTGCAGTTAAAACAAGTTGTTTATCTAATTTTTTATTCCATAAAAGAAAACTACTCATATATATTAAATAAAAATAAATAGCGTAATAAGGTTCAGGAATAATATAAAAAAGGATTATTGGAGATAAAAAATATGTGATATGCCATTGCCATTTATGATGTTTTAGGATAACTCTTTCTAATTTGTAGTTATACCATTGAAGATTAGTAATTAAATACCAACCCAAACTCATTATTAAAATAATGTGCGTAATAATATTAAAGTATTCCATTTTCAATTCTCTCACTTATATTTTTTGCATTTTGTACAAAGAAGAAATGATCACCATCATAAGATGTAAAAGTTGATTTTTTTAATAAAGATGCCATTCTTTTTCCAGATTCTAAAGAAGTTGCTGTATCTTTTTCTCCCCAAAAAACCAAAGCATTATTTGAAAAATTTGAAAAGTATGATGTAAAATCTTCATTTACAACATTTTTAAAAGTTCCATACATATTTTCACTCATTGTGTTTACATCTGAACTTCTAAATCTTTTTGTAATAATTCTCAATCCAAAAGAATTAAAAACTTTTGCAAAAAAGATTTTTACTTTTACATCTAGTGGTTTTTCTTCTAAAATTCCAGCACTACTTAGTAAAACTAAATTTGCGGGATTTAATAATGTTGCCACTTTTCCACCATAAGAGTGGCCAGTAATTACATCTTTTGTAGATGTTAAAAGCTTCAAAAATTCATCAACAATTTTGGCATAATCTTTTGTTGTTAAAACATAATTATTTAAACTTTTTCCAAATCCTGGTAAATCTATATAAATATGTCTAAAATCTTTCAAATAAGGTGAAAAAACATTTTTCATAATATCCTTATTTGAACCCCAACCATGTAAAAAAACTATATCTTTTTTAGCATTTGGATTTACTATTTCATAAGAAATATCAAAATTTTTATTATCAACAATCAGATTTTTTGTTGCCAAAGTCTATTTTCCTTTTGAAGCTTGTATTTTATTTACATATTCATAAGTTATTGGAATATGCTTTTTAATTGGAAGTGTAGTTGCAACATCATTAAATAATGAAGCAAAATCTTCAAATAGATAGTTTGCCATAGATCCAGGAATTGAATTTATCTCATTTAAATAAACTGTATCATTTACAACAAAAAAGTCACATCTAATGATTGAACCTTCAAATAATGTGTTATAAAGTCTTCTAAATGATTCTTTTATCTCTTCATTTAGTTTTTCACCTAAATCCACTTCTAAAGCTTTTGAAGTTCTTGAAAAATCTAAATATTTTTTATCAAAATCTAGAAATTCAGCTTTTTGTGGTTCTTCAATAATAGAGAATTTAAATTTACCATTTACTTTTGTTCCTGCTAAGTTATACTCTTTTACACCACTTATAAATGGTTCAATAATTACAGCATTATCAAATTCAAAAGCTACATCTAAAGCATACTCTAACTCTTCTTGTGATTTAACAATTGAAACACCAATTGAACTTCCAAGTTTTACTGGTTTTAAAATAACTGGAAATGAATCAACTACAACTTTTTCACCTTTTGTGAAATATTTGTAATCTAAAGTATTAACTCCAACACTTGAAGCATAACCTTTTGTTAAAAATTTATTAGAACTTACAACACAAGCTTCAGTTCTTGGAGCAATAAATGGAATATTATAAAAATCTAAAACAGATGATAAAATCCCATCTTCTCCATCTCCACCGTGAGAAAGATTTAAAACAACATCATAATCAATACTTTGTTCTTTTGAAAAAAGTCCGCCTTTTTTGTAAAAACCACCTTTTTGAAAATAAACTTTATCAAATTTTTTATATTCACCTGTACTAAATAGTTTTGACTTAATAATATTAGTAGGAATAAGGTATAAATCTCTCGATGCATCTAAAAATAGATAAATCAATTCATTATTTAATACATCTTTCATAGCAATTGAACTTACTATTGAGATTTCATGTTCAAAACTCACTCCACCAAAAACTATAGCTATCTTCATCAAATTCCTTTTTTATAAATATATTTTATTTTTGTAATTTTTTAAGTGCTTCTTTTACTAAATCACTTGTATTTCCACTCACACAAGTTTTTAATATTTTAGAAACTAAATCTTTTTTAAATCCTAAAGATTCTAAAGCAAGCGCCGCTTCAAAAGCAGAAGAAAGAGCGCCATTATCACTTCCATCATGGGAATCTACAATAAATCCTGAAAGTTCAACTAATATTCTACTTGCACCCTTTGGCCCAAGGCCTGGAACTCTTTTTAGCATTGTAACATCATTTTCACTTACTATTTGTGCAAAAGAAGTTGGTGTAAATGT
>JBBRXF010000178.1:0-2967 GCA_038248665.1 Campylobacterales bacterium | reverse complement strand
GGTAGAGCAATTCCATGGTAAGGAAGAGGTTATCGGTTCGATTCCGATTGCGAGCACCATCTTTGACAGTTCTCTTTACTGTTATTTGTTTTTCTCCTATTCTACCCTTATTTATTTAATGTTGTTTTTACTATAATCTTTTATTATATTATTAAGGTTATATTTTGAGTGACAGTTTAAATGAAGCAAATAAAGAGAGTTTGAAAAAAGATATTGAAAATTGCAAAGTAATTCCTTTTGTTGGAGCTGGTGTTTCACAATCTGTAATATTAAAAGCAAGTGATAATAAATCACCTTTTAAAAGCTGGAAAGATTTGCTAAAGACTTTATCAACTATTATAATTGATGAAAATGATAAGAAGCATATAGATTCATATTTTGAATTAAAAGATATTGATTATTTAGAAATTGCAGATAAAATAAAAAAATTCTCAAATCAAATTGATTATTCTAAAAAGCTTGAAGAAGTGATTACAACTGATTATGACTCAATAGACAAAAAATCTTACATATTAGCTAGAAATATTTGGAAGTTAAATTCAAAATTTATAATTACAACAAACTATGATAGTGTTTTAGAAAAAGCATGTGAGAGTGATAATGTACAGGCTTTATATTTAGATAATAATTTTAAGCTTTCTCAAGTTGTTTCAGATGAACTTACAAAACCAACGGTTTGGAATATACATGGGCATGAATCTAATATTGATTCAATCATACTTACAAGTGAAAGTTATAAAAAGCTTTATGACAATATAAAAGTCAATTCTCAACTTCATACTTTAAAAACATTAGTTACTACAAAATCACTTTTATTTATTGGCTTTGGATATGAAGATAATATGGCTTATGTTATAAAAGATATATTAGATTTATATGCTGGGCATGGAAGAAATCATTATTTGATAATAAAAGAAGATAAAGTGATAAGTAATTTAGGTGAAAATATAAAAATAATTACTTATAAAAAACACAGTGATTTACCAAAACTTATTGAAGAGTTAATACAACATAATTCTGTTGAAATAAGTGAGAAAAAACAAATCAGAGATATTGATAGATATTGGACTATTAAACCAAGTGTTAATACAGAGTTCATTGGTAGAAAAGAGGATTTAGAAAAAATTGATGAAATGTTGCAAAAAAGTAACGTGACATTAATCGTAAATGGAATTGGTGGTGTTGGAAAAAGTGAGATTGTAAGAAAATATATGTTTTTAAATGAAGATAAATATGAGAATATTATATTTTTAGAGATTTCTGAAAAAACAACATTTGAAAGTTTGATGATTACTTCTTTTAAAGAAAAACTTGAACTTGATAAAGATAGTACAATTGATACGGTTATAAAAAGATTACAAAATATAAGTGGTAAAAATCTTTTTATACTTGATAATTTAGAATCAAAAGAGGATTTTGAAAAACTAAAACTTTTAAATCATAATTTTGATTTATTAATAACTACAAGACTTAAAAATATTGATGAAATAAATCAGATAAATCTCGATGTTTTGAATGATACTGATGCAATAGAATTATTTAAATTAAACTATAACACAGATGAAGAGATAAGTGATATTGTAAAAGAGTATTTAGGAAATCATCCACTGTTTATAAAACTAACGGCAAAGTCACTTAGAAATGGATTTATTACACTTGAAGAGTTAAAAAAGAAAAAACTAAAAGATATAGATATTGATGATGAAAAAACATTTCAAGAGCATTTAGAAGATAACTTTAATAGACAATATGAGAGTTTAAAAAAAGATGACTTAAAAGAGTTATTATTAATGCTTTCACTTTTTCCATCTCTTGAGATTGATATTAGTGTATTTGAAAAATGTTTTGGTGATGATAATATAAAAAATAAACTAATAAAACTTGAGAAAAATGGTTGGTTGGATAGAAAAGAGAATAGTTTTAAACTTCATCAAATTATAAAAGAGTATTTAAAAGGGCAAGAAGAGTTAGATTATGAGAAAATAAAACTTATATTTAAAAGAGTTGCTGAATATATTAATCCTGATGATTCTACTGTAAATGCAAATAGTTTGATTCATTATATACCGATAATTGAATCTTTTTTGAATGATTATGATAAATATGAAGATGAGTATATAATTGGATTAAATGACTCTTTGATATTTTTATATTATTCACTTGCAAAGTTTGAAAAAGCTTTAGATATTCAAAATAGAATGTTGGAATTAAGAGAAAAATTATTTGGGAAAGAAACTAATGAATATGCAATAGGTTTAAACCTTAAAGCAGTTATATTTATAGAATTAAAAATGTATGTAAAAGCTTTAGAATTACATAATCAAGCAATAAATATAAGAAAGAATAAGGAAGAATTAAAAAAATATTTAGCAGGAAGTTATTCTAATGTATCTCTAATATACAGACATTTAGACAAATATAATGAAGCTTTAAATTATTCAATTAAAGCAATAGAAATTATGGAAGTCGTATTAGATAAAAAACATGTAGATTTGGCTTCGGCTTACAATAATAGATCTTTAATTTATAAATATTTTAAGAAATTAAATGATGCATTGGTCTATTCTAAAAAAGCTTTGATGATAAATGAAGAGGTGCTGGATATAAATCATATGCAATTAGCTGTGAATTATTATAATATTGCATTTATTTACAAAGATTTGAAAGAGTGTAAAAAAGCAAAAGAGTATATGGAAAAAGCAAAAAATATTTATTCTTTATATGAATATAAAAATAGAGAAACAATTGAAGCAAATAGATTTATAAAAAAGATAGAGCAAAATTTAAAACTAAACTACAAAAAAAGAGGAAAGTATTGTAAAGATTTAGAAAAAGAGGGAGTGTTAGAAATTCTGTGTCAATCTGATAAAATAATATTAAGGATTGATATAGATGGAAGAAATAGAAAAACAACAATTTAATTTTAATGATGCAGTGCAGCAATTATTATCAGGTAAAAATATTAAT
>JBBRXF010000177.1:0-2979 GCA_038248665.1 Campylobacterales bacterium | reverse complement strand
ATCCCAAATTCCATCATATTTAGGTACTCATGATAATGACTCCAAAAATAACGAGTGGGAGTATGACAATAACAGATATGCAAAGTTTCTGGTTTTGTTATAACTCATTTACTCTCAGCTGATGAGCTTGAAATAACTAAATCATATCAAGATAAATCAAAACTTTCAAAAGCAAGAGGTCTCAAAGTCAAAGCCAATTTATGTGATTTATTTAGAAATGGTATTTTTTGTATAAAGCTCGTTGTGATTTTTCTTCACTTAAAAATAGGGTTATCCTGTTGAAAAAAAACTGAAGTATATATATCAGCTTCAGGATACATCTCAAGTATATCAGATAAAACAAGTTCAGCTCACCCCCAATCCTTGATCCAATCACAAACTATTGCTACTTTCATAAGTAAAAAATTATATTAAAAGTATTTTATATAATTTTTAAATGAAATCAATATATATTGTGTTATAAATCTTATTTTGTTGAATAAGAATTTATTTTTATTTATTAATATAATTTAGTTTTACTTTTGGTTTCAAAAGTAAGCAAAAAAATTTAAGGGACATCGTACCCTTAAAAATCCCTGAAACGTTTCCCGGTTTTAGTTCATATCCAAGAGCAATTATAATATGAAAGAATAGTTTTATCTTTCAATTGACCACTTAGTAAAAATTTAAAAAACTTTTAAAAATATTTAATATTAAAGCAATATCCAAATTTTTAATTTCACGATGTGTATCAATGGGATTTTTAAGGGGGCAACTTCGCCGTGATACGAGGCACAATTGTTAATAGTTTCATCTCTAGAAGATTTGCCGCCTTGAATTCTTTTTGCTACTTTTTATGTAAAAAGTAAGTCTAATTGTATTTGTCATTGTCGGGCTTGACCCGACAATCCAGTGTACTAGCATCGTTTATTTGACTGGATACCCGTGTCATACAGCTCCGGGTACAGGAGCACGAGTATGACAACATAGAAAATAATACAACAAAAAAAAGTTCTAGATTTCTCTAGAACTTTTTTGCTTATTTTAAGACTAAAAAGGAATATCCTCTATATTAATCTCCTCTTCTTTTTTAGGTTCAGATTTCTTAATCGCTGGAGTTTGATTTTCTCCACTTGTTGCTTCATTAGTAACTGGAGCAGATCCCATGGAATCTAGCATAATCATATTGTCCCCTATAAGTTCTGTCTTATATCTTTTTGAACCATCTTGTGCTTCCCAAGTTCTAGTTTGTAATCTTCATTCTATATAAGTTCTTTTTCATTTTTGTAGATATTGGCTAGCTATTTCAGCAAGTTTTCCCCAAAGTACTATATTGTGAAATTCTGCTTGTTCTTGCTTCATCCCACTACTGTCAACCCAATTTCTATTTGTTGCAACTGAAAAACTAGTTACATTTTGACCATTTGGTGTAGTTCTAAGTTCTACATCGCTTGTTACTCTTCAGATAATCTGACATTTATTTAAATCCATAAAACTATAATTAAAATATTAAAATGTAGAAAAGGTAAAATGTGAAAAAAGTTGCTTTTGATTGCTAATAACGTCCTTTATACTTTTAAATAATTTTTTCTTTTCCACTTTTAATTATAACAAATAATAAAGAAAATCAAACGAAAATTTTTATTTGATTTTTTCATTTTTTTTTGTACAATACTGGCCGTGAGCTTCTACACAAATTTTTTTATTACCTTTGTTTTTATGTTTTTTCCGAAAAACATGCAGAAAACTTAACAAAAAAATCTCGATAATTATTAATTATTAATTGTATAAATATGGCAAAAAAGATAAAAGCATACATTAAATTGCAGATCAAGTGAGGACAAGCTACTCCAGCTCCTCCGGTAGGTCCTGCACTAGGACAACATGGTGTACCAATTCCTCAATTTACAGCTCAATTCAACGACAGAACAAAAGATAAGATGGGAACTATACTTCCTGTAATTATCACAGTTTATGATGATAAAAGTTTTGACTTCGTAGTTAAGGAACCACCTGCATGAGTATTGGTTAAAGCTAAATTAGGTTTAGCAAGTTGATCTAAAATCCCTCAAAAAGATAAAGTTGGACATCTAACTTTTGATCAATTAAAAGAAATAGCTGAACAAAAAATAGTTGATTTAAATGCAAAAGATCTAGCTTGAGCTATGAAAATCATCGATGGTACAGCTAGAGCTACATGAGTTACTACTGATATCCACGGTATGAGTAAAGCTGATGTTGCTGCTAAATTAAAATAATAAAAATAAAAGCCCTCACCTAACCTCTCCCAAAGGGAGAGGGATAAAATGAGAGTTTTTTATATTTGCTCCTATCGTCTAGTGGTTAGGACATGGCCTTCTCAAGGCTAGGACTGGGGTTCAATTCCCCATAGGAGTACCAATACATTTTTAAACAAAATAAGCAACAAAAAAGAGCTTAAATTAAGCTCTTTTTTGTGCTAGATAAGCTATTTTATAACTCCAATTCTATATTGGAGTTATAAGCTTGTTGTAAAGTTCGAACTTTTGTGGAAATACGGAGAAGTGAAGTTATTTTTAATTTAATAAAGTATAACTATATATTAAGTTAATCAAATACTCTAAATCCTTCCTTTAATTATTTATCATTCAAAAAATAAGATTCTTATGAGTTTTTATCTAAATCATCATGTGCTTCTTCTTTTGTAACTTTACGCCCCATTCAAAATAATTGCATGATACCTATTGCTATAAGCCAATATATAATCATACCCACAAGAATAGACCATTCAAATGTTGTACCAGTTGAAACAGAATATGATGAACTAAACATTAGACGGAAAGGCTCATTAAAGAATCATGAGACATTATAGATGAATTGTGTAAATCAAGCATCTACATTTGCACCAAGTAATTTAAGAGTAAAACGCAATAAAAGAAATACTTCAATTATAGATAGTACATACCATATGATTTGTTTTCATAGATATAATCATTTTTCACGATTATCTTCTTTAGAAGT
>JBBRXF010000176.1:0-3035 GCA_038248665.1 Campylobacterales bacterium | reverse complement strand
GATTACACATCAAAAAAACAAGTAAAAAAGTTAAGAGTTAAAGTTGCCATGGTCTATCAACTCTTTAATTTAATTGAACGAACTACAGTGTTACACAATGTGCTAACAGGCACTTTGGGAAAAAAGAGAAATTTAGCTGAAAATGTAGCTGTAAGTATTGGTTTTTTTAAAAAAAGTGATAAGAAAAAAGCAAAAGATATTTTAGAGTTTGTAAAATTAGCCGATAAATATGATGAAAGAATTGATAGTCTAAGTGGTGGACAAAAACAAAGAGTTGCAATTTCTAGGGCTTTAATGCAAGAGCCAAAAATATTACTTGCTGATGAACCAACAGCAAATCTTGATATAAAAACAGGTAAAAAAATATTAAAACTATTTTCTAAAATTAATGAAAAAGAGCATACTACAACTATTACAGTTATCCATCAATTGGAACTCATTAGTGAAAAATATTTTGATAGAGTTGTAGGTCTTTCTAATGGAAAACTTATATTTGATGGTCATCCACAAGAGCTAACTCATGAGATTCTGACTTCAATTTATGGTGATTTGGAATCAAGTGAAGATGATGAAGAGTTTGGCGATGAATAAAAAAGTTAAAAATATTTTTTGGCTGATAGCTTTTTTTATTGTAATTTGGTCATTTCAAATTTCACAAGTAAGTATAACTGCTTTAATAGAAGGTTATCAATATGGTATAGATTTAATCAAAGAGATGTTTCCACCTAATTTTAAAAACTTTGACACAATAGTTGAACTTCTAGCTGAAACAGTAGCTATGGGTGTATGGGGAACAGTAATAGGAACAATTATTTCTTTACCTCTTGGTTTTTTGGGAGCTAGAAACTTAACTCCAAATAAAATTGTGTATGTTCTTATAAATGAACTCACAAATATTTTAAGATCTATTCCAGATATTGTTTATGCGCTTATGTTTGTCGTTTCAATAGCAGTAGGTAGTTTAGCTGGAATTCTTGCAATCATATTTGCAACTATTGGACTATTAACAAAGTTTTATATTGAAAGTTTTGAAAGTATCGATATGAAACCTATCGAAGCTATCAAATCAACAGGAAGCAGTTATATTTATATGCTTCGTCATGGTATTTTTGAACAAGCACTACCACTTATTAGTAACTATACACTTTATTTACTAGACCATAATATTAGAATTGCTATGGTACTTGGACTTGTTGGTGCTGGTGGGATTGGTATGGAACTTTATGGAGAACTCCGATATTTTAGTTATGACAAAGTTGCTGCTATGCTTATTTGTATTCTTGTAATACTTAGCTTAATTGATAGAGTTTCAAATTATGCAAGAGATATTATCTTACATTCAAGTAAACACAATAAAGAATATTTAAAAAAAACATTTGTTGGTATTTCTCTTATCGCCTTAGGAGTAGTAGCAATCCTTTATAAGCCCTTAGAACTGGGTTCACTTATAACTGGACTTCCTAGATTTTATGAAACATTAGTAGGTTTTTTTCCACTTGATTTTTCAAGAACACAAGAATTCTCAGTGCTTATATTAGAAACTATTGCAATGGCAATTGCTGCTACGGTTATAGCAATAGGTTTTTCACTACCTCTTGGATTTATGTTAGCAAAAAATATAAAAGTAGCTACTCCTATAAGAGTTATTATTGGGGAGTTTATTAATTTTTTAAGAGCAATGCCCGATCTGCTTTTTGCAATTATTTTAGTATCAATTATTGGTCTTAGTCCATTTGCCGGAGTTCTTGCAATTGCACTGCATGTAACAGGATTTTTAGCAAAATTTTATGCAGAAACTATTGAAAGTATTGATGAAAAACCAATTGAAGCATTAATTTCTACAGGTTCCTCAAAATTTTATATTTTTTATCATGGATATTTTAAACAAATAGTTCCTTTGTTTCATAGCTACAATCTTTATCTATTAGATAGAAATGTAAGAGCTTCAACGACTATGGGACTTGTAGGAGCTGGTGGAATTGGTTTTGAGCTTATTATGAGTATCAAACTTTTTGAATATCAACAAACAGCAACAATTATTTTACTTATCATAGTTGTTGTTTCAATTATTTCTAAAATTTCAGCATATTTTAGAAAAAAACTTGTTTAGGAAGAAAAATGAAAAGAGAAGATTTAAACTATATCCTTCAAAAAGCTGATTTTACAGCACTTGAAGAGTTATACAATAAAATAAATAATGAATTAAAGATAGCAGTGCTTCAATCTCCAGTACAACAAACACTTTTGCAGCCGATTTTTGATCCAATTAGTAAAGGGGAGTTTTATGGTGGAGAGATACTTGTTACAACTACAATTGTCCAACTCTCAAAAGGGGATAATACATACAAAGGATGGGCGATGGTACAAGATGACAACGAAAAGTTCTCCTTGTATATTGCCGTTTGTGATGGGTGTTTTGGTGCTGATTTTTTCAAAGAAGAGATTGAAGCTTTGGCTGCCAAAACAGTACAAAATATACAAAAAATGCAAAAAGAAAGCAACAAAAGAGTAAATGCAACAAGGGTAAATTTTGACCTAATGGCTCAAGGATAAAAGATGGAAAATGTAGATTTAGAACAATTAAATAGACAAAATTTTAAAAGTTTAAGTGATGCTTTGGCAATGCCAGGGAAAATTACTCAAATAAAAAAGGTGTTTGATTCACATTTATTAGCAGTTGCCAATGTACTTTTCTTTAGTGAAGTTTCTTTTTATTACAGTGGTGATGAGGATATTTCATTAATAGAAGCTATTACCAATCCAAAAGCAACTATTCTAATCGAAGCTGATTATATTCTAAGTGATTCAGTTGACATTCATTTGATAAGTGAAGCAAAAAAGGGAGATTATTTAAATCCTGATTTTAGTGCCACTTTAATTTGCAAATGTGAAGATTTCAACTCTTATACATATAGTTTAACTGGTCCTGGCATTGATGGAAAAAAAGAGGTTAATTTACCTTGCAACAAAGAGTTTATAGAAGCATTAATGAAAAAAAACAGTGACTATCCTTTAGGTATAGAGGTTTTTTTCAT
>JBBRXF010000175.1:0-3118 GCA_038248665.1 Campylobacterales bacterium | reverse complement strand
ACATGAGAATGAAGTAAATCATATTGCGTCTTTAAAAAACACTCTGTATCATTAAACATGTTTTTATGAATTAGTGTAATTGGTAAAGTAAGTGCAAAAATTTCATACTCTTTTGACTTAATTGTTGTATTATAAAATTTATCTATGTGTTTTCTTTTCATGGTGGAATTTTAGCGAAATTATTATTAAGATAAATTTATCTTTCTAGAAAGATAAATTTAAGTTCATTTATTCTAAAATCAGAAATCAAAAATTATAAGGAGTTATTTTGAAAAAATTATATTTTATTTTTTTAGTTCCTCTTTTTTTATCAGCTCAAAATTTAGAAGAGTTAATTAATTTATCAATACAAAATAAACTAGTTGATTCTTCTCAAAAGAGTTTGGATTCAATAAAAGACGAATATGAAAGTGTAAAAAGTGGTTATATGCCAAGTTTGGACATTGGTGCAAATCATGGAATAACAGATAAAGAAACGGCAAGTGTTCCTAAAAACTCATCAAAAGTTTATGGAAGTCTAAGTTATGAACTTTATGATGGTGGAAAAAAATCAGATACTTATGATAGTTATGAACAATCAATAAAAGGTAGTGAACAATCTGTAGAAGCTTTAAAAAATGATATTTCATTAAATGTTATAAATTATTACTACAATTATCTATCTTATATTGCTCAAAAAGAAGCAAAGTTAAAAGAGATAGAACAACTTGAATCTCAACTAACTAGATTATCAAGATTTTTAGATGCTGGAACTACAACAGAAGATGAAGTTCAAAAAATTATTTCAAGATTAGAAAATTCAAAAGTGACATTACAAGAGATTGAACTTGAGATGATAACTATAACTCATAATTTGGAATACATCACAGGACAAACTGTTTCTATTGATGCTGGTTCAAATGTAAAAGAGCTTGAAAATTCTGCTCAAAATGATTTAAGATTTGATTTAAAATCTACAGAATTTAATTTACAATCAAAACTTGCAAATGCAAGAAGTGAGAAAAGTGGTTATTTACCAACAATAACACTTGATAATACATATACATATTATGATTCAAATTATGATAATAGCAATTATCAAAGCAATGCTTTAGATCATCAAAATATTTTATCAGCAAATTTAAAATGGAATATTTTTTCTTTTGGTGAAACAAAATATAAATATGAATCAAAATATAAAGATTATTTAAGTTCAAAATCAAAATATGAATATGAAAAAAACAAAGCAAATGTTGATTTACAACTAGCACTTAAAGCCTATGATATTTCAAAAGCAAAAATAAAATCTTCAGAGGCAAATTTAAAAGCTGCAACAACAGCATATGATGTAATCAAATCAAAATACGAAAGTGGATTGATTGATAATGTTTCATTTTTAGAGAGTTTAAGTGAAAAATATACAGCACTTAGTCAATTAAAAACATCACAAAATGATTTAGAAATTAAAAAAGCAAAAATAATTTACTATAGTGGTAAAAAATTAGAGGAATATATAAAATGAGAAAATCAATAGTAGCAATAGCATTTATTTTTTTAGGATTTAATGCATTAAATGCGGAAGATAAACCGCAACTTCCACCATTACCTGTGGAAACTTTTAAAATAGCAAATAAAATAGCAACAACTGTAAAAACTTATCCATCAATAATAAAAACTTTTGAAGAAGTGAATGTTATGGCAAGGGTAAAAGGTATTTTAGTTGAAAAATATTTTAATGAAGGAGATTTTGTTAAAAAAGGAACTCTATTATATAAAATAGAACAAGATACTTATTTAGCAAATTTAAATGTTGCAAAAGCAAATGTAAAAACTGCTCAAGCAAACTATAAAAAAGCGCAAAAAGATTTTGAAAGATCAAACTCTTTAATAAAAACAAAATCAATAAGTGTTCAACAAGCTGATGAGTATAATTACCAATATGAAAATGCCTCAGCATTATTAGAAAGTGCAAAAGCAGCTTTACAAAATGCGCAAATTCAATTTGATTATACAAAAATCTATGCTCCAATAGATGGGATGATTGGACTTAAGAAAAAAGATATTGGTAATTTAGTTGGTTCAAATGATTCAGACTCTTTACTTGTAACTATTACAAATACAAATCCAGTTTATGCAGAATTTGCCCTTTCAAAAGATGATGTTACAAGATACCTTTCTCAAATAAAAGAAAAAAGTGCAAAAGTAAATCTAGTGACAAGTAATAAAACTTATGAAAATGGAACTGTTGATTTTATCTCTTCTAAAATTGATTCAAACACAGACACGCTTTTATTAAGAGCTAAATTTAAAAATGAAAATAATGAAATTTTAATTGGTGAATTTGGAAAAATTGAAGTAACAAATCTTGATTTAGGAAAAGTTTATATTATTCCTGAAAATGCAATATTAAAAACTTCACAAGGTAGTTTTGTTTATGTAGTTACTGATTCAATCGCAAAATTAAGACCTGTAACAACTGGTATTTTAGTTAAAGAGGGAATTACAATTGAAAGTGGTTTAAATGAAAATGACCAAATTGTTATCAGTAATATGGCAAAACTAAGACCTGATACAAAAATACAAATTTTAAATAAAGAGAAATAAGATGTTTTCTTCATTTTTTATAAAAAACCCAGTATTTGCTGCGGTTGTATCTATTATCATAGTAATAGCTGGACTTGCAGCTATGATAAATTTACCAATTGAGCAATACCCAAGGGTAATTCCTCCTCAAATTATTGTAAGTACAAATTATCCAGGAGCTAGTGCTGATACTTTAGCAAAAACGGTTGCTGCTCCTATTGAGGAACAAATTAATGGTGCAAAAAATATGCTTTATATGAACTCTGTTGCTGAAGATAGTGGACGAGTTAGTATAAATGTATTTTTTGAAGTTGGAACTGATGCAGATTCTGCAAAAATTGATGTTAATAATAGAGTTCAAGCAGCCTTATCAAAACTGCCAGAACAAGTACAAAGACAAGGTGTAAATGTAAGAGAGAGAAGTCCAAGTATTTTACAATTTATTATGCTTAACTCTCCATCAAATACATACGATACAACTTATTTATCGAACTATGCATTAATGAATATAGTTGATGATTTAAAAAGAATAAGTGGTGTTGGTGATGCAATGATT
>JBBRXF010000174.1:0-3165 GCA_038248665.1 Campylobacterales bacterium | reverse complement strand
TTTATTTTAATATATAAGAATATTAAAAAATTAAATTTATTATACCCATAATATTCAAATATAAATAAACTCCATTAAACTATTATATAAAATCCCATACTTTATGTTATTATTATAAATATAATATATGTAATACCATATCTAAGGGTTAAAAGATGTTAGAACTATCAACTCCAATTGAATTAATAGAAAGAACCATTGAACTTATTGAAAATGAAAGAAAAGTTCAAAAACTTCAACAAAAAGAGTTAGCTTTAAAAGCTGATATTCCATTTTCAACCTATAAAGATTTTGTTTATAAAAAAAGAGCTTCTTTAGAAAATATATTAAAGCTTTTTATAGCCTTACGACTTTTTGATAATATAAATGGATTATTAAAACAACGAGAAATTAAAAGTTTAGAAGAGATAAAAAATGAATCTAAACTTCCAAAAAGGATAATCAAATGAATCAATATGAAGTTGAAGCTTTCATTTATGATAAAAAGATTGGAACTATTTTATTAAAAGATGGAAGAGTATATTTTGAATATGATAAAGAGTTTAAAAACTCTAAATTAGAAATCTCACCACTAAAACTTCCTTTGTCTTTAGAAGGAGTTTATACAAACAATGATGAACACTATTTTGAAGGCTTAGCTGGAGTTTTCCATGATAGTTTGCCTGATAAATTTGGTACAAAAGTAATTGAAAGATATTTTGAATCAAAAAATATTCCATCTTATGAATTAAATGTTGTTCAAAAACTTATGTTTGTAGGTGATAAAAGTATAGGTGCAATATCTTATAAACCCTCAATTCATAAACTTGATAATCATAAACAACAAGAACTAATAGAACTAAATAGTTTTTATGAAAATGCTAAAAAAATTATAAGTGGTGATGCAATAGATGTTGTTGATGAAATGCTAACTTTCATGGATAGTGCTGCAAGTGCAGGTGGTGCTCGTGCAAAAGCAATTATAGGATATAACCCAAATAGTAAAGAGATAATAAGTGGTATAAAAAAAGAACTTCCTATTGGATTTGAACACTATCTAATAAAGTTTGATTTTTTAAACGATAATCAAAGAAGACAAGATTACACCAAACTTGAATATCTATATATGAATATGGCAAAAGAAGCAAAAATTGAAGTTCCTAATATTGAATTATTAGAACATGGAAATTTAACCCATTATTTAATTAAACGATTTGATAGAGTAAATGGTAAAGCTAAACATCTTCATAGTGTAGCTGGACTTACTCATTGTAATTTTAATGTACCAATGCATTACTCATATGATGAACTTTTTCGATTAACTAGATATTTAACAGGAAACCAACAAGATCTATATGAACTTTATAGAAGAATGGTATTTAATATAATAGGAAGAAATCAAGATGATCATGCAAAAAACTTTGCATTCTTAATGGATGAAAAAGGAACTTGGAGTCTAAGTCCTGCTTATGATATAACATACGCAAATGGTATGAACTATACAAAAAATCATCAATTATCTCTAAGAGGTAAAACAAATGATTTTACAAAAAAAGATTTATTAGAAATTGCGAAACTACATTCTTTGAAAGAAAATATTGCAAAAGAGATTATTGAACAAACTATTGATATTTTTTCTACATTTAGAAATAGGGCGAAAGAGCTTGAGATAAATGAAGAGAGTATAAGTAAAATAGAAAAGAATATAATAAGAAATTTCTAAAAAAACAGCAAAATATTAATGCAAAAAAAGTCTTAAATGAATTGAAAAACAATCTTTTTTCTGTGTTCATCATCTGCAAGACAGTATATGTAATTTGTATAAAAATATAACTCTCTATATTTGCCCTAGGATTGATTTTTTAATTAAAAGTCATACTAAGGTAAGAGAAAACAATTTCTAGAGCAATTAAAAAAAGTGTGTTTATCTCACAATATTTATATACATTACTAATATCTATTTTTTCTTTAAACTATATATTTATATATTCATTATTATATAATCTAGCACTTAAACAATTTGTATTATAGTTGCTTCTTCTTTAAATTGATGGGGATACAAAATATCATTTTATCTTAATTACTAGGAGTAGGGTGGCAAAAGTTGTTTGAAGTATTATTCTATAAGTGGATTAAATAAAAGAATAAGAGATGTTGGAGAATAATAAATATTTGGCTAGTATTAAAAGTGTATAAGTGCTAGATTATATAATAGTGAATATGTTATAATAAATAAAAGAAATAGGGTAGAGGAAGAATTAATTTATGGAAAAAGAACAACTTACTAAAAAAGATTTATTACTTTATGCAAGAAATGCTACAAAAAGTATTTTAAATAGCCTTGTAGCTATTAAATTCATAAAAGCGGAATTATATATAGTTAATAAAAATATTTACTCTCAGCTACTTGAAATTGATTCTTTACTCTTACCACATAAGAAAGATACTAGAA
Source organism: Campylobacterales bacterium (assembly GCA_038248665.1). Lineage (GTDB taxonomy): Bacteria > Campylobacterota > Campylobacteria > Campylobacterales > Arcobacteraceae > Aliarcobacter. The sequence goes on along the minus strand of JBBRXF010000174.1, from coordinate 734 downwards.
AAACTAACATATATAGCATTGATACATTTGTTAATATATTAAATCCAACAAATACAGCATTTACATATACTTTAACACCTGTTTATAAAAGAAAACAAATATCTGATTTTTCAAAGATTCAATTAGCACTTGATAGAGAATATGCTGTTTCAATTAGAATGTTAAATCATGAGTTTGAAGAGTATATAAAGAATAATGATATAAGTGAACTAACTTATCAAGAAAAACTTCAAGAGCTAGATACTAGATTAAAGCTTGAGAAACAATATTTTGAAGATATAAAAACAAATCCAGATAAATATATGCACAATAAATTAAAGATTGCTACACAACCTATCTTACATGGGCAGATTAGATATTATTTTATCAATGAAGATGGTGAAAAAGAAGATATGCAAAGGCATTTATCTTCTGAAATACCAAATATATTAGTATTTGATGAGAATAGTGGGTTTACTAAAAGAAAAGATAATAAGATAGATGCATTTTTGAAAGATTCTATTAGGGTGTTTGGGAATGTTTATATGAGGACGGATTGATTTTATCATTTAAATATTATCAAAAGAAGCATGATTGTAAAACTAAGTTTTAGGACAACAGAATTTCATTGTCGGGTAAGAACATCACCTCGCGGTGACATCCTCCCCTAAGAACCGTACTTGCGACTTTCACCGCATACGGCTCAAGCACTGAACTAAATTTTTGTGAGGTTTTTAAGGGCAAAATATCTTTTG
>JBBRXF010000173.1:0-3188 GCA_038248665.1 Campylobacterales bacterium | reverse complement strand
GCTTGTGTTACAGGTATAAAACCAATTGAAGAGAAAAAAATAGTTTTAGATAATGTCATAATATTTATTAATTTTTTTATGATAGGAAAAGATAGAATAGAAATTTTTAAAATTTCTATTCTATAAGCTTAAAAATGAAATTCACCAGCTATTTTGTTAGAATTAATATTTTTTTTGAAAGAGTGTTTCTTAAAAATAATTTGAAAAAGATCGTGATCTAAAATAGGTAACTCTCCATCTGCATATTGTAATAATATTTTATTTATATCTATTTTTTTATCTCTTGCAAAATATGTTTTGATATTATGATTTAGAAGTCTTTCAAAGGGTTTTTCTCTCATGTGAGAAGTGATAAGTATATTTACATTTTTACTTTTTAACCAATCCGCTACGGCTTTTCCACTTATTTGTTCATTTTTAACTATTTCTACACTGTTGTTGTTTATTAAAGCAAAATATTTAGCTTTTCCAAATAGTGTGGATAGGAAACAAGTCTCTTTTTTGATTTTTATTGGTATTGCAATCATTTTATTCCTTTTGTTGCATTTTTTGTATAAAGTTTATATCTAATAGATATAACAATGGGCTAAAGACTTAACCATATTAATTCACTAACATATTTCACAAAACTTCCTTATCTAATAATTAGGATAATCAGAAAATTCAATCTCTTTTGTAATTTTATTTATCTATATAGCCGGTATATAGTAATTACAATATGAACCAATTAGTGATAACTTCATGGTCTAAGAGCATAATGACTTCCCGAACTATTCATATAAGTAGTGTTGTTATTGAATTCAATATAAAAAAATTGACATTACGATAAAAACGATAAATTTGAAGATAGTTATACTCTCGTGGTAAAATTGTAGCATTATCTTATTCTATAATACAAGTTTTTTAAAGTGTTTTTACTATGAATTTTATAAATAATTGTAGTAGAACTATGGAATGTTAGATAAAGATGGCAAAAGCCATCTTTAAAATTTTCCATTTGAGTTTTGCCATTGTGAAAGAGGTGGAATTTTCTCTTCTATATCCCATTTTTTAACTATTTTTGAATCTTTAACATCAAAAAGTTCATATAATGAAATCTTTTGATTATCTTTTTCTATTTCATTTAGCGTTAAAACAAAATTACCTTGAGCTAAAATCAAATGATTTTTTAGATAAGTACCATCTAATACTTTTTTATCTATTAGTTCTTTAACCAAGTTTTTATTTGCTTGGGTTTTATCTAAATCAATAGTTTTTTCAACTTTTAAGTTTTCATCTTTGTTTAGAGGTTCAGCATTGTCCCAATGCTCAACTATTAATCCTTTTTCAAATCTGAAAATATCAATAACCTTATTTGTTTCTTTTCCTTGTTTAGACAAAGAAAAAGTTACAGCATAGTTGTTATCTTCAAATGCAATTAAAACTTTATATTCTAACTCTTGGCCTTTTAAATAATCCAAATATCCTTTTAAACCAGCAATTCCATCTTGTGCATAAAGATTATGTTGAATATATTTTTTGTCATTTATATAAGCTAAACCACTTCTATCTTGATTTGTTGAAAAAGCTTTCTCTAAAAGTGAGATACTTTTTTCTTTTTGACTTAACTCTTGAGCATTTAATGATGAGTATGCTAAAGAGATTAGAGTAATTGTTGTTAATAAAATATTTCTTTTTTTCATTTTTTATCCTTTAATGTATATGAGGAAAGTTTACACTTTAGGAAAAATCTTTTAAAGGTTAAAATAGTATTAAAAATGGTAAATGTGGAACTAAAAGCCTAATTGCTCTTTAAATTTTGAGGGTGAGATATTTGTCTGTTTTTTGAAATACTTAACAAAGTTTGTTGTTTCAATAAAACCTAATTTATAGGCTATCTCTTTGATAGGTAAGTTTGAAATTAATTCTCTTTTTGCTTCTAAAATGATGTAATTATCAATGGTATTTTTGGCACTTAGATTTAAAAACTTTTTACATAAGATATTTAAGTGTTTAGGCGAAATATTGAGTTTTTGTGCATAAAAATTTACATTTTTTGATAAGTGATAGTTTTCTTGTAGCAGTTTTGTGAACTCTTCAAATATTGTAAGATATTTTTCATTTTGATTATTATCAAGATTGAGTGATAAAAGCTTTTCAGATTTTAAAATTAGATAATTAAAAAGTAGGGTAAATATCTTTTCTTTAAAAAGATTGTTTTTATCTTGATATTCACTTAGTAGTTGTTTAAAAATTGTTTCAAACTCTTCAAAACAATTATCTAAAATATATGGTTTTGATAAGATATTATAAAAAACTTTTTGAATATTTATGAGGTTTCTACTTAAAAATTTATCAGTAAAAAGAATCATATATCCTTGATAGTTTGCAGTTTTACTAAAGTTATGTATTTGATTTTTATTCAAAAAAATCAACGAGCCTTTTTTTACTGGATATTCTTTAAAATCAACATAGTGATAATCATCTGCATTTGTAAAATATAAAATATTGTAAAACTTGATTCGATGGGGTTTAGTCATATAGTGATTTGTTAAATCATATTTTCCTAATAGTTTATCTAAAGTGAGAATTTCAAAGCCATCATTTTCTAGGCTTGATAAAAATTTGATTTCAAGTAAATCTTCCATGGTTGGAATTATAAGATTTTATATGCAATAAAACAAGTAAAAGATGAAAATTGAGTCATTTGAGAGTCATTTGTCTGTTATAATATTTATTAACAAAATAAACAAAAAGATCAAACTTTGAAAATTCTACATTTTAGCGATACACATTTAGGTTTTAATGACCTAGATATAATAAACAATGAAAATATAAACCAAAGAGAAGCAGATTTTTATGATGCTTTTTCCCAAATAGTTGAACAAATCAAAATAATCAAACCTGATTTCATAATCCATACGGGAGATTTGTTTCATCGTTCAAGTCCAAGTAATAGAGCGATTACTTTTGCTTTGGAGAAATTCAAAGAAATAGAGTCTTTGAATATTCCATTTATTTTAATTGCTGGAAATCACTCAACTCCACGAACTAACCTCAGCTCACCAATTCTAAAGATTTTTGAGAACTTTAAAAATATCTATGTCTCATATAATCAAGAGTATAAAAAAATAGAGTTTGCTGATGTAATCTTTCATACTCTACCTCATCTAAACGATGATACAAAAGCTTTGACTCAAATAGAACTT
>JBBRXF010000172.1:0-3257 GCA_038248665.1 Campylobacterales bacterium | reverse complement strand
CGCGGCCAGGTGGAGATCATCGGCGGCGGCCAGTACGAACCGATCCTCGTCGCGCTTCCGCAACGCGACCGGCACGGCCAGCTAAGCCAGATGCGCGAGCATCAATATAAAGAATATCATTAGATGAAGCTTCATCTAGCACTGCTTCTCTTGAAATACCTACTATATCCAATAAATTTGGATACTTACTTTTTAAAGACATCATATAATTAAATAATTGATATTTTCTTTCATTTTGATAATCTTCATATTCCCAGTTTTCTGGTTTATTAGCAATCAAAAAAACATATGCTTTCTTATCATTATTTTCAAATATCACTACTCTTTTTAATATCTTATTTTTATCAAATTGTTTATATTTTTCAAATAAATCTAAAAATGTCTTTGCTAAAGAACGCCTATTTAATCTATTTTCTGATGCCATTATTCTTAATATTTTGTTAAGTTCTAAAGGATTTGATACAGATTGTTCAATTAATCTTTGATTCAACATTTCATTTGTAAATCTATTAATCATAGAATCCCATATATAACTTGTTTTATCTTCAATATTTTTTAATAAATATCGATGATTATTTTTATGATTTTGCCAAATTTTTTTTTCGATCTCAATTTTTAAATCTTCATTCTCAAATTTAAAACTATGTTTTTCTTCATTATCTACATTTTCAAGATATACAGTTAATAAATCTTCTTCTGAATATGCTTTATGTAATTGACCTGACAATCCAAATTTTTCTTTTTCTTGTAGATAAGTTGTAAAATCTGAAATAGTATCAAGTTCTGTCATCAATACTTCTAAGCTTGTTTCATTCATAATATGAACAAAACCTTTTTCTTCGTTAATTTGACCTACTGCAAATGGAGTATTTAAGTGTTCTTCTTCTCCAATGATAAATGGATTGATAGTAAATGCTCCACTATTTCCAATGTGTTCTTTTAATTCATTTCCACTAAAAGAAGCCAAAACTATTCTATGAATAATCATATCTTCATTTTTTGCTAACTGAAAAGGAAATTTTTCATTACACTTTGCATCTAAAGATATTCTATCAGGAAATCTTTTTATCCATCTTTCAGCACCAAAAATTTGATTTGATGATTCTACTATTGCTTTTTTAGCCCATTTTTTCCAATCTTCATTTATTCCATTTTTATTTTTAAAATCTATTGATTTATCGGAAAATATGATTATATGATTATTAAAAACAACCAATAAATCACATAATTCTTTACCACCTTTTTGTTCTTTAAATACATTTGGATAACTCCATAGATTAAGAAATGTTTTCTCAGCTAAATTAGCTAAAAATCTTTCACTTGGTGTTATACCTTTTGATTTATTAATTAACATTAAATTTATCTCCTTTAAATATTTGTTTTCGCAATATTAGGTTTAATTATTTCTACTGCAACTTTTAAATCATTTCTTGAAAATGCTCTAAAATCACTTGCTCCATTAAAGCCTGATAAATTTATCTTTTCGCCCATTCTTAAAATTTCTGTTTCTAAATCTGATGCTTTACAATTCACTTTTTCTATTAAAACAATTTCAACTTGAATATTTGCCTGATTTGCAACAAAATAAATTCTTTCTTTACCTAATCGTGCAGATGTTTTTCCAATTTTATAAATATCTTTATCGTTCCATTTTCCTAAACTAAGAGCTTTCCAAATATAAATTACATCATTATCTGTTTTTGCATTGTCCATCATATGATTGCATACTTCATCTAAATAACCATTTCGATATGCAAAACAATAAGCACCACAAGAATCTCTTTCAAAATCTTTTCTCAATTCATATTTTAAAGCTTCTTGTCGTGTTAATTCTAAATTCCATATTCCTCTGCCAGAATCCATATGAGAGCATATCTCATCTAACATATTATGTTTGAAAGCATATGAATATGCTCCCTTTGAATTCTCTTGAAAATCTTTTCTTATTTTATACATGGATGCTTCTTTTTTTACTAATTCAAAATTCCAAATACCTCTTCCTGATTCCATATGGGAACATATTTCATCAATGATTTTTTTACCATGTGCATAAAAATAAACTCTTGGACTTCCATTTTCAAAATCTTTTTTAGTTTTATATTTTAGAGCTTCTTCTTTTGCTTTTTGAACTGTTAAATCTGTATATCCTGATTTCATATGTAAGCAGATAATATTTATAACTTTATTTTTATGTGCCCAAGTATACGCACCTAAACTATTTTTTCTAAAATCTTTTTTATATTGATACTTTAAAGCCTCACTTTGTACTAACTTAAAAGACCAACTTTTTCTAAAAGGCTTCATATGGGAACAAATATCTTTTATAACATTATTTCTATGAGCCCATGAATATGCACTGTATGAATTATTTCTAAAATCAATTTTAGTTGTGTATTTTTCGGCTTCTTTTTTTACTAAATCTATTGACCAATTACTTTTTTCCATAAAATCTGCTTTTTAATATTTTTATTTTTAATTGTACAAAAATACTATTTTATATGAACTTTCCAACATTTAAAAAAACTTGTATTTACCAGTGTTTTATAGCTATTCTAATCTAAATAATTTATTTTTTATTTAAAACTAATAGCTATTTTATAGTGTTTTTTTTGAAAATAACACATAGTTACAGACAAGGTGTATCATTCCAACTTTGAAATAATTTCCTCGAACAAAGAAATATCCATATTTGAAAAAGCAAACCATTTTTTACCAAAGTCTTTCAAACTAGCACCTATATGATAAATCTTCTTATCATCAATGATAATAAACCTATCATGGGAATTTTTAAAAGTTTTTATAATGACATTATTATATTGGGCATTATATTTTTCTAAGTCTAATTTGAGTTGTTTTGATATTGTATTTGTATAAATAGTTACTTTTATATTTGGAACTTTTGTAAAAATTGTGAGTGTTGTATCATCGACATAATTGTCTATAAGTATTATTTTTTTATTTGCATCTCTTAATAAATCAGTTATAAAAATATAAGCATCAAAAATCTGACCATCATAAAATATACCTTGTATTGTCTTTAACTTTTTTTGTTCTAATGCATCAAATATTTTATTAAATTTAATATCTATTTCAAGTTTATCCTTTTGCCTCAGTATTTCAAGTTTATCAATTCTTTGAAAAATAGAAGCATTTTGAGATAAAAATTTTCTCATTTGGGCAAAAGTTCTTATAATAGATATAGTTACATTTGAGGCAATTTTACTTCTCAAAATAGTAGCTAACATATAAATACCTTG
>JBBRXF010000171.1:0-3289 GCA_038248665.1 Campylobacterales bacterium | reverse complement strand
GAGTTAACTGCTAGATTTATATTTGAAGTTTGTAGTTTCATTTTTGATTTTACATCATTAAAATCTAAACTTGGAGTTTTTAAAACAACTGAATTTATTGAAGTTTTTCCATCATTTATATTCAGATTATTTACTAAAAGATTTACTTTTTTTGAAATTAGATTAAAATCTGATTTTTTATCATCTAAAGTTAAACTATCTTTTGTAAGTTCGATTTTATTTATATCTAAAATATTATCTTTAAATGATAATTTATCAAGATTTATATTTGTATTTTTACCCATTAGAGATAAATTATTGTTATTATTTACATAACTTAGATTTGGATTTTCTAAAAGCAAACCACTTAAGTCAATATTAGAGCCAATAATTCCTAAATTAGTAAGATTTATATTAAAAGCTTTACTTTGAGAGATAGAATTATTTACCTTATCATCAAAAATAAAATCACTATTATTTACTTTTATATTTGATAGATTTATAGTCCAAGGTTTTGGTTCTTCTTGCGGTTTTGCTGTGGTAACTTCAACTTTCAGCTCTTTGCTTTTTTTCTCTTTTGTTGATGGAGTATTTATAAGATTTGCAAAGTTAATTCCATTTTTATCTAAAACCATATTTGCTTTTAAAGTTTTAAAATTAACATCATCAAAGGCTACATTTTGATTTTGTAAATCAAAAATGAAATTTCCAATATTAAGCTTTTCAAGATTTACCAAAGGATTTTTATTTTGTTTTAGGTTTAGATTGTTTAACTCAAATTTGTCCGTACTTAGCGTCAAAGCAAACTCATTTGTAGTGTCGATATTATAATTTAGAATTAGATTTAGATTTGTTTTTTCATCTAAATCAAAATTCAACATATCTTTTTTATATGTAAGAAACTCTTTTAATCTTAAATCTTCAATTGAAACTTTTCCATAAGCTTTAAACGGTTGTAGTTTAAATGCTCCACCAATTGAAATACTTGTGTATTCATTTAATTTTAGAGTTAAATCATTTGAAGTTAGGCTGTTTTTATAAGTTCCTAAATCATACAAAGTGTAATTTATATTTTTTAAATCCAAAGTGTAAGGGATTTCACCTTCTTTTGAATATTGTATATTTGCATTATCTAATGTGAGTTTTGAAACTAAAAAATCAATAATTGAAGAACTTTTTTCTTCTTCTGGTTTAGTTTCTTCATTTGAAGAAGGTTTTGTAAGATTTGCAAGATTTAAATTCCCATCTTTATCTTGAATTACATTTACAAAAGCGTCTGTTAAAGCAACTTCTTTAAATCTAATATTTTGTTGTTTAATTGATCTTAATAGTGAAAAATCAACTGAAAACTCTTTAAATGAAACAGTTGTTACATTATTTGAATCGAATATTTTAAAGTCATGAATTACTATTTTAAAGTTTAGAGGATTAAATTCTATTTTTCCAATGTCAGTTTTTTGTGTGAGATTTTCATCTAGATTTTTTATTAATTGATCTTTTAAAACAATGGGAAGAACTTTAAAACCAACAGCTACATAAACAACTATTAATAAACCCAAGCCATAAAGTATTTTCTTTAGTTTAGTCATTACAAACCCCTTTATACAATTAAATAATAAAATTTAAAATTTTTTAACTGAGTTTTATTATAACAAAATAAAGTTAAGTTAGCTAAAATCTGCCGTAACTAAAAGGATATATAAATGACTATTATAGAATTATTTCAAAAATTATTAAGATTCAAATCACTAACTCCAAATGATGATAGAGCATTCGATTTTATAGAAGAATATTTAGGGGCTGATTGGACTTGTATCAAAGTAGACATGGAAGGCGTAAAAAATAGATTTTATTATAAAAAATTCAACGAAAATTCTCAACATCTTTGTTTTGCAGGACACATCGATGTAGTTCCTGTAGGTGAGGGTTGGACTATCGACCCATTTGCAGCAGAAGTTGTTGATGGAGTAATAAGTGCAAGAGGTGCCCAAGATATGAAAAGTGGCGATGCAGCCTTTTTATATGCTTGTAAACACGCCCAAAACTTTGATGGAATATTATCGATTTTAATGACAAGTGATGAAGAGGGAGAGGGAACTTACGGAACTATCAAAATGCTTGAACACCTAAAAGAGATTAATATGATTCCAAACTACGCAGTTGTAGCAGAACCAACTTGCGAAGAGATATTTGGAGATGCTATAAAAGTAGGGCGACGTGGAAGTATAAATGGATATTTAACAATCCAAGGAAAACAAGGACACGCAGCATATCCAGAAAAAGGAATAAATCCAGTTCATCAAATAGCTCCAATTTTAGAAAAAATAGCAGGTTACGATTTAGACAATGGTGATGAGTATTTTGCCCCAAGTAAACTAGTAATCACAGATATAAGAGCTGGAATGCAAGTAACCAACGTAACACCAAATAAACTTGATTTGATGTTCAACGTGCGAAACTCAACAAACACAAAAAAAGAAGATGTAGAAGCTTACATAGAAAAAATCTTCGGACACCTAAACTATAGTTTAAGAACAACACAAGGCTCATATCCATTTGTAACAAACAAAGAATCAAAAGTGGTTCGTGCAATGGAAACTTCAATCAAAGAAGTTCTAGGGATTACTACAAAACACTCAACAGCTGGTGGAACAAGTGACGCTAGATATTTCGGAGCATTTGGAATCGAAGCTATCGAGTTTGGTGTTATAAATGATACTATTCATAGTATTGGAGAAAGAACTACTGTTAAAGAGGTTGAGGGCTTGACAGCTGTGTTTGAGGATTTGATTAGGAAGTTTTAGTATATCCTTATTTAAAAGAGGAGAGTTAAAATAAACTCTCCTCTTTTTTTATTTGTAAATTATTTGACAACATAAGTGTTGTCTGTTATAATAACAACAAATAAATTGTCAAAAGGATAATTAATGAAAAATTGCGTTGGGCAGGCTGTAAGAGGAACAGATTTTTGGAATAGAGAAAATGAAATATCAACTATATGGGATAAAATTGATAGTGGAAGTCATATATTATTAGCTGCACCAAGAAGAGTTGGTAAAACATCAATTATGTTTCATCTTGAAGATTTCCCTAAAGAAAATTATATAGTTATTTATATTGATACAGAATCTTATGAAAATGAAAATGAATTTTGGCAAAAATTATTTAATACATTGCTTGAAGAAGATTTTATAAATAAGTTAAAAACATATTCAAAAACTTTATGGAGTAAATTAAAAACTATAAAAATTGATAAGATTTCAACATCAGGAGTATTTTTTGGTGATGGTGAAATATTAGATTATTCTTT
>JBBRXF010000170.1:0-3313 GCA_038248665.1 Campylobacterales bacterium | reverse complement strand
TAATATTGCTATAGAATCTCCTTGTTATAATGTTGCAAGAAAAGTTTTTGAAATTTCTGATTTTAAAATAGAAGATATTCCCATAAATTCTGATGGTTTAGAATTAAATTTATTAGAAAAAACAGCTTGCAAAGCTTTATATATTACACCATCCCATCAGTTTCCAACAGGTGTTACAATACCAATTTCAAATAGAATAAAACTTTTAAATTGGGCAAAAAATAGTGATGCTTTTATAATTGAAGATGATTATGATAGTGAACTAAGCTATCATAATCGCCCTATTCCATCAATTCAAGGTTTAGAAAATAATAACAATAGAATTATCTATCTTGGAACTTTTTCTAAAACTTTATCACCAGCTTTGAGAATATCTTATATTGTTTTACCAAATCAATTACTCAATCTTTATCATCAAACTTTTAACTTTAGATTTTCAGGTGTTCCTATTGATATTCAAAAAACATTAACTCTATTTTTAAAAGAGGGTCATTGGGAAAAACACTTAAGAAAAATTAGAAATATTAATAGAAAAAAACATGATTTAATGAAAGAAGCTTTAAAAGAATTTTTGAAAGATGAAATAAAAATTATAAGAGAAGGAAGTGGATTAAATCTTTTAATAAAACCTCTTATAAATATAGATTTAGACAAACTTGATGAATTATGTAAACAAAAAGGAGTAAAAATTTATTTCAAAGAATTTTTTGATTTAGAAAAAGTTATCGCACTTGGATTTGGTGGTTTTGAAGAGTTTGAAATAAAAGATGCTATAAAAAAATTTAGTGAGATTTGGTTCCAATCTAAATCTTAATATAGTTTACAAAATCTCAAAAACTGACTTTTTAGAGTATTTCAAAGAGTTTTTAATCAAGGTAATATATTTTGTATCACTTGTTGCTTTATTTGTAAAATTACAAAGATACAACCACTCTTATACTCATTTCGTCTATAAGAACTGAATATTGGAAAAGTGGCTTGAAGTTAGTGAATATATTCCTATAGTATCAGAACTAAATATCTAAAATCAAGATAAATTTTTTAAACTTTAGTTACCCAAACTCCAACATTTAAAGTTGAATCAGAAACTCCTACAAATGAGCCTGCAATTGGAGGAACATTATCAGGTAATCTTGAAACTGCAACTGAAATGTGGTCAGTTCCTACAATATTTCCAGTAGTTGGATCAAAACCAATCCAACCTCCACCGGGAACATAAACTTCAGCCCAAGCATGGGTTGAACCAACTTGGTCTGACATTAAAGGAGCATAAAGGTAACCACTTACAAATCTTGTTGCTAAACCTAAACATTTAACAGCTTCCATAAATAAAAAAGCAAAATCTCTACATGAACCAGAGCCAAGAGATAAAGTCTGTTTTGCACTTTGAACCCCTGCTTCTTCCCTTACTTTGTATGTAAAGTTTTTAAATATATATGTGGTTAGTTTTTGTAAAAGTGTATAGGTTTGAATTTTTTCATTATATTTATAAACATTAAATATCCAGTTATTTAGAAGAATTCTTGTCTCTTCATTTGGTAAAACCATATAAGATGAAAGAATAAAATTATCATTTGGTAAATATTTAAAAGGATAATTAATCGCATAATCAGCCACTATAAAATCAAGTGGTGATTCATTATATTGCTGAATAATTACTTCACTTTCAATAAAAAGCTGTTGAGTTGGTGTATTAAAAGTTGCAACTGCAACTGAATTATCTTCAACATCTAAATGCCATAAAACTTTCGCTTTGGGAGTTATATTTAGGGTAAACAACTCTAATCGAAGCTCATGATTTTCCCTTGGTCTTAAAAGTAAATTATGTGTTCCTAAAGCTACATTTTCTGAATAATTATAATAAGTTCTATGAACTATTTTAAAGCGTTCCATAATTTATCCTTGATTTATATTTCGTTTAATTTTTTTACTTTTACTTTTTGAGAACTTGGAAATAGTGTTGAACCAAATTGAGTATAAACAGCCACATCAGCTGCATCTCTACCATGTGCAATAACAACATAACCCTCTTTATTTATATCTTGTGTTGCATCAAATCTATGCCAAGCATTACCAATATAAACTTCAAACCAAGCGTGTAAATCCATAGGTTCTAATTCATATAAATAACCAACAACTATACGTGAGGGAATACTAATACTTCTGCATAAAGCAATTGCTAAATGAGCTAAATCTCTACATACACCATATTTTCTATTATTTACTTCAATTGCTGTTACTTGAGTGTCACTGCTATTATTTTCAAAACTAATATTAGTTCGTATCCAATTGGTTATTGCTAATACTTGTTCGTATCCCAAAGGTAAACCTTGAGTAATTTGTGTTGCCATTTGATTGAACCAATCAGATTCGCAATAGCGGCTAGGAAGCAGATATAAAAGTACATCGTGGGGTAAATTGTGAATCTCTATAAACTCTTTACCAAAAGCATTATTAGAGTTATCTCTTATTCTAACTTTTGTATCACATTGTATTTTGAATTTTCCAGGAGGTGCAACTAATCTTTGATAAAAATTACCATAAATATCTTGAAATTGATTAACTTCAACATTTGGTTTTATTTGAAACTCTTCTAAAGCTATAAACTGATTTAAGTTATTTTGAGGTCTTAACATAAATAAAAATGGAGTAAATTCAGAAATGTCAAATTTGAAAGTGCAACTTGTGTACAACCACATGAATTAATCCTTTAAGATAATATTCATACATTGTACACTAATTAAAAATATTTAAGTAAAAAGAACCTTATAAAAAGTAAGTAATTATAAATCAATAACCATTGCAATTTCATCACAAATAGGGAAATGCTTACATCTAATACAATCTGCCCAGATTTTGTGCTCAGGAATTTCTTCTTTTGAAATTACTCTAAATCCACAACTTTCAAAAAATCCTTGTTCATAAGTTAAAGATAAAAGTTGTTGTATTCCATACTCTTTTGCTTCTTTAATACAAGCATCTACAAGTTGTCGACCTAATTTTAGACCTCTAAACTCTTTTGCTACAACTAAACTTCGCACTTCTGCAAGTCTTGGAGAGTGAATATGAGTTGCTGTAAATCCAGCCATTTTTCCATCTACTTCAACAACAGTATATGAACGAATCGTTGTTGCCATTTCATCTTCTGTTCTTAAAAGAATTTTTCCACTTACAACTTCTTCTTTTACAATATCTTGCATTTTTGTAATATCAGCCACAGTTGGCTTATAAAATCTAATGTCCAAATAAGTATCCTGTAATTTTATTTTGTAAATCTATCATACCCTTTTTTTTCAAGTTTGATATAAAAATT
>JBBRXF010000169.1:0-3315 GCA_038248665.1 Campylobacterales bacterium | reverse complement strand
GAACATTTTTTTATTGCCTTTGGTTTTATAAGAATTGTTTTATTCTTTTTAAAATATAAATAAACAATTGTAAAAAAGGCACTTAAAACAAGAGCAAATACATATTCCATTTATCTATTTTCCCTTTTATTTATAGATTTCTGATTCAACTAAATCAAATAAGTCTTTTTGAGATAATCGTTCTAATCTTTTTTCATTTACAAAAATAGTTGGTGTACCTTTTACACTTAAAATTCGTGCATCTTTTGCATCATGATCTATTATTTCTTCAATTTTTGGGTTTTTCATATCTTCTTTTAATTTATCAATATTTAAACCTTCAATTTGAGTCAAAAATGTCCAAATCAATTCAGGCTTTTCATTGTTATGCTGTGCCCAAAGAGGCTGTTTTTCAAAAATAACACTTAAAACCTCTTCATATTTATTCTGTTCTCGTGAAGCCTCAAGAATTTTTGTTGCAAACTTAGAATTTTTATGATTTGTTAGATATCGAATAACTATTTTTATATCAGAATAATGTTCTTGATAAACTTTTCTCATTATTGGGTGAAAAACTGCACATGATTCACATTCAGGATCTAAAAACTCAACTATTGTAATATTCTTTTTATTTTCACCAAATGAAATAGAATTTTCATTTACCAATGATTTATTACCAGAAGATACTAATAAACTCTCTTTATTACTTTGATTATTTTTATAAAAATACCCCAAGCCTATAAATAAAAGTATTAATACTAATAATGATATTCCCACTAATTTTTTATTTTGCATATTTATTTTTCCTTTTTAACATAATTAATAAAATAAGGATAGAAGTATAAGCAAAAAAAGATAACAAAGGTATAGTTATAAATCCAAACCAATTTAAATAATCAACAGAACATGGAACACCTTGAACACATGGAGATAAATTTTCAGGAATAATTTTAAACATCAATAAATTATGATAAACAGAAATTATCCAGCCAACAAAAACCAAAGGAAAAGTATATTTAAATATTTTATCATCAGGAAATAGTAGATTTATTAAAAATAAAAAAACTAATGGATACATAAATATTCTTTGATACCAACACAATGAACAAGGAATAAAATTCATAATTTCAGAGAAAAAAAGACTTCCAAGAGTTGCAATTAATGAGATTAAAAAAGATAAAAAAATAAAGGTCAAACTCAAAGAGTCTGACCTTTTAGATGATTCAAAAGGCATCTAAATTATGCTCCTCCACCAACATCTGAATTTAATTCAGCATGAAGAGGATTTCTTGGAATTGAATCACATAAAGCAATTGATTCATTTAAAGCTTTCATAAATTCTTCAATATTTTCATAAGGAATCTCAACTTCTGAAGCTTTTGTTTTTCCATGAGAATAAACTGCAATACTAACAACTGGACTACTATATTCACCGTAAGGTTTTTCAATATGTTCAATTTTTACTGTATCTTCTATTGTATGAGCTAACTTGAAAGTTTTTACTTCAATATGTCTTGATGGCATAATATACTCCTTTTATTTTGATAAGTTAATTGTAACAAAAAAATGTATTATAATCCAACTATTTTTTCTATTTAATTGAAGTTGCAGTTAAAAAAAGATAATTTTTTCCTGTTAGCGTAACTCTATATTTTTTTTGTTGAAGATACTTTTTACAAAAATAGACATCTTTATATAACACAGATTGCTCACTATATGAGTAATTTGCTGCTTTTGCTCCATAAATTGTTTCACCATTTATCCATCTGCAGTTTGGGAAACCTAAAATTATTGAACCTTTATCTTCCAAATAATTTTGGATTAAATTCATAAATAAAAGTTTAAAATTTAATCCTGAACTTTGTAAAGTCCCAATAGAAATTAATAAATCTGCTTTTTTCAGATTTAATTCATCCAATTTATTTATATCATGATTATAAAATGTTAAATTTTCTTGTGGAAATCTATTTTGGGCAAACTCAATAGCACTTTTCGAATAATCAATTCCTACTAAACTAATTTTTGAAAAAGTATCTTCATCCAGCAAATTTTTGATAAGTTCAAACTCATCTGCTTTATTTATTCCTAGATTTAAGATATTTTGTTTTTCTTCAATTTTTACATTTTTTAAAGCATTCATATATGCATATAAAAAAGCTGGTTCTTCATTTTTATTTATTCTAAAAAAAGTTGATTCTTCTCCATATTTTTCGTTTTCTTCAGTATTTATATCTTTATGAAAAGAATCAATTTTATCTAACTTTTTAAATTTTAAAATAATAGTATTCGCTTTCAATTCAACAATTAGAAGCTTACAAAATAACAATTCAGCTAAATCAGACCATGCTTTTAATGACCTATAAATAAACTCTTTTCCTTCAAAAATTACTTTTTCACCAGCATAATAATCTTTTTCTAAATCTGGATTTAATACTTCAATAAAAATCTCATTATCTGCTTTTAATTCATTTTCTAAATACAAAACTATCTCATACATAGTTTCATTAACAAACTTTTTCATATATTGCCCAACTTATTTTTATTTAGATTATATAGTTTTTTTACACAATCATCTTAATTCAACAAAAAAAATAAAACAATTTAAAAACAAAATGACTATAAAAATGGTAATATTACGCACTAATTATTAATAAAGGAAACTGTGTTGAGATATATTATCTTAGGTCTTATGCTAGCTGGGCTATTTCAGGTGTTTTTTTGGATTACACAAGACAATAAAGTATCGTTAAAGCAAGATGCATCGGAAAGAATTGAATCGCTGTCGTATGCTCCATTTGAGGGATACGATAAAAAAGTATTATCTCCTGAACAAATAGAAGAAGATATTGGTATTCTACTGAATTTTACAGGTAAAGTTAGAACTTATTCAACAGCTGATGCTAAAGTAATTTTAGAAGCAGCTTCTAAAACTACAATGATGGTTGATTTAGGACTTTGGTTAAGTGGTGATTATGCTGAAAATTATCAAGAAATTCAAAGAGCTATTAAGCTTTTAAAAAAATATCCTGATAGTATCAATAACGTAATTGTAGGAAATGAAACTTTACTTAGAACAGATTTAAATGAAGTTGAATTAATGGGTTACTTAGACTTTATGAGAGAGTTTACAAACAAACCAATTACAACTGCGGAAGTTTGGCATACGTTAGTTAAATATCCTGAAATTGGTAAACATGTTGATTTCATTACTGTTCATATCTTACCATATTGGGAAAAAATTCCAATTGATAAATTTAATGACTTCATGATTGAAAAATATACCTTAGTTGAAAAACAATATCCAGGTAAAAAGATGACAATTGGGGAGACTGGTTG
>JBBRXF010000168.1:0-3329 GCA_038248665.1 Campylobacterales bacterium | reverse complement strand
TTCCTAAGCTTCAATTTGGGAATATAAATAATGTTTAAAAAGTCATATCATTTTGAAATATTACATTTTGTATATATGGAAAAATTTATTTTGAATAGAATATTAAATTAAAATCTGATGTTTCAGTTTGTTGTGTCATTTTAAAAATACAAGATAAACTGTATAAGTTTATTTTGTATATAAGTATTACAAGAAAATATTGTAGTTTATTGTGCTAGTATAAAATCTTTGTATTGTTTAGCAGTGTTATAACTAATTGCAGCAGTTTTTGCAACACTATAAACTGTGATATCTTTATCTTCAAATCTTAATAGATTAACTGCATTTGTTATTGCATTTCTACTCTTTTTTCTTTTTGCTATATTTGCTTTATTTGTGGCTTTAATTTTCTTTGGTGTACATGATAAAATTGACTTCTTAAATTCTTCATTAAATCTATTATATAACGACATATCATTTTGAACTAAAATTCTTTGAATATGGTTAAATTCTTCATTTGTTATTGTTATTCTCATATGTTTCCTGACTATTTTTTTGGGCAAGAATTATACAAAAATAAGCTTAAAATTATCTCAATATGTTATAACAATTTGAAATATTAAATAAATAAGCAAGTCATTTTGTAGGAAGCAGTATTAGATAAGTATATTTTGTTACCTATTTAAAAAGATTCTGCAACTGATGGAAAATATCTAGGATTGAATGTTCAACACAGGTTTTAAATAGAAATAGAAAAAATAGGAGGCAATATTCTAATATAATGAAATTTGGCTCTACTTTTATTCATAACATCAAAATAGACAATGCTCAATTTTTCTAACAATTTCAGCACTTGGTTTTGCAAAATAATATCCTTGAACATAATCAACACCTATCTCTTTTATCTTTTCTAATTCATAGGGCGTTTCTACACCTTCGGCTAATATTTTAATATTATTATCAAGACAAATTGTTCGTAATGCTTTATAAATAGATTGTTTCATTTTATCTGTTTCAATATTTTCAATTATTTTTCTATCAACTTTTATAATGTCTGGTTTTATATCAATTATCATATTTAAAGAAGAATATCCTTCTCCAACATCATCAAGAGCAATTAAAAAGCCTTTTTCCCTATAATAATTTAAAATAGTTTTTAAGTGCTCTTTATCTTTTACATTTTGTGTTTCAACAACTTCGAAAACAATATTTTTAGGATCAAAATCTAATTGTTTTGCCCATTTTACAGTCGAAGCCAAACAAAATTCAGGATCATAGATAGAAGTTGGAATAAAATTAATAAAAACTTTTGCATCAATTTTTTTAACAGCAGTTGTTTTAAGAGCTATTTCTCTACACATTCTATCAAGGGTAAAGTTCATATCATTTCGTGCTGATTTTGAAAATAAAACATCAGGATACATGAGGTCACCATTTGGCAAAACTCCACGCGTCAAAGCTTCATAGGCAAATATTTTATTTGTTTTCATATCAATTATTGGCTGAAAATGGGCTGTTAAACTGCTATTTTCAATAATATCAAAGAAGTTTCTATCTTCTATAAAATGTAAATATCTGTTCATTGGTTTTGCAAAAAATATTGTTCCAAGTGAGAGTTGATTATCTTCATTTTCTATAAAAATTTTTATTTCATCTTTTTCCAAATCATTAAAATTTGTATTAAAAAAATCAAAATTCTCTTCAAAAAAAAGCTTTGGATTTTCTTCTTCAATAGTCACAATTCCTTCTATTCTTGAAGTTTCAAATCCCAAAGTTTTCATTAAATTTGAAGATTTTATTATTAACTCTGTTATTTGAGTTATAAAATGAATCTTACTTTTTTTCTCACTTATACTAAAAATATCTTTGCATTTACAAGCCATTTTTTAATCCTTAATTATCGTAATTACTATTTCACCAACAACAAATCCAAATTTTTTCAGTTTAGAGTGATTTATAATAACTCCATCATCTTGTAAATGAAGCCAATCTTGAACACTTAAATCAATAGTTGAATCTTTATAAGCAGTTCTCATAACATAATCAAGCATTACTGTGTTTCCATTTGCTATCATTGGACTTTCCCCAATAATATCATCGGCAGTTGCTATAAACTTTTTATTTTCAGTTGGTTTTAGAGTCCAAACCCTTTTCATCTCTTCACCATCGTTATAAACAAAATACTCATCAAGTGTTCCAATGCCATTTTTATCCCAAGAACCTATCATTGTTCCTTTGAATGTTCTCGTTATTTTTCCACTTCTATCTTTTACGATTCCATAGGATCTTAGTTTTCCATTAAAATAATCTTGTGGAATAAACTCTGGTTTTGTGTTGTTAAAATCTTCTATTTTCATGCCCGTACATCCTGTTAGTAGTATTGTTGTTAAAAAAACTAATATTAAATTTTTCATGCGATTAATCCTTTGTTTAAATCTATATTTTGGTCTCTTGTAAAAACCAATTGATGAAGATTTATGTTTCTTGTTAAAAATGCTGCTTCACAATAGTTTAGATACATTTTCCACATTCGTATAAAATATTCATCAAAACCTAATTTCTTAACTTCTTCTAATTTTTTTTCAAAATTTTCATGCCAAATATTTAAAGTTTTTGCATAATCTTCTGTGAACTCTTCAAGATGATTTAGATTTAATCTTGTGTGTTTGCTTGTCACTTCAAGAATTTTAGAGATACTTGGAAGATGTCCACCTGGGAAAATATATTTTTGTATAAAATCAGTTCCTTTTGAATAATCTTTATATCTTTGATCAGGCATTGTTATTACTTGAAGAACTAAAACACCATTTGGTTTTAGTAATTCTTGGCATTTTTTAAAGAAGATATGAAAATACTCTTTGCCCACAGCTTCAAACATCTCAACAGCAATTATTGCATCAAATTTACCGTTTAAATCTCTGTAATCTTTAAGTAAAATATCGATTTTATCTTCTATATTATGTTCTTTAAATCTATCTTCACAAAGTTTTTTTTGCTCAACACTTAAAGTTACAGTTGTTACATCACACTTTTTGTCATTTGCCAAATGAAGTGCCATTGCTCCCCAACCTGAGCCAATTTCTAGAACTTTTGAACCTTCTTTTAGGTTTAGTTTTGATGAAAGTTTTTCTAACTTGTTTTTTTGTGCTTCATATAAATCTTCATTTTTGTGTGAAAATACAGCACTTGAATACATCATAGTTTCATCTAACATTAGTTTATAAAACTGGTCATCTTCATTTGTTGTCATGCTGAAAATCTGGTCGTAGTAAATTTCAGAGAAAACAAGTTTATGTCTACCAGCCGTTGAAATAGGAACTTGCAAATAGAATGAGAGATAAGCAACTCCT
>JBBRXF010000167.1:0-3391 GCA_038248665.1 Campylobacterales bacterium | reverse complement strand
CTTTTTATGATGGGAATGGTCGTATTTCAAGATTATATTTAGATTATATACTTCAAAAGATCGATTTAGAAGGTTATGGTTTATGGAATCTTTCAAGGGGCTTAGCTAGAAATGTGAAAGATTATAAAAAAGCTTTAGCAGTTGCAGATGAACCTTATAGAGGTGGATATGATGATGGTAGAGGTAACTTATCTTTAAAAGCACTAAAAGAGTTTTTAGATTTTATGCTTGATGTTGCACTTGATCAAGTTAGATATATGGCAAGTGTAATAAGAATAGATTTAATTGCATCAAGAATAAGCAATTATGTGGAATTTTCTCAAAGAAATATGTATCCAAATATAGAACCTTTACCAAAACATTCCCAACAGATATTTTTAGCTTTATTGATTCATGGAGAAATACCAAGAAATAGTGTAAAAGATATTATTAATGTTAGTAAACCAACAGCAATAAAAATTGTAAAAGAGTTAGAAAAAAGAGAATATATAAGCTCTATTGAACCTAAAAGTCCAATTAGAATTAGATTTAATTCTCACTTTGCTTCAGAGATTATTCCTGAATTATTTCCTAAAGTCTAAGTTAATTGTAATACAAGCTAATCACAAAAATTACTTTAAATGGCATTTTTAAAGAACTCATAATAAGTTTTTATAAGTTAAACTTGATTCTAAATCAAATGACAAATTATAAAATATTTATTTTAATGTATTAAAACATATATTTATTAATGGCTTTAGAATCAGCTTATCTTAAAATAAATTTTAGTTTTCCAATTTTTTCCATTTGTTCTGAATTGTTGTATGAGCAATAGAAAATCTATGATATTTCTTAAAATATTCTGAAATATTCCTAAAACTATATCCTATATCATTTTTTAATTCTTTTACTTTAGACCAATTTTCAGCCAAAAAATCACTTTTTGTGTTCTTCTTTGCTCTATTTTTATCTTTTAAATTAATTGCCTGTTGACTAACTTCACTTATTGTTTTCATATATTCATCAATCGCTAGAATCAGAGAAGCTAACTCAATTAGCTCATTAGTAGCATCTTTATACATATTTATATTTCTCAATTTCTGGAAATTTCTTTTCTTAATTTTGAGTATCTCTAAACTTATTTCTTCAGTCACTTTTGCAAAAAATTTTAGTTTTTTTGCCCTAATATTTTCACTCATTTTTGTTATAACTTCACAAGTTATTTTTATTTGCTTCGACATAATTATCCTATTAAAAGTTAATAGAATGCCGTAACAATCTCTGTTGTTTTTATGGTTTTTTTCAGAAAATACAGTTGAAAACTAATTTCTAACCGTAGCTTGTATTATTCACTTTTGAATTGAAAAAACAAGATATATGTCTTTGGATTAAGACATGAGTAAAAAATCTTTCTTGTAAAAAAAGATCAAATTTTTAAAAAAGTTAAAGTTGACGTATTATACTACATTTACATTTACATATACTTTAACATCTATATATATAAAGAAAACAAATTTCTGATTACACTTACAAGAGAACATGCTGTTTCAGTTAAAATGTTAAATCATGAGTTTGATGAGCATGTAAAGAACAATGATTTAAATGAACTAACTTATCTATCTAGAGAAACTTCAAGAGATTAAAGCTTGAGAAACAATATTTTGAGCAATAAAAACAAATCCAGATAAATATATGCATAATAAATTAAAAATTGCTACACAACTGTCAGCAGTAAAAAATTAGTTTTGATAAACTTTAATTTCATATAGAAATAGGGTAGAGGTAGTTTTAAATAGGACAGATATAAAATATTGACAACAAATCTAAGTTTGGATGGGATAGGATTTTTCCTATCAGAATTACTTTGATTGTAAAAAGATTTAAAAAGGAAGATGATAAAAAAATAAAAGCAACATCTCATAAATATTTATTTATACTTATGAGAAATATCATAATGTTGGAAAAATATACAAAAATAGTTAAAAAAATTTTGTTTAAATTTTGATTATCATACCAAAAACTTTTCATATCTAATAAAATAAAAAAGGTATTTGAAATTCGTTTTCTATTTATGATATTACACATTTTAGATTCTACTACTAAAACTACAAGACAAAAGTAAAAGAAATACATACATTCTATTGAAAAAGATTTATTTTCATTTCTAGACGATTTAAATACACTCTTTCTTAAAGGTATAATTTTTATTAGTTAAAAATTGACTACTTTTGTCAAAACCGAATTACGATATACCGGAGAATCATCGGAAAAAAAATATCAATAATAATTCTACTTAGATTTCAATATATCCTTCTTTAATCTCAATTTACTTAAAATATCTCTCAAAATTTCAGCTAGAAAAATCTTTTTGGGCTGTTTTAAAAAGGTCAACGAATTTTCAATTGTTGGCATTATGGCTGAAAAAAAAGCATAGAACTTTTGCTTTTCATCTGTATCAATCATATGATAAATAAATCTAAAAATATCTTGGTTCTGTATTCTGATTTTTTGTAATCTTGATAAAGAGTATTTATTTTCTAAATATATTTCAATTGCTTTTTTTTCATTTATAAAAGTATCATCTAAATAATTAAAAACTGATAGTAATATTTTTTTAGAATCAGATTTTTTATATGTTATTATTAGTTCTTCATCGGTTAAATTAAAATCATATTTTTTGATTAATTGTTTTAAATTTGTTCTTGCTAATTCATCGGTTTGTAAAAGAAAAGTTCTTGGTAACCAAAGAAATTGAAAGCTATAAAAGCCACATTTGGTTTTACAAAATTGTGTTAGAGATTCTATATCCAAACTATTGCAATCATATACAAATATTACATTTTTATATTTGTTTTTGTTTGCAACTTTGATTGAAAAAATTAAAGCATAAAACTCTGCTTGAGTTGAATTTTTTATTTTAAAAATATCGTTACTATAAAATTTATTTTGATAAGTATCATACACACTAATATTTGCAAATTTATTTTTTTCACTATAACTTGCATCACTTTGTAAAAATACTATGTCTTTTTTTGATAACATGTTTATTTATACTCCAATTAAAAAAATCAATTTTCTTTTTCTAAAATTCTAAATACTTGATCATAAATTTCTGCAGAGAAATCACTATCTTTTGCATAATCATTTGCTTTATAAATATCTATATCTCTCTCATCAATATTAAAGTTTTTATTCATAAGTTTTAGAAATCTTTTTTTATTTTCTTCTGTAAAATAAACATCTAATTCAATTATTGTATTTGGGTATTGCATAAATTAACTCCTTAGTTTAGTTAAAAAAATTTATTGATTTTATCTTTTAGTTTTTCATTCTTTTGAATAAAAAATATGGCAATTGTAATTGCTATTACATACGCTATTAAAAATATTGTTAATTCTATTGACACTGGTTT
>JBBRXF010000166.1:0-3435 GCA_038248665.1 Campylobacterales bacterium | reverse complement strand
TATATTTGAATCTGTATCAAGGGTAATTGAACCATTTAAAAGTGAAGAAAAGTTATCAACTTCAAATAAAACTCCACTTAAACTAGCTTTTAAATTTACAACACCTTTTTTATAGAATCTACTTTTATTTGTGATATATTTTTTAAAATCACTATAAATAAATAGAGATACTTTTGATTTTTTATCATCAAATTTTATATCTTTTACAAAACCTATCTCTTGATTTTTATACATAATCGCCATATCAGGTTTTATTTCAGAATCATTATTAAATTCAGCTTCTATTGTAAAACCATTATTAGAAGCTCTTTTTAGTTTTTCTACATCTTTAAATGAACTATAAAGTTTAAACTCTTTATCTGAAAGTTTTGCACCCTCTTTTTTCTCGGCAATCAGTGCAATTGCTCCATTTAATAGTGGTTCTACACCTGAATAATTAATATTTAGATTTAGATTTTTCATCTCTATTAGTTTTGAACTCATATCATAATAAAGATTATTGTCATTTATTAAATCTTTATATTTTTCATCTATTAAAAGAGAGATTTTTACATTTTTTAAATCAGGAGTTAAAGCATAACTATCAACTTTTCCTATCTCAATATTTTTAAAATAAACCTTTGATTTAGTACTAATTGAGTTTAGATTTTCACTTAAAAGGTCTATTTTTATATTCATATTACTTTTATTAATATCTTTTTTATTTATTGCTTTAAAATTATTTTGGAAATCACCTTTCATATACTCTAAAGATACAAAATTTCCTTTTACAATATTTCCTAAATTTTTAACTCCATCAAATGAAATAATTGGTTCTTCAATAAAAAATTTAGTTTTATTTGTTAATAAATATTTATACTCTTCATACATAAATGCTTTTGTATTTAAACCATCTTTATTTAGTTTTACTTCTGTAATTTTTCCTATTTCTATACCTTTGTAAATAATAGGAGTATTCTCTTCTATTCCATTTACATCAATAAAGTTTATTGAAAAGTACTCTTTATTTTTTAAATCATCTTTTTTCCCATATAAAACATATGGCTCATCTTTTATGATTTTTTCATCCTCTTTATTTGGAGTAATAACTGTAATTCCCCCTACAATTGCAGAATATAAAGAACCTAACTCAATATTTAATCCACTTGCTCCATAAGTAACTTTTAAAGCTTCATTCATAAAAAATTTTGAACTCTTATTTACTAAATAGTTAAATTTATCATAAATATATGCAGTGAAATATACTTTTTCATATACAAACTCTTTTGCAATAACCTCACCAATTTGGAAGTTATTATAAAAAATGGGAGTTCCAATTTCCACATTATCTTTATCATTTGCAATTAAAGAGACATAATATCCATCATTTTCAAACTCATCATTTGGCTGAGTATCTAAACCACTAAAATAATTTTTATATTTTCCAATGTTATACTCTTCTTGGGTTTTAAATTTAGGAGATAATTCAATTTTATATCCACTAATTAAAGTATTTAATCCTGAAATCTTTGTTAATGAAATAGTTGGTTTTTTTATCCAAAATTGAGAACTCTCACTTGCTACATATTTTGCAACTTCATTATCAACTAGAATATTTACTTTTACACTTTTTAAATCTTCATGAATAGAAATTTTTGTAACTTTTCCAAGTTGTAAACCTTTGTATTCCAAAGGTGTAACACCCTCTTTTAATCCTTCTGCACTTTTAAATACAACTGTAATATTTGTACCTTTTTTCATATAAGATTCATAGGCAATCCAACCTAAAATTCCTAAAATTATTAAAGGTAAAACCCAAATAAATGAAATTGATTTTTTATCTTCTATTTTAGGTTCATAAACTTCTTGTTTTATATCTTGTTCTATTAATTTTTTACTCATCCCAAATAATCCTTGTATCAAATCTATTTGCTGCTATCATTGTTAATATTACCATTAAAGCAAAAGAGGTTGCAGCAATTCCTCCTTTTATGTTAAAAATCTCATCAAGTTGAACTATTGAAGCCAAAAGAGCAACTACATAAATATCAATCATTGACCATTTTCCAATGGCTTCAATGAATTTAAATATTAATATTTTTCTATTATTATGCATTTTTACATTTATTTTTAAAGAAATAAAAATAAAAAGTAAACCTACCAACTTTATCATTGGAATTATCACACTTGCTGTAAAAACAACAATTGCTATAAAATAACTTCCTTGCCCTAAAAAACTAACAACACCTTCTAAAATAGTACTTTCTATTTTTACCCCAAGTCTTGTAACTTCCATTATAGGATAAAGCATAGCTGGAATATATAACAATATTGCACAAATTGTAAGTGCTAGAGAAACTTGTAAAGAGTCTTTTATTCGCTTTCGCACAATATGATTACATCTTGTACATACGAAATTATCAAAGTTTTCTCTTTCATACATTTTGTGGCAGTTTTTACAAGATATTAAAACCATTTATTCCTCATCAAATACACTTTTACCCTCAAATTTTCTATTTGACATATAAAAACAGAAAATATAAGCCAACATAACATAAAAACCTACATCAAATTTTGTTGAATTAACCATTCCAATTAGTTTTATATATGTAACAATAACACTTATAATAAATACTTCAATAAATCCCCAATGTCTAAAAAAATGAAAACTATCATGAAGTAAAGTATCTGTAAAAAGTCTTATATTAGTCTTATCTTGAATAAAAGCAAATATTATTACTAAAGAGTTTAAAATGGGAGCTAGGATAATTGTAAAAAAAACTATAAGTGCCACAAAAAAGAAATTTTCTTCAAATAAAATCAAAACAGTTCCAATTAAAGTAGCTCTTAATTCATTTTCATTTATATTTAATGTAATAATTGGATAAATATTTAAAAGTCCAAATAATAAAAGTGCAGAAATAGAATAATACAAAGAGTCATTGCTGTGTTTTTTTTCAGCTTTTATTTTACTATTGCATCTAGGACATCTTTGTGTAGTAGTTATTTCTTGGTGTTTTTTTATAAATAAACCACAATTATAACACTCTACTATATCATCAATATTTTTGTCCATAAAATTCTACCCTTTTAGTTTTGGCATTCTAACATAGTAAACTTTTTTTCATTCTAAAAACTCTTTAAAATTAAATATATTGTATTATACAAATGCAATTATGCAATAAACTACTATTTTTTAAAGGTTAATAAAAATGCAATTTACTATAACTCAAGCACAAATAGGAGAAAGACCTCCTGTTGTAAAACCAGTACCTGAAGTTTTAAAATTTTTAGGTGAAGAAAAAATGAGAAAGATAATCTCAGACCATTACGATTTACTAAGAGTTAGTAATATCAAAGGACTATTTCCTCCAACTGATGAAGGCTTTGAAATGGCAAAAAAACACTCTGCTGATTTCTTCATTCAAATTTGTGGAGGACCTGATTATTTTAATC
>JBBRXF010000165.1:0-3443 GCA_038248665.1 Campylobacterales bacterium | reverse complement strand
TCATGATAAAATTATAAAAAAAACTTTATCAAGATATGAAATTACAAATTTAGGAGCAATTTTATTTGCAAATGATTTGCAAAAATTTGATACAATAAAAAGAAAGTGAGTTAGAGTAGTTGTTTATGATTGATATAATAAAGCAGCAAATAATAAATCTTATGACTGACACAAGTGATATGCTATATGATTTGAAGAATTATTAAAACATATCAATTTATTAATTCCTTCTTATGAAAAAGTTTTTGAATGAAGAAGAGTCTCAACAAATATTTACCCTTCAATAGCTATTCGTGAATTTGTTGCTAATGCTTTAATCCATCAAGATTTAAGTATATCATGAACGAGTCCATTGATAGAAATCTATAAAGATAGAATTGAAATAACAAATCCCTGAACTCCGCTGGTAGAAATAAATCGTTTTATAGATGCTCAACCTAGATCAAGAAACGAAGATTTAGCTTCATTTATGAGAAGAATGAAATTTTGTGAAGAGCTTTGAAGTTGAGTTGATAAAGCAATAATTTCAATTGAAAAAGATAAGTTACCAGCACCTAAATTTGAGGTTCATGATGGCTTTACTAGAATAACATTATATTCATCTGAAAAGATAACAAATTTATCAAAGGAGGATAGAATTAGAGCATGTTTTCAACATTGTGTAATAAAATATATTTTATGAGAATATATGACAAATGCATCTTTTAGAGAAAGAATGAATTTACCTGAAAAACAGTATGTAATTATTTCAAGAATTATTCAAAGTTGTGCAGAATTAGGATTTATAAAACCACTAGATCCTGATAATAAAGCTAGAAAACATACCAAATATGTTCCTTTTTGGCATTAATATAACTGTAATGTAATAATTACCCCACTTTAATATTTTTTTCCTTATTTAAAGCCAAAGTTTAATATGACCTTAATGTAACACTTTGAAAATATTTAATAGGTATTCCCTTATTTTAAGCCACAATCTTACTTGCTATTAATCTGCTAACTTATAATCTATGCTAACTTCTGAAACAAAACAAAAAATAAATAATTGTCGTGATTATCTTGTATGAAAAATACCTGATCCAAAATGACAAATAGATCAAATTACAAATGCTCTCATATATAAATTTATGTCTGATCAAGATAAGTTAGCTATTGAAATTTGATGAGAAGTTAGTTTTTTTGTTGAAGATTATTTTGCATATTCTTGGGAAAAACTTTTTGATTCTACTCTTACTAATGACCAGAAAGCAAAACTTTATATTGCTTGAATAGAACAACTTTCAAAAGCAAAACACTTGCCAGAACTTTTTAGAGATATTTTTAAAGATGCTTTTTTGCCTTTTAGAGATAGTAATACAATAATTTTATTTTTGACAGAAATAAATAAATTTAGCTATCATCATAGTGAAGAGCTTTGAAATGCATTTGAATATTTGCTAAGTATAATGTGAAGTCAATGAAATGCAGGGCAATTTAGAACTCCAAGACATATAATAGATTTTTTAGTTGATATAGTAGATCCAAAACCAGGAGAAACTATTTATGATCCAGCTTGTGGAACAGCAGGGTTTTTGATAAGTGCTTACAAACATATAATAGAAAATAATCCAAAATTATCAATAACTGAAAAACTAGAACTTGCAAAAAATATTTCTTGAGTAGATATAGATCCTTGAATGGCAAAAATAGCAAGAGTAAATCTATATTTACACTGATTTAAAACTCCAAAAATATCAGAAGATGACACTCTTTCTAACGAGAAACTTTGGGAAAATAAATTTGATGTAATTCTTGCAAATCCTCCATTTATGACACCAAAATGAGGAATAAGAGTTCATGAATGATACACGATAAAATCAACAAAAGCAGAAGTGCTTTTTACCGATTATATTGCAGAACATTTGAAACTGAGATGAAGAGCTTGAGTTATAGTTCCAGAATGAATTATTTTCCAAAGTGCAAATGCATATAAAGATCTCAGAAAAATGCTTATAGAAGACAAACTTTTATATGCAGTTGTAAGTTTGCCAAGCTGAGTTTTTAATCCTTATAGTTGAGTAAAAACTAGTATTTTGTTTTTTGATAGAGATTTAGCATCAAAATCAGATAATATACTTTTTCTAAAAGTAGAAAATGATTGATTTGATTTATGAGCACAAAGAAGAGAAATAAGCAAAAATGATTTACCAGAAATTTTGGAAACACTTAATAAATACAAAAAAGATATTCAAGAAAACAAAGTTTTTGAAACAACTAATAAAAATATACTACTAGTTGAAAAATCAAAAATTGCTGAAAATTGAGAATATAATCTAAGTGCTGAAAGATATAGAGAAGCTATTGTTTGAAATAGTAGTTTTGAGATGGTTGAGTTGGGTGAGGTTTGTGAAACTAGTTCATGATGAACACCATTAAAAAGCAAAGATGATAATTATATAAATTGAACTATTCCATGGCTTAGAAGTTGAGAAGTTGCTCAATGATATATCTATAATTCAGAAATTAAAATTTCAGAATTATGATTAAAAAATTCTTCTGCAAAAATTTTTCCAATAAATACAGTTTTAGTTGCAATGTATTGAGCTACAGCATGACAAGTTTGAATTTTAAAATTTGAATCATCTACAAATCAAGCAATTTGTTGAATATTACCAAATGAGAAATTTATTCCAGAGTATCTATATTTAATAATAAAAAGTCAAAAAGATTTTTTGATAAGTTTAGCTTGATGATGAGCTCAACCTAATATTTCTCAAAAAATAATTAGAGATTTAAAAATTCCACTTCCACCTCTTGATATTCAGGAAGAAATTGTGAAAGAATTAGATAATTATCAAAAAATGGTTGAAAGTTCTAAAAAATTGATTGAAATTTTTGAGTGAAAAATTAAAGATAGAATTAGTGAAGTTTGGGGAGAGAAGAGTTTAGATAGTAATGTGTAAGATATGTATAAATTAACAGAATACGATAAATTTAATATAACAAATCTACTTTGATTAAGAAGAAAGTGATTAACCAATGATGAACTTAAAGAGTGAATTGATATGTTTTTATCAATGAATAATAATGAATTAGGTTATTCGATAAATAAAATACTTTATGCTTGGGAAAAAGATTGGAATCATAGTAAAATAAGTATTGAAAAAGATTTATTTGATTATTGTAATGATTTAGTGAAAAAATTAATTGAAGATAACTGGGAAGATAAAAAAGAAGATAAAAAAATAAATAAAATAATTCCAACTGAAGTTATTGTTAGCATAAATAATATAAAAACAATAATGGAAAAAAATGCTACTTGGACGACTGATATTTCTAGTTTATTGGATGACTATAGTAGAGAATATATTAAAATAAATACATGGTGTATAGAAAATTGATTACTTCACAAAAATAAATTTTCAGGTTTATGGGGATTTTATAATCATTGGAGAAATAAAGAT
>JBBRXF010000164.1:0-3486 GCA_038248665.1 Campylobacterales bacterium | reverse complement strand
GTATTTTAATGATGTGTTTTTTAAGCTTACGAAAAAAGAGCTTCTTTTAATAGAGTTATTAATTAAAGTCCCTGAAAAAATCTTTATGAATGAAGAGATAATTTCTAATATTTGGAATAAAGAATTTGATAATCCTGATATTTCAAATTTAAAGAATCTAATTTCAAGATTGAAAAATAAACTTCCCTCTTTAAAGATAGAAAATATCTATGGATTTGGCTATAAAATAGTAATTATTCCAGAGTAAATTTTATTTATATTCAATATTACCTAATAATTCAGAGCTTAAAAGTGAAGCTTCTAGATTGTTATGGCTAAAATAATCTCCACAAATTCCCAAGTTTTTTTCTTCATTTAAAAAGTAGGGCATATCTAAAGAAGTTTTTGCAAAGGCATATTTCCATAGATGTGGAGTGATTGTAAATTCTTCAATAAGTTCTTTTGTATCATCATCAAAATTATCTAAAAAAATATCACAAATTTCCTCTTTTGTTTTTTCATTTACACAATTTGCAAACTCTTTTGAAGAGTGAATTACATAAGAGCTAAAATCTTTATATAGATATTTTTTTGAGTTGTTTATAATATCTTTAATATCTGGATTTTCGTAAAGTTTATTTTCATTTAGTTTTAAATTTTCATTAGAGTGTAAAATCAAAGAAAAAATTGAGTCATATTTTATAAAAGAAAGTTTTTCTTTAAAATTATCTGGAAGTTCAATTTTCATTTGTAGTATTTGAGGTGCAGGAATTGTGATAAATAGTAAATCAAAATCTTCATAAATATTATGATTTTCATCTTCTAAAGTCCATTTATTAGTACTATTTACTGCTTTTGTGATTTTTGTATTTGTAAGTAAATTCTTTTCATCTATTAAAAATTTACAAATTTCATTTATTCCAGTTTTAGGTATAAACTCATCATATTTTGCTTTTAAAATACCATTTTTTGACAAATCTAAACAAAAAAATTTTAAATCATCGGTTATTGGAATTAAGCTTGAAGTTCCATAATCAACGAATTTATCTTCAATATATTTAGTGCTGAGTCTTCCTCCCTCTCCCCTTGATTTCTCAAAAATAGTAATATCTTCATATCTTTCTTTTAAATTGTTATATAAATTACAGCCAGAAAAACCAGCTCCAATAATGGCTATTTTCATAAAAATCCTTATTTATATAGTAATCTTATGATTGCTGCAATAAATAAAACTAAAGCCATCTGCTTTAACTCTTTATCATATAAAATCATAAAAATTGATGTAAAAATTAGTCCGAATGATAAAATAATTGGTCTGATAAAATCTTTAAGTTCTTTGGAAATAAATTCAAGTTGATTATTTGATATTTCAATTTGAAGTTCATTTGTATTGGCTTTTTTTATTACTGATTTTAAATCTTTTAGGATAAATGGAATATCTTTTATCTCATCAACAATAGTTTCAATAATACTCTCTTTTGCTCCAAGAGCTTTTGGAAGATTCTCTTGCAAAATTGGCAAAATGTCTTTTATTCCATTAAAATTTTCAATATAAGTAGTTCCTAGCCCTTCAATAATTGCACTAACTCTTAAAATATAAATTGCATCACTTGGAAGTTTAAAAGGCATATTTCTTGTACCTTCTAACACATCAAAGGCTAGTTGTTGCATTGATTCACTACTTAGATTATCATTTGAGAAAATATCAAACATTTTACTCGTAAACTCTGCTAATTCTCCAGTTGGTGCTTCATAAGCAATAGTTCCTAATCTTTTACTAGCACTTATATAAAGTTCATAATCTCTCTCATTTGCTGCTTTTATCAACTCAATAATTGCAATTCTTGAGCTATTTGGAACAGTTTTTACCATTCCAAAATCTAGTAAAATAATCTCACCTTTTTTTGTGATTAAAAGATTTCCAGGATGTGGGTCAGCATGAAAATATCCATTTATCAACATTTGTGTTGTATAAAAGCCAATAAGTGTTCCAATGATTTTTTTAAAATCAATATTCTCTTTTAAAATACTCTCTTTATCATCAAATCTATATCCCTCTTCAAAACTCATAACCAAAGCATCATCACAACATAAAGCTGGATAGGCAAGAGGAAATTTAACTCCACTATCTTTATAGGTTTGAGAGAATTTTGTAAGATTCTGTAATTCTTGACTTAGACTTACTTCTTGTAAAATCATCGATGAAAACTCTTTTATTACAGCTTCTATAGAATTTTTTGTATAGTGTGAAAATAGGGGATTAAATAAAAAGTTAAAAAAGTTTATAATTTTTATATCAGCAATTACTCTTTTTTTAATTCCTTTTCTTCGAAGCTTTACTTCAACTTTTGTATCATCATGTAAAAATCCAATATGAACTTGTCCAATAGAAGCACATGCTATTGGTGTTTTATCAAAACTTTTAAAACATTTATCTGTAAATGCAATATTAAAAATCTCTTCAAATTCATCTTTATTCATAGCTGGAAGTTTATCGTGAAGTTCTCTTAATTCATCCAAATAATCAGCTGAAAAAAAGTCAGCCCTTGTTGCTAGAACTTGTGCAAGTTTTATGAAACTAGCTCCTAATATGATAATAGTATCTTTTAATTTTTTTGGCTTTAGTGGTTTGATTCCAAGAAAACTCTGTTTTTTCTTGATAACCAAATAAATAGTCAATAAAAATAAAAAGACTTTAAATACTCTTCCAATTGAGTATAAAGATAGGTTTTTAAAAAAGGTTTTTATTTTAAATCCTCTTTTAATTTTGTCAAATCTTCTTTAGTTGCAAGTCCCAGTTCATCAATAATCTCTTTCATAGTTGATTTTAACTCTGCTTTGAACTTCTCATCACTTTCTTTGCCTTTTTGCTCCAAAGATTCTAAAAAACTTTTTACATCTTTAGTATCAAGCTTCCCTTTTTCTTCTAGTTTTTTTAGTTCATCTTCAATTTTTTCTTTTAAAACCAAAGCTCCACCAAGTCCTGTAAAAATAAGTTCTTTTAGCATGAAATATCCTTTTTTGTTTTATATTTTTAATATATAACTTAGTAAGGTTTTTTGGTAGTTGTTTTTTGTCTTTTTGTGGAGTTTATAGTTTTCTCAGAATATCATTACTATAAATATTTATTTTATTTAATTTAATTTTCTTATATCTTTTCTGATATTAAAATGGTATTTTCCCCATGAATTCTAAAATATTATCTTTATTTGTATAAGTAATAGTTACTCCACACTTATAGAAAAAAGCATCAAGTTTATCTATAAAATCTGATGAATGAATTAATACATTGTTATTTTCAATTTGTTTTGCCATTTGTTCTAAAAGTTCTTCTGGCAAATCTGATATAGTTGATAATATTTCTAGCTGTTTTAAAGCTATTTCTATATATGTTGAATTTGAAATTAAATTTATTAAACAGGTGAGCATTTTATTTCTAGTTTTAGGATTTCTAACTATTGTATTAAATACAGATTTTGCTACTTCTTGTACTGTTGTATTATTACC
>JBBRXF010000163.1:0-3486 GCA_038248665.1 Campylobacterales bacterium | reverse complement strand
CTAACATCTCCATGAATACAACCAGCTGGAAGTCCATCAAGTTCTAAATGTTCTACTAAAGTATCAGCTTCAATTTTCATATTTACGAAAACTAAAACTTGAGAATAGTTTTTTGAACCAATGATATATGATAATGCAGCTGCTTTATTTGCTTCATCAACTAAAACAATTTGTTGGTCAATGATTTTTACAGCTGATCTTTGTTGTGCAACTTCAATTACAACTGGATCTGTTAAAAACTCTTTTGCAAGTTTTTTAACATTTTGATTCATAGTTGCTGAGAACATCATGATTTGTCTTTTTGGTCCAACACTTGGAAGAATTTTTTCAATATCTTCTAAAAATCCCATATCAAGCATAGTATCAACTTCGTCAATTACAACTGTTGTAACACTTGATAAATCAACAGTTCCATTTTTTAAGTGTTCCATTAATCTTCCAGATGTTGCCACTAAAATATCAAGACCTTTTGTAATTTTTTTCTCTTGGTCTTTTGTTGAAACTCCACCAACCATAGCTATTGATTCTACTTCCATATATTTTGAAAAATCATCAACTGCTTTTGATATTTGAGTTGCTAATTCTCTTGTTGGAACTAAAATTAAAGCTCTAAGAATTGGTTTGTTAGGTTGTTTATTTGCTAATATTTCCGTTAATATTGGTAATAAAAAAGCAGCAGTTTTACCTGTTCCACTTTGAGCAGCTGCTAGAATATCTCTTTTTTTTAAAGCAATTGGAATAGCTTTTTTTTGTATTTCCGTTGCTTCTTTGTAATCTAAATCTTTTAAAGCATTTATGATTTTTTCATCTAAGTTCATTGATGTAAAAGTTTTAATAATGTTTCCTTCTAATCTTAATTTTTATTAATTATATCTAAAAGTAGATTAGAATGTTGTATTAATTACTTTTTGACTCATAAATAGGGACTTTTCAATCTATTTTTAGTTTTTTTTAGCTAATATAAAGACCTTATTAAATAAATATTTGGATAGATAAAAATGACTGTTAAAATTACTTTACCCCATGATAACTCTTATGAAATTTTTATAGATGAATTAAACGAACTATATTTTGATAGAAAAGTTGTGATTATTACAAATCCAACTGTTAGTGGATTTCATTTGGATTATTTAAAAACAAAAATAAAAGCACGTGAGCTTAGTGTTTGTACAATTCCAGATGGTGAAGAGTACAAACATATGCAAACAATTGAAGATATGTTAGCTCATTGTTTTACCCACAGACTTGATAGAAAATCACTACTTATCGCTTTTGGTGGGGGTGTTATTGGAGATATGACAGGATTTGCAGCTTCAATTTATCAAAGAGGAATTGATTTTGTTCAAATTCCTACAACTCTTTTATCACAAGTTGATGCAAGTGTTGGTGGAAAAACGGGAATAAACAATAAATTTGGTAAAAACTTAGTTGGTGC
The DNA here is from genome assembly GCA_038248665.1 of Campylobacterales bacterium. GTDB lineage: Bacteria > Campylobacterota > Campylobacteria > Campylobacterales > Arcobacteraceae > Aliarcobacter. The sequence goes on along the minus strand of JBBRXF010000163.1, from coordinate 2,051 downwards.
ATTTCATCAACCAATTGCTGTTTATATTGACCCAAATTTTTTAAAAACTCTACCAAAAAGAGAGTTTGGAGCAGGAGTTGCTGAAATTGTAAAAATGGCAGTAACTTTTAACAAAGATTTTTTTGAGTGGTTAGAACAAAACGATTTAAATGATGATAAAAATATTAGAATAGCAATTGCTAAATCTGTTCAAACAAAGGCAGATGTAGTTTCTTTAGATGAAAAAGAGTTAGGAATACGAGCAGCGCTAAATTATGGACATACTTTTGGTCATGTAATTGAAAATGAAACAAACTATGATACATATTTACATGGTGAAGCTGTGGGAATTGGTATGTGTATGGCAAATGCACTTGCCGTAAAATTAGGACTTATGAGTAAAGATGAAGAGTTAAGAGTAAAAAATCTATTAGAAAAATATGAGATTCCAACAACTTATAAAATCAAAGATGTGGAAGATTTTTATGAGCACTTTTTCTTAGATAAAAAGTCTTTGGATAATAAAATTAAGTTTATTCTTCCAGTTGGGTTGGGTGATTGTAAAATCACAAATGAAGTTACAAAAAATGATGTTATTGAAATATTAAAAGGTTTTTAAATTGATTAAAAAATTAGCATTTATATTATGTATTAGTTGTTTTTTATGGGCAGAAAGTGCTTCTGATGCAACTGCAACAGTTGATAAAAAAGATAAAGCAGAAGTAAAAAAGATTGAACAAAATATCATAACTGAAAAATATGAAGAGGCTCAAAAAGAGTTAGAACTAAAGAAAAAACAAGAACTTCAAGATTTAAAAAGTAAAGAGCAAAATATGCAAGATATTGCAGAAATAAATACTTTACTTGAGAGTATTGCAAAAATTGAAGCTGAATTAAAAGATAATATTTTATTAAAAAGATATTCAAACTATAGCTCATATAGTAAAATTTCTAATGAATTAGCTGATTTAAAAGAGAATTTAAAAAGAAAAACTAATGTTTCAGATGAATTAACTTATCAATTACATAATAAAATTAGAGTTAAAGAAAATGAATTAGAATTAATTGATGAATACAAAGGTTCTCCAATTGGTGGACTTATTAATCCTCCTGAAATTGAAAAATATGAAAATATTACAAACCCTTTTGGAATTATTAACGCTTTATCACAAATTAAAAAATTAGAAAACAACAAAAAAACTTTTAAAACATTAGATACGGATATTGATTATTTAACTACAAAACTTGATGAAGAGTTGCTTTTATATTTAGAGCTGTTTAATTTAGATCAAAAACCTGAATACAAAGAAAAAATCACTTTTTTAGATAAAGAGAAAAAAGATTTTGCGATGGTTTTAGAAATTGTTACAACAACAGAAGATGTTTATACTAGAAAAATTGAGCAAGTAATATTAGAGATTAAAAATCAAATATCTCAACAAGTTCAAAAAATGGTAATTATTTTTGTAATAATAATTATCTTATCATTGATTGCATTTTTAGTAAAACTTACTTTAAAAAGATATTTTTCACAAAATGAAAATTATTATATGGTAAATAAAATAATCAACTTTACATTAGTATTTTTGATTTTAATGGTTATGCTATTTTCATATATTGATAATGTTTCATACCTTGTTACTATCTTAGGATTTGCATCAGCAGGGATTGCTATTGCCCTAAAAGATTGGTTTATGTCAATTTTTGGTTGGTTAGTTATTGTAACATCTGGTTCTATTCAAGTGGGAGATAGAATCAAAGTTAGTAAAGGAAATTTTGAAACTGTTGGGGACGTTTTAGATATTTCATTATTTAAAATTACAATTAGAGAAGATATTACTTTAACTTCTTATACAACAAATAGAAGAACAGGAAGAATATTTTTTATTCCAAATAACTACATTTTTTCTGAGTTAATTGCAAACTATACCCACTCAGGTTTAAGAACCGTTTGGGATGGAATTGATATTACAATTACCTACGATTCAAATTATAAAAAAGCTCAAAAAATATCTAGAGAGATTTTGAAACATTATTCAAAAGGTTACACAGATATGACAAGAAAACAGTTG
>JBBRXF010000162.1:0-3499 GCA_038248665.1 Campylobacterales bacterium | reverse complement strand
GTATTGGTTATGATAAAAATAATGAAGCTCATCAAACTTGGGGTATTATAGGATTACAAGGATTATCTCAATATTTCTTTGAAACAAGAACTACTCTTTTATTAGGTGAAGATGGAAATATGGGATTAAAAACTCAAGCTGAATACGATGCATTATTAACACAAAAGCTTATATTAACCCCAAGTATTCAATTATCTGCTTATACAAAAGATAATGAAGAAATGGGTATTGGAAGCGGATTCTCAAATATTACAATAGGTACAAGATTAAGATATGAAATTACAAGAGAATTCGCACCTTATATAGGAGTTGAATGGAATAAAAATTTAGGCAATACAAATGATATTTCATCATTAGATGAAGTATATGCAGTAGTTGGTGTGAGATTCTGGTTTTAAGAATAATTACTCCACATAGATTCCTCATAATAAAAATATAATTACGAATAAAATAAAAAAGGATTTAAAATGAAAAAGTTATCAACAGTATTATTAGGTTTAGGGTTATTTGTAAGTAGTGCATTATATGCAGCTGAAGCTAATAAATCTACAACTCAACAAGCTACTCATATGGGTGACCACATGCATGAAGGAAAAATGATGAACCATATGAATATGAATGGTATGACTGATGAAGAAATGAAAAAAATGCATGATAAAATGAATGGCATGAACGATGAAGAGATGAAAAAAAACCATGAGAAATTAGATAGTATGTCTAATGAAGAAATGAAAAAGATGCATGAAGATATGGCTAATGAAAAAACTAAAAATGGCATGAGTGATGAAGAAATGAAGAAAATGGGTCATAAATAAGAAATATGAAAAAAACATTTAAAGCAAATAACATCTCTTGTATGAGTTGTGCAAATCTTATTAAAGGTTCTTTAGAAGATAGTTTTGGAGAGATTGAAGTAAACTTGAATACTTCACCAAAAGAAGTTACTCTCGAAATTTCAACTGAAGAACAAGAAGTTACATTTAAAAAAGAGATGCAAGAACTAGGATTTGAAATAATAGACAATTAAAATATATAAGTTATTCAAGGATTAAAAATGTCAAAAGAAATAATAAAAATAAATATTTCGGGAATGACTTGTGTAAATTGTTCAAATGGAATTGAGAAAGCTGTCAATAAACTTGATGGCTTACTCTCTTCAAAAGTAAGTTTTGCTTCAAATGAAGGTGAATTTGAGATTGAAAATAAACTTTTAAATAAAAAAGTATTATTTGATAAAATCAGAAAACTAGGATATGGAGTCGAAGAAGATTTAAAGGCTTTAGAAAAATCTAAATTAATTGCTCACAATAAACTAAAGTATAATTTTCTTATAAGTATTACACTCACTATCATAATGCTTTATTTTGTTTTATTTCCTCTTCAAAATTTGCTAAACAATCAATATATTATGTTTTCACTTGCAACTGTTATTCAATTTTATTCAGGAAGAAGATTTTATACTCTAGCATATAAGGCTGTAAGTAATAAAAATTATGATATGAATGTTTTAGTTGCACTAGGAACTAGTGCTGCATATTTTTACTCTGTTTTTGTAGTATTTTTCCCTTCATTATTTCCTGAAAATCTAAGATTTTTATATTTTGATGGTGCTGCTGTTATAATTAGTTTTATTCTTTTAGGACGATTACTTGAAGAGCGTTCAAAAGCAAAAGCTACTGATTTCTTAAAAAAACTTATGGACTTAGCTCCTTTAAATGCAACACTTATTTCTGAAGATGGTAGTTTTAAAACTATTTTAGCAACACAACTAAAAATAGGAGATAAAGTTCTAATAAAAACTGGTGAAAAGATTTCAACAGATGCAGTTATTGTAAAAGGTAGTGCAGATATTGATACCTCTATGATTACAGGTGAATATATGCCTATTTATAAAACTATCGGAGATGAAGTAATTTCTGGAACTTTAAATACAAATGGAATTATAGAAGTAGTAGTTTTAAGAGAATCAAAAGATACAACCTTATCAAAAATAGTTGCACTATTAAGTACCGCTCAAAGTAAAAAACTTCCTATAAGTAGATTTGCTGATGATGTTGCAAATATTTTTGTTCCTATTGTTATTGCTATTTCTATACTCACTTTTTTGGCTTGGTATTTTATAGTTGGTGATGCTCTTAATGCTATATTAGCTTCAATTTCTGTTTTAATAATTTCTTGCCCTTGTGCTTTGGGACTTGCAACTCCTATTGCAATAGTAAGTTCTGTTGGAAAAGCTGCACAAGAAGGAATTTTAATACGGAATCCTGAGATATTAGAAATTATAAAAGATATAAAATACGCAGTATTTGATAAAACTGGAACTTTAACAAGTGGAATTATAAGCGTTAAAGATGCTATTTATGAAGAAAAATATTTAGATATTCTAGCTTCTTTAGAAACTAAAAGTGAACATCCTATTTCAAAAGCAATAGTAAATTTTGCAAAAAATAAAAATATACCATTAAATATTGAACTTGAAGATATAGAACTGGTACCAGGACTTGGTATTAGTGCAATTTATGAAAAGAAAATGGTATTGATTGGTTCTCTATCTTTCTTAAAAAATAATGGTATTAAATTAGATACTAAATATTTAGATTTTTATAATAACTCTTTAAAAGATGGAGCAGGAGTTATTTTAGCATCTATAGAAAAAGAATGTATTGCTGTTTTTGCTTTAGAAGATAGTATAAAAAATGGTGCAAAAGAGTTAATTGCTGATTTAAAAGCAAAAAATATTATTCCTATATTATTAACAGGAGATAATGAAATTACAGCAAATTATGTTGCCAAAAAACTAAATATAGATAAAGTATATTCTCAAGTTCTTCCTGATGAAAAATATAAAGTAATAATAGAACTTCAAAAAGATGGAAAAGTAATGTTTGTAGGAGATGGTATAAATGATTCACCTTCAATTAAACAAGCAGATATTGGAATTACTTTAAATTCTGGTTCTGATATTACAAAAGATGCAGGAGATATTATTTTAATAAACAATGAGCTAAAAGCTGTATTAAAAAGTATAAACTTATCAATTGAATCAATGAAGATTATTAAACAAAATTTATTTTGGGCTTTTATTTATAATATAGGTGGTATTCCTCTAGCAGCAGGTGTTTTTTATCCTATTCTTGGTGTTATGTTGACTCCAATGTATGCAGGAATTGCTATGAGTTTTTCATCTGTAACAGTAGTTTTAAATTCACTCAGACTAAAATTTAAAAAGATATAGAAAGTAATTCTTTCTATATCTTTTTTTAATGGCAATTCAAAATAACAACTCCTAAATTAGAACTTTTTATAATAAAATTAATCAAATACATAGTCTTCCACATTCTTTCCTTATTAGATTATTATAATTCTACATATAAAAAATCAAAGGATAAAAAATGAAAAAATTAACAATCACAGTTCTAGTAGCAGGTTTATTTGCAGGAAGTTTATTTGCAGCAGAAAATAACATGATGATGGGTATGGATAAAGAAAAATGTATGGC
>JBBRXF010000161.1:0-3561 GCA_038248665.1 Campylobacterales bacterium | reverse complement strand
GAAAGAAGATTTACACCATCCCCTTCACTCATTTCACTTCCACCTAAAATCATTGCATTTATAAATTTTGATAAATCTTGAAAATTTCTTGATAGATTTTTTAATAGCATTACTTTTCTATTAATTTTTGCAAGAGATTTTGTTTTTTGACTTGGATTTATAGTTCCATCTTTTTGGGTTGCTCTTTTTGTAGATAAAAAATCTTTTAATTTTGAGTAAGCCATAGATGATGAAATACTTGAAATTAAAGTTTCTGGAATTTTTGTTCTTCTTAAATGTTTCATTAGTAAATAAATATCATATAAATATTTTCCACCATCAACATTTAATTTTGGATGTTTTAAAATTGGATTTCCTAAAAAAGCCTCTTCAAAATTACAATCTTTAAACTTTGAAATAGAACCTAATTCTATAAAATCATCAAAAAGTCCAAGTTGTCTATTTTTAACTTTTCCATTTTCGTAAGGGTTATTTATATCTTCTCTTGGTGAAAAAAGACCTTTTAATATATCTCCATCACCTAGTTTTATAAGTGCATCAAAAACATCTTTTGCAATTGCTTTTCCGATACCTTTTCCATGTTCAACCACATGAATAAAAGCCATCATGTCATTGTGAGTAATTTGCATAACTAAAATATCAAGTATAAATTTTACTTCAACAGAGTCAAAAAAGCTCATTCCACCTTTTCGTTTTGCAGGAATTGAAAACTCTCTTAAGTTTGCTTCTATTCCATCGGCACTTGAATTGTTTCTATAAATAATTGCTATTTCATTGTGAGGAGTTGAACTTTTAGAAATCAATTCTGAAATATATTCATACTGAGAAAAAAGTTCATTAAAAGCTAATAATTTTGGTTTGTGTTCATTTTCAGTTCGTACAACTTCTAATTTTTTTTCATAAACTCTTTCATTATATTCAATAACTTTTGTGGCTAAATCTAAAATTGGCTTTGTTGAACGATAATTTTTTCGTAAAGTAAAAACTGTTGCATTTTTATATCTATCACCAAAAGTAGAAATAATTCCAATATCAGAGCCATTAAAAGCGTAAATACTTTGGTCATAATCACCTACACAAAATAGAGATTTTGGTCTAAAGGCATCAAGAAGTCGTCCTTGAAGTGGATTTGTATCTTGGTATTCATCAACTAAAATCTCTTTAAATTCAAACTCTTTTTCTTTTAAAGTATCTAACATAATTGTTAATAAATCATCAAAGTTTGCATATCCATATTTTGTTTTTAGTTCATGAAATTCAGCAACTACATCTTCATAAATTAAAGTATATAACTCATGACTTGCATTTTTTGATTTTATCCAATCACCAAACTCTTCACCATCATTTGAGTTTAGATATAAAGAATACATATCATACAAATATCCACCATCATATGGATTTGCTTCATCATCTCTTTCAAAAAATACTCTTTTTTCATAGATTGATTTGAATAGTGTTTTTAATTCATTTGGTTGTTTTAGAGTTATATTTACATTTAACTCTTTTAAAAGTTTATATGAAACAGAGTGAAAAGTTCCAGCCATGATTTGTTTAGCTATATCTTTTCCAAAAAACTTAGCAACTCTTGCAACCATTTCAGCTGCTGCTTTATTTGTAAAGGTTAAAAGTAAAATCTCATTTGGTTTTACACCACTATTTATAAGGGTTGCAATTCTTCCAACTATTGTTGAAGTTTTTCCCGTTCCAGCACTAGCAATTATAAGATTATAACCAGCAGGACAAGTTGCAGCACTTAGTTGTTCTTGATTTAGATTCGATAAAGGCATAGGATTAGTTTGTTGTATTTATAAAAAGTTTTATCATTTCGCAATAGTAGCATAATAGATTTAAGAAAGATTGAAAAAAAAAGGGATGTCTGGGAACATCCCTTTTACACAAGGAAACATAAAAATTATTTTTTGTCTAAAGAAATCTATCTTAATCGCTGCATAAATAAGTCGCTGCGTCAACTTATCTATAAAGAAATTTTAACAGCTTAAAATTAACTAAAATATAATCAAGAATTAATGAAAAGTTAACTTAGTTTTATTTAATACAAATAACTACTATAAAATATCATTTGGAGGACTATAATAATATCCTTGACCAAAATCTATTCCTAATTTAGTCACGTATTCATCCACTTCAGAACTATCAACAAATTCTGCAACTGTTTGAATTCCAGACTCTTTTGCTAACATAATCATAGCTTTTACTATATTTTCTGAATTTTTATTTGTTGTTATATCTTTAATTAAACTACCATCAATTTTTAAAATATCTGGATTCATTTTAAATATATGAGTAAAGTTTGAATATCCACTTCCAAAATCATCTATTGCTAATTTACACCCATAATTTTTGATTAAATCAATAAAATTAAATACTTCATCATAATTTTCAATCTGCTCACTCTCAAGCAATTCAAATGTTATAAAATGTGAAATATCTCTATTGATTTCCAATATAGATGAAATAAAATATAATGTAGATTTATCTTTTATATCTTGATAAGAGATATTTATAGATATTTCTAAACTCTCTTTTTTAATGAACTCTATTGATTTTTCTATAACTAATTTTGTAATTTTGGGATAGAGTTTTGATTTTTTTGTAAGTTCTAAAAAGAAAAAAGGAGCAATTGCTTTTCCCTCATCATCGATAAGTCTTACTAATGCTTCATATTTAACTATATTTTTTGTATTTAAATCAACTATAGGTTGGAAAAATGGTCTTATTTTATTGTTTTTTAAAGCCTCTTTTACTTTTTTTAGCATATTAATATTTTCAATACTATTTTTTTTATTATTTAACTCTGTTGTATAAAATGAAACTTTCTCAAAACTATTTTTTGTTTGTAAAATTGCTAACTCTGCATTTCTTAAAAATGGTTCTTCTTGAGAAATTCCAGCTTGAATATAAACAGGAAGTTCTAATTCTTCATAAATAAATAGGCTATTTTCTATTTGTGAAATAATTTCTAATGCCATAGAATTTAAATAAAATTTATCTTTAGTTTCAACAACTATTGCAAAACAATCTGCATTTACCCTATAAATTTTTTTCTTATTTAAATCAAAATCTTCTATTTTCTTAAGAATTGCACATAAAGAAGTAAGAATATAATCCCCACCTTTATATCCAGTAATTGAATTAATATCACTAAAATCAGTAATGTCAATTAAAATAACAGAAAAATTATCAATCTTTTTTGAATCTTCATAAAAGGCATTTCTATTTAATAATCCTGTTAATTTATCTGTTCTTAGAGTTTTTTGTTTTTGTTTTTCTAAATCTACTATTTTATAAGTATCTTTTTTTATTTTTATAGAATAGTAAACTATTAATAAAAAGAAAAATATATATGCAGTTAAAATAATAAGAAATAAATTTCTCATACTAGCTTTTAATTTATTTGACTCTTTATCCAAATCAACAAACATTTCATCAATAATTTCATCTAATTTACTATGTTCAATATTATTAAATAAAATTTTAAATTTTGGTAACTCTTCATATAAGACTTTTATATGTACAAAATTAAGTTCATACATTGGGTCT
>JBBRXF010000160.1:0-3740 GCA_038248665.1 Campylobacterales bacterium | reverse complement strand
CCGTTGAAAATGTAAAAGATTTAGAAAATCTAATTATCTCTTACAACTTTCAAACGCCTATTTATTTAAAAGATATTGCTAAAATTGAGAAGTCTTATGATATTCAAAATAAAAAAGAGGCTTTGATTTATTTAAGAGATGTAATAGAAGATTTTGAAGAAACTAATCAAATTACACTTACAGCTTCAAAACTAAAAGGTGGAAACTCAGTTACGATAAATAAAGAGATTTTTGCATATATGGATTCAATAAAAGATGAATTATTGGCAAAACATATAAAATATACTATCACAAGAGATGACGGATATACTGCGAATAATGCAGTAAATGAGCTTGTTTCAAATCTACTGATTTCTATTGTGATTATTGCTATTTTACTTATTTTTACACTTGGATTAAAAGAGGCAATGATTGTATCTTTAATGGTTCCAATGATTTTATCTTTGACACTATTTACTGGATTAGTTATCAATGAATCAATAAATAGAATCACACTTTTTGCTTTAATTGTATCTTTGGGAATGTTAGTTGATGCGGCAATCATTGTAATTGAAAATATTCACCGACACAAACTGGAATCACCTCATTTAGACATTTCAATTGTTTCAATAAATGCTACAAATGAAATAGGAAATGCCACAAATATTGCAACAATTGCAATTATAATGACTTTTATTCCTATGTTTTTCGTAGGTGGAATGATGGGACAATTTATGCATCCTCTTCCTGTTTTTGTGCCTATTTCTTTAGCGATGTCACTTTTTGTGGCTTATGCCTTTACACCTTATTTAGTTAAAAAATTTTTATAGGATATTAGATGAGATTAGAAAAATTTATTTATAGTATTTTAGAAACTCCATTTAAATCTTATATGGTTTATTTTAGTACCTTAGTTTTGTTTATTTTAAGCCTTGCTACTTTTCCAACACAAATTATAAAAGCAAAAATGCTTCCAAGTAAGGATTCAAATACTTTTTCAATTTATGTTGATTTAAAAGATGGTTCAAGTATAAATCAAACAAAAGAAGTTACTCAATGTATATCACAACATCTTCAAAAAAATAAAAACATTACAAATATTTCTGCATTTTTAGGTGAAGGCCAACCTCTTGATTTTGCTGCACTTGTTAAACAAAGCGCACTAAAAGATAAAGAGTCACAAGCTGAAATGATAGTAAATATTTTAAAACAAGAAGATAGAGACATTACAAGTTACAACCTAGTAAGTAAATTAAGAGACGAGGTTCAAAAAAACTGTTCTTCTTTATATGATGCAAATATTAAGTTTATTGAACTTCCAGCTGGTCCTCCTGTTTTAGCTTCAATCGTGACTGAAATTTATGGTGGAGAGAGTTTTCAAAGTAGAAGAGATTTTGCTTTAAAGATAGCTCAAATACTTAAAAATCAAACAAGTTTAGTTGATATTGATATTTTAGCTGACAAAGATTTTGTGATGTATGAGCTTGAACTTGATAACTCAAAAGCCATTATGAGTAGTGTGGATTTAGAACAAATAAAAAATATACTTTTTTTAGCTTTTGAAGGAATGAAAGTATCAGTAATAAATCAAAGTAATGCTCAGAATCAAATCCCAATTTTCTTAAGACTTGATGATTCAAGATTATTACAAAACTCAACAGCAAATGATTTAAAAGCAAAACTTCAAACTCTAAAAATCATAAATAAACAAGGAAATACAGTTAGTATTTCTGAATTTGTAAAAATAAAAGAGATTATAAAAGAACCAACAATAACATCAAAAAATCTAAACTTAACGATAAATGTAATTGCAGAAACAAACAAAGATAGCCAAATTTATCCTTTATTAAATGCAAGAGATGAGATGGTAAACTCTTTATCAAAAGATTATGAAGTTACAAAAACAAACCTATTAAATCTATCATTTGTAGATAAAAAAACAAAAGAGAAATTTGATTTAGTATTTGATGGAGAATTAAAAGTAACCATTGATACTTTTATTGATTTAGGTGGAGCATTTATAATTGCTTTGGTTTTAATTTTCTTTTTAATGGTTATGTATTACAAAAGTTTTGCAATTGCAGGAGGAATTGTACTTGCTAGTTTTATCTCTATAATTGGAGTTATTTTTGCCCATGTAATTATGGATTTGATAACAACTGATACTTTTTATCTAACTGCAACTTCACTTATAGGATTTATTGGACTTATTGGAATAAACTCAAGAAATTCTACATTAATTATAGATTTTTCAAAACAACTGGTTCATGAAAAAAATCTAAGTATTAATGAAGCCATTGCAAAAGCCACAGCAACTCGTTCTAAGCCAATAATTCTTACAGTTCTAACCATGGTATTCGCAAGTGCTTTAATAGCAAATGATGCAGTATTTGGAGGCTTAGGAGTTGCACTAATTGGTGGAACATTAATCTCTTATATTGTTTCTATGTTTTTTGTGCCAGTTATTATCAAAAACCAGTTAAAAAAGATTTTATAATCTTTTTTAACTATGTATTTTCATCTGTTTTATAGTCTCTTCATCTATTTTTGAATCTCTATTCTTTAGTTTTTCTATCAACCTGTTTTTTTTCTCTTCATTTAAATTTTGCCCTACTTTGATTTTGCAACTTATATTTTCAGGTTTTAACTCAAAAATAGCAGTTTTATCTAACATTTTTGTGTACATTGCTTTTTCATAAGCAATTTCTTCAAAACTATCTTCACTTTGAAATTTTTTCATTAAAGCATTTAAAACTTTTGCTTTAATATTTCCATCTTCTATAAAATTAACTTTTCCTTCAAATAACACTGAAGCAAAAAATTGAGTTGCAGGGCAAGTAGCCATTGTATCACTAAAATATGAAGGAATAAAAGAGTATGGTTTTACCACTAAAAAAGAAGCATTTGGGTTTGATTTTATAGCTTCAATTTTTCGTCCCTCTTTTGCACCGTGAAAAAAAATCGAGTTTTCAAAAAATACAAAATTCAAAGCAACAACATAAGGTTTTCCTTCACTAATCAGACTTAAATTTCCATATTCACAAGCTTGTAGTACTTCATTTATACTATTTTCATCTTTCACATCAAATTCAGCTCTTCTCATTTTTTCTTCCTTTTAAGTAATTCATTCGTATAATATCAAATATCTGTATCTTAGGAAAGATACAATTTTTATTTATTTAACAAGGACACTTTTGTATAAATTTGAACAAAACTCCACACCACTTTATCTTCAACTTTATGAACAAATAAAAGATGAGATTAAAACAAAACTAAAAGCTGGAACAAAATTACCTTCAATTAGGAAACTTTCAACAGAATATAATCTTAGTAAAACGACCGTACAAACCGCATATAATCAACTCTATGCCGAAGGTTATATTGAAAGTAAAAAGAATAGTGGCTACTTTGTATGTAAAGATATTATTCAAGATTTTCACATAAATTTGAATAATCAAAAAGATGAAAAAAAAGAAATAGTTGATTATAAAATAAATTTCTTTCCTGCTCATTTAGCAAAAAGTTCTTTCCCAAAACAAACGTGGCTAAAGCTATATAATAAAGTGATAAAAAGTGATATTAATTATGGTGCTTATTTTGATAAACAAGGAGATTTAGAACTCAGAATTGAGATTTCAAAATATCTTTTATCTTCAAGAGCTGTTTTATCAAATAGTGAACAAATTATTATTACAAGTGGATTTAGTGATAGCCTATTTATAATTTCATCAATTTTAAAAAAATTCTCAAATAATATTGCT
>JBBRXF010000159.1:0-3773 GCA_038248665.1 Campylobacterales bacterium | reverse complement strand
GAAACTTCCTAAAACTTTTTTAGGACTACCTTCAAGTGAAGTTAATTCATTATCACCAATATCAAAATCACCCTCAATAACATTAAAATTTAATGGTAGTTTTAATAAGTTTGCTAATTTATCAGCTAGTCTAACATCACCATGAACATTTACTGAGTTATCTTTCAAAATTGTAAAGTTTTTTATCTCATGTTTTCTAAGCCAACTGCTAATATCGTCAACATTTGTAAGTGCAACAATTGGTTTATAAATGTGTGAAACAACTTCTGAACCTTTATATCGCCAATTTCTTTCTTCTTCATTAAAAGTACTTGTAATATGATTTAATCTAACGTCAGTTACTAAATCGTAACCAATTTCATCTGCAATACCATCTAAATCTGTTATACTATTTCTAGAACAAATATAATCTCTTCCAACAGAAACTGGTCCTCCATTCAATCTTTCAATTTGATTATCCGAACAATCAAAACTTTCATCAATATATTTTGGGCCACCTTTTAAATTACTTAATTTATTATTAGAACAATTAAAATTACCTTTTACTGTCCTTGGCATACCTTTGATAGAAGTTATTTCATTATTAGAACAATTAAAATTACCTTTAACCTCTTTTGGAGCATAAGATAAATTTTTTAATTGATTAAAAGAGCAATCAAAATGTCCAACTTCAGTCGGTCCTTCAAATAATGATACTAAATTATTTTTTGAACAAAAGAAATCCCCATTTACTGTTTTTGGGCAACCTTCAAGTGATGTTAAACTATTATTACTTATATCAAAAAAACCATCTACCATCTTAAATTTAACTGGTAACTTTTTTACATTTAATTTTTGATTTAAATTAACATTACCTTGAACTGTTACTGAAAAATCTTCTGAAATCAGATAATTATTTATTGAATGGTCTTTAAGCCACTTTTCGACTTCTGCGAGATTATTCATTCTCTACCCTTAATTATTATTTCAATTATATGTTATATTCTAGCATTTTATATCTTAATTTATTTATATCAAATAACATATTAAGCATACAAAGAAACTTTTTATTTACATATAATTCATTCAAGTTAGCAATTGTTAGCTTGTTTTAACAAAGGGTTTATCATGGAGACAAAAATTTGGATTATCGGTTCTAGCAGTGGAATTGGTTTGGAGTTAGTTAAACTTTGTTTACAAAGTAATTATAAAGTAATAGCAAGTTCAAGAGATGCTAAAAACTCTAAAGAGCTATTACAATTAAAATCAACTAATTCAAACAAGCTAGAGTTATTAAATATTGATGTTTCAAGTAATGAAGATGTTTCTAAAAGTGTGGATGAAGCTTTTCATATTTTTGATGATTTAGATATTTGCTTTTTTAATGCAGGTGTTTATGAATCAATGAGTATAGAACAATGGAATATTTCAAATTTTGAATCAATGATAAATACAAATTACTTAGGTGCCGTTAGAGTTTTAAAACCACTTGTTAATTATTTAGAAAAACAAAAAAAAGAATCAAGAATTATATTAAATGCGAGTTTATCAAGCTATTTCGGATTGCCTTATGGGGGAGCTTATAGTGCATCTAAAGCCGCTTTAGTAAATCTTGCACAGTCAATACAACCTGAGTTATTAAGAAAAAACATTTATGTTCAAATAATAAATCATGGTTTTGTAAAAACAAGATTGACTGCAAAAAATGATTTTGACATGCCGCAACTAATGTCGCCAAATATTGCAGCTAAAAAAATATTTGAGCAATTAAATAAACCATATAAGTTTGAGATTTCGTTTCCTTTTATTTTGTCAAAATTTTTACGATTTATATCCCTTGTGCCTTATAAATTGAGTTTTTCTATAACTAAGAAGTTTTTAAAATGATTATGGTTAAAAAATATGTGAAATATATGATAACTAGATTAATATGAATAATAATATCCTAAAAAGCAATGAGATTTTCCTATATGGTATATTAGGAGTTCCTATTGCTTTTTTAGGTTTTCCTTTATATATTTATTTGCCAACTTTTTATGTAGAATATGTAAATTTAAATGTTGGAACTGTTGGAATTATTTTATTAGTTGCACGACTATTAGATATGATTTTAGATCCATTTATTGGTAAATTTACAGATAATTATAATAAATTTAATATTATAATAATATCAACATTTTTTGTTTTATTTGGTCTATTTTTTCTCATTAAACCTCTTTATTTTAACTCATTATGGTTATTTTGCTTTTCGATAATTACTTATATTTCTTATAGTTTTGTAATGATTCCTTACCTTACTTTAAACTCGCAAATAAGTGATAATTCTGTTAATAATACAAAACTAGCCTTTTCAAGAGAATTATTTATTGTTTTTGGAGTTTTAATCTCTTTACTTTTCCCTTATGTTTTTATGGTTGCTAATGATTCTAAAAAAAGTCTAGAACTTTTACTTTATACTTGTTTGATAATTTTTCCTATTTTTTCAATAATTTTTTATTTTAAATTAAAACATTTTGAAAATAAAAAAATGAGAATTAAAGAAAAAGAATTTTTAAAATCTATAGACATATTTTTTAAAAATTTTCCTCACAATAAAAAATTATTTTTTTCATTTCTAATTAATAATCTTGCAAATGCACTTCCTGCCACTCTTTTCTTATTTTATGTAAAATATGTTTTAAATTTAGAAGAAAGAACAGGTCTTTTTTTAATTGTTTATTTTTTAAGTGCAATTGTTACTTTTCCTTTTTGGATTAAACTTTCAATAAAAATATCAAAAAAAACTACATGGATTTTATCTATGATTACAGCTTGTTGTGCATTTATTTTTGTGCCATTTTTACAAGAAAAAGATTTTTTATATTTTTTTATTATTTGCATTGTAACTGGTATGAGTTTGGGTGCGGATATGGCTCTTCCTTCTTCAATTCAAGCTGATGTTGCACAACAAAGTAAAAACACGAATAATGATATTTCTGGTATTTTATTTGGCTTTTGGGCAATGATTACAAAATTTTCACTTGCACTTGCTGTTGCTATTTCATTTATTACTTTAGAATTTACAGGTTTTGATACACAAAATATAAATGAGATTTCTTTAATTGCACTAATAGTTTTATATTCAATTGTTCCAATTTTATTAAAATTAATATCTATTATTTTGTTATCAAAGTATGAACTAACATAATTTAACTACAAACATCTATATTTTTATAATAAATTATCATAAATAATAAAGGATTGGTTTATGAAGTATTTATATTTGATATTTTTCTTGATTACAACTATTTATGCTAATAACTCTTTTAAAAATGATTTTGATATGAAAAAATTTTCAGGTCTTTGGTATGAAATAGCAAGAATTGAAAACTCTTTTCAAACTTCATGTGTGGCATCAAGTGTTGAATATGATTTACAAGAAGATAGTTCTTACAAAGTATTCAATAGATGTTTTGATTCATCCTTAGATGGAAAACTGATTGAATATACAGGAAGTGCAAAAAAAATTGAAGAAAATCAAAATATAAAACTTCAAATGAAATATTTTTATATTTTTACAAGTCAATATAAAGTTACTTATATAAATGATTATAAAACAGCTGTTGTGACAAATGATGATTATTCAAATCTTTGGATTATGAGCAGAACTCCAAATATACAAAAAGAAGAATTAGAAAAAATATTAAATAATTTAAAAAACAAGATGGATACTTCTAAATTAGTATTTACAAAACTTGACCCAAAAGGAAGATATAAATGAAAATAGCAGTTTTAGGAGCTGGAATTAGTGGACT
>JBBRXF010000158.1:0-3820 GCA_038248665.1 Campylobacterales bacterium | reverse complement strand
TGAATTACTTGAAGATGAAGTTGTAAGGGATTTTGAAGTTATCAAAACTTTTATTAAGCGTGTAAAAAAACTGGGTGTTAAAATTGCAATTGATGATTTTGGTGCTGGATATTCAAATTTTGAGAGATTATTAGATTTTGAACCAGATATTTTAAAAATTGATGGAAGTATTGTAAAAAATATTGCAATAGATGCTTATAGTAGAAATGTAGTTGAAACAATAGTTACCTTTGCAAAAAAACAAAAAATTATCACAATTGCTGAGTTTGTTGAAAATGAAGAAATTTTTAATATTTTATATGACCTTGGAGTTGATTTCTCTCAAGGTTACTATTTTGGTGAACCAAAAAATATAGCTATGGATAAGAACTTATTTTAAAATATATACTAAAAGTACGCAGTTGATTATCAATGAGATAATGAAACCAATTCTGTAAGTAAGTTCTGGATTTCTTTCAAATAAAGGTGTGTTTTCACTTAAAAATGGTTTTATTTTTTCTGGATATTCAAGTTCAAATCTCATATGAGAGTAGTTTGAATATCTTAAATCCTCTTTTGTACTAATTGCCCTTAAGATTAATGTATCTAACCAAAATGGAATATTGCTATTTAACTTTTGAGGTCTTTTAGCAGTTCCAAAAGTTGGATTTTGGAAAGGCTCTATCTCTCCATAAGGAAATTTTCCGCTTAAGGCTTGATATAAAGTAACTCCAATAGAAAAAATTTCTGTTTTTTCATTTATTGCACTTCCTTTAAATCTTTCAGGTGCTAAATATGAGGGAGTTCCTGCTTTATTTATGATTGAGAAAATCTCTGTGATTGAACCAAAATCTATTATTTTAAATATTTTTTTTCCATCTCTTTGTATAACTATTATATTTTCAGGTTTTATATCACCATGAACAAGGTTAAATTTTAAAAGATATTCACTCATTGAAATAAGTGTTTTTGCTAAATTTATAGCTTCATCAATAGATAAATTTCTTTTTTTGAGATATTGTTTTAAATTTATTCCATCTAATTTTGTCATTAGATAATATCTTGCAGTTCTATGTTTTGGAATAAAAGTTTTTGGAAAAAAACCAGCTTTTAATCTTTTTGCATTCCATGCTTCTTTTATGTATAAATCTAAAATCTCTTCATTTTCTATTGCTTCATAGGGTGCGAATTTTATTACATATTCTTGATTGTTCTTTTTACAAACCCAAGTTCGGTCATTTTGAATTAGTGAAAGAGTTAGTTCATAACCATCAATTATGTCACCTTTTTTTAGTTTTTCAGGAATTTCAAGATTTAG
The DNA here is from genome assembly GCA_038248665.1 of Campylobacterales bacterium. Lineage (GTDB taxonomy): Bacteria > Campylobacterota > Campylobacteria > Campylobacterales > Arcobacteraceae > Aliarcobacter. The sequence goes on along the minus strand of JBBRXF010000158.1, from coordinate 2,523 downwards.
ATTTTTCATTAATTCAATAGGATCTGCTTCTAAAACTTCTAAAATAACAGCGGTTGTATCATCAGGAAGATTATCTTCAACTAAAAAACTAGCTTTTTTTACTATTTGGTATGCACCATTTGGAATATTTTTTAATAAAGTATCATTACTCATTAGTGAATATAAACCATCACTACACATTAAAATTTTGTCATCTTTTTGGATATTGTTTTCAAAATAAAATATCTCTACGTTCTCACTAATTCCCACAGCATTTGATAAAACATTGGCCATTCCATCTTCATTATGGTCATATGAAAGCTGATTTAATTTATTATCTCTTAGAAGATAAATTCTGCTATCACCTGCATTTGCTCCATATAAACGATTTCCTTTAATAACACAAACAGTTACAGTTGTTACATATTCAGGTCTTTCATATTCATGTATAGATTGGGCGTAAAGAATTGAATTTATAGAAGTTATAAACTCTTTCATAGCTTTTTCAATACTCCAAACTTTTGGAATATTTTTAAAATTATTTATTATATGTTGAGTTACTTTTTTTGCAGCCATTGCACCTTCTTGTGCACTTCCTACTCCATCACATAAAACTGCAACTGTCATATCATCAAATTGTTTAATCTCATAAAAATCATCACCAGTTAACTCTTTTCTTTTAGCAAGAGAAAAGCCTGAAGTTTTTATGTTGTTTTTACTCATTTAAACACCTTAAAATATATATTCAAATTAAAATCTTATTCTAAAACTTTAATTTGAATATAAAAAGAGAAAATCTCTTTTTATATTCTTCCACCAGCTTGAACTCCCCAAGTAGTTCTCCATCTTGTTTTTACAAGTGAAATTCCTAAAATTGCAATAAACACAACAATTGCAAAAATTATAAATCCAGTTGCATAACCATCAAATGCACCTTTTGACCAACCAAAAGTTTTGATTAACGCAGTTCCACCAAGACCACCAGCACATCCAATAATTCCTGTCATAATTCCAATATCTTTCCCAAATCTTTGAGGAACTAATTGGAAAACAGCACCATTTGCCATACCAAGATTTGCCATGATTAAGAATAAAACAAAAATTGCAATATAAAATGGAAGTGTAAATGTAGCACTTATTATAGCTAATAAACAAACAACACCATAGAAGAAATATAAAGATTTAATTCCACCTAATTTATCAGCAATTGCTCCTCCTACTGGTCTTAAAATTGCTCCTGCAAATATACATAAAGCTCCAAAATATCCAGCTGTTACCATAACATTTGGTTCAGCTAATATATCAAGTCCAAAAGTTGCCATTTCAGCTTTGTATGTACCCATTAAATAAACTTTCATATATACTGCAAAACCAACAAAACCACCAAAACTAATAGAATAAAATAGATTAAACCACCAAGTATCTTTATCTTTTAATAGTTTTACATAATCTTTTAATTTTTTTGGATTTGATTTATAAACATCAGCTGGTGCATCTTTTGCCATAAAAATATAAACAACAAAAATGAATAAAGATAATACAGCTCCAACTAAAAATACCGATTGCCATCCCCAAATTTCTGCAATTTTTGGTGCAAAAATAAAGTCAATAACAACTCCAATATTTCCAGCACCTGCAAGTCCTAAAACAACACCTTGAAGTTTTGGAGGATACCATTGACCAGCTTGAGGAAGAGCAACTGCAAATGAAGCACCTGCAAAACCTAAAATAAATGCAACACCTAATAACTCATTATAAGTGATTGTTTCACCTTTATAATAAGCAAAAAATAGTCCTAAAACCACAATAAATTGAGAAACTAAAGCTGTTTTTTTAGCTCCCACTCTATCAACAAAAAATCCTAACACAACCCTTAATATTGCACCTGCAAGAACAGGAACAGCAACTAATGTTGCACTTTGATCTGCACTCATAATGAAATTTTGAGTAGCTTTTAATGAAACAGCTATTTCAGTTGCTAATGGACCCATCATTGTCCAAACCATAAAACTAAAATCGAAATACAAAAACGCAGCTAATAATGTTGGCCAGTGTCCTTGTCCTTTTAATTCTTTTAAAGACATTTATATCTCCTTACCCTTTATTTACTCTAATTATATAGTGATAAAAATTGTAATAGATATTTTAATTGTATATAAAATGTTCAATTAGTAATTTTAATGTATTTGTAAGTTTATAAACTAATTAATATCAAAATATAAAGTAATTTAATTTAATGTAAATATTTATAATGTAATTTTAAGTTTATTATGTATAAATTTTAAACAATAAAATTGTATCTTATGAAAATATTGTATGTTATGATTTCCCTATCAATAAATATTTAAGGAGATAAAATGTTTAAACAGGTATTAAAAATTGGTTTAGGTCTTTCATTAGTTGCTAGTTCATTATTGGCAGCTCCAGAAAAAACAAAATTAAAAATTGGTTTTATTGCATTAACTGACTGTGCACCATTAGTAATAGCAAAAGAGAAAGGTTTTTTTGCTGCTGAGGGCTTAGATGTAGATGTTGCAAAAGAGG
>JBBRXF010000157.1:0-3841 GCA_038248665.1 Campylobacterales bacterium | reverse complement strand
TAAGATCTTTTGATGATTTGAGGATAAGAGGCTTTCTCTTTTAAATATTTATAACCTTTTTCTTGGTTGTAAAATATTTTTGTTTTTGGAATTGCTAAATCAAATTTTTTACAAAAAAGCGTTACATTCTCCTTTGATTTATTTGAAAATTGTGTTTCAATAGATGGAACAAATCTAACATTTGGCAACTCTTTTGCAATTTCTACAAAAGTTTCATAAGCAGTCGCTGGAATATTTCCAACTAAAACTTCAATTTTTTTTCTTTTTACCTCTTCTATGAATCTTTTTTTATCATTTTTCCAATGATATGTAACAGATTCTATTTTGTCAGGCCAACCTTTGAAATTAGATTTGTTAAAGAATTGTAATACGAAATCTAAATATAAAAATCCTATTTTTGGTAATTTTTTCATTTTTCATTTTCCTTTTTAATAGTTTTCCTATCTATTAAATCAACGATTAAATCTATTTTTTTATCGTTAAAATTTAAGCCCATTTTTTCTTGGTCTGGAGTTGCAAAAGCAGGAATTCCATTTACTTCTAAAACTATATATTCCTCTTTTTTTCTATCAAAAATAATATCAACACCAGCAATATCTAATCCTAAAGTTTTAGTAGCTTTAATTGCTAGATTAACTATCTCATCATTTGCTTCTCTTAAAAATACACTTCCACCACTTGTTACATTTGTTTTCCAATGTCCAGTTGCTGCTTTTCTTCCATAACAGCCAACATATTGTCCATCAACAATATCTACTCTATAATCTGTGTTATCATAATCAACATATTTTTCCACGTAAAAATGCTTAAGATTTATTTGGCTTAAAAAAGGAATTAGCATATTTAATGCTTCTTCATTCTCTATTTTTGTAACTCCAATTCCTCCCCAACCATCAACAGGTTTATATACCATTTTCTCCCATTTTTTCATGATAGTATTTAATCTATGAGTATCATTGCTGTGGCAAAGTTTATAATCAGCTGTTCTTATTCCATGTTTTCGCAAATAAAATGAAGTTTGAAATTTGTCTTCACTTAATTCAAATGCTTCATAAGAGTTTATCATTGGAATGATTCTATTTAGGGCTTTATATAAATAGACTTGATACGGAGTTTGCTCTCCTGCATTGTAAGAAAAAAACAGATCTAATTTATCAAGTTTTACATTTTTATCTTTCATTTCATAAATAATATGACCATTTTTTGCAATAGCATTTTTTAAATTTACATTTGTAAGAACATCTATATCTCTTTCTTTTAACAATTTAATCATTTTTTTTTGGATTTGTTCTCCACCACTATTTTGATATAACCACATACCAATATTTCTTTTTGCCATTTTATCCCCTTTTTATAAATTTTTTTGAAAATGATTTAATATTTTTGTTGTAAAAGCTATTCTTGACTCAAAACTACTTTTTAAAGCTCTCTCTTTTATAGTGTGATCTCCATCACCAAAAGGCCCAAAACCATCAAGTGTTGTTACTCCACAACTTGCAACTATATTTGCATCACTAACACCACCTCTTTTTTCAGTTAAGATTTTTGTGTTTGTAATAACTTCTAACTCTTTTATTAGTTCCAGTTGTTTTTCATTCTCTTGCATTACATCTCTTTGGATTGAGCCAGTAAGAGTTGAAATAGTTCCACTAACATAAGAAGTATTTGTGATTTTATTTAAGGCATTTAGAACTCTTATTTTTTCGTCATTGGTGGTGTATCTGATTTCTAAAAGTAGTTCACATTTTGGAGAGATTGTATTTGCACCAATTCCACCATTTATTTTCCCAACATTAACAGTTGTTTGAAGTTCTAAATTTGTAAGTTTTACTAACTCTTGAAGTTTATAACTTGCTTCCAAGTTTGCATCAATTCCTTTATCATAATGGTTTCCTGCATGAGCTGCTAAGCCATCAATAGTAATTGTAAAAGTTCCAACACCTTTTCTTTGGGTTACAACTTCCATATTAGCTCCAGCTGCTTCAAATACAAAACAGTAGTCATAATTTGGTGCAAGTGAAGCAGTAACTTCTTTTGAATCATCACTTCCTGTTTCTTCATCAGAAACTAATAAAAAATCTATATTATATATTTCATTATTTTTTTTGTGTATATTTCGGAGAGATTGAAGAGCAACAATATTTCCACCTTTCATATCACAAACACCAGGTCCGTAAACCCAAGTTTTATCTTGAAAAAATCCCTCAAAACTCTTTTGAGGAAAAACAGTATCATTATGTCCTAATAAAAGTATTTTTTTTCCAGATTTTTTAGAGGAGGAGAATAGTAGATGATTACCTATTTGCTCTTTTTCGTAAGTTGTTAATTTTAAGCCTAACTCTTCTAGCCATTTAGACATTATAGAACCAACTTCATCTACACCTTGTTTGTTTTTTGTATATGAGTTGATGTTAATGATTTTTTCTAAATCGTTTAAATAATCCATGATTCATCCATTAGTAAGGTGAACAATTTTATTTGTTAAAGATTACATTTAAGAGACAATTACAGTTGAGTTACAAAAGGTAAGGAATATAAATGAAAGTGAGGATAATGATAAATATAAGGTAAGAGCTACAAATGAAGGTTTTTCATACTATTAAAATTCTCAAAAACTATTCTCAAAACTAATTCTTAACAAGATTTAGAATTTGCAGAACTTGGAGTTAATGACGGAATTAAATAGGGGTGATATAGTTATAGTAAATCTTTATCCTAAAAAAAGTGATGAAGTTAGAAAAATTAGACAGCTGTAATTATTTCAGGTGATGATGAAAACTCTATTTTAGATACAGTTATTTCACTTCCTTTATCAACTGATTTAATAGATGATATGCAAGAATTTCAAGAACTGACCAGAACTTAACACTTCAAAAAGATGCTTTGTAAAAAGCTGGATGTGAAAGAATTTATAAAGATGAATTAAGTGGCACAAAAGATAACAGGATTAAATAAAGCTCTTGAAATGTTAAGAGAAAATGATACTTTAGTTGTATGGAAACTTGATAGGCTTGGCAGAAGTGTAAAAAGTTTAATTGAACTTGTTGGTGGAAGAAAAAGAACTATGACAGATAGTAAACTTGCAAGTGCAAAAAAACTTTTAAACTCTGGTGTTCCACCAAAAGATGTAGCTAAAGATTTAGGAGTTTCTTTAGCTACTCTTTATAGATGGATTCCTGCTAATTAACCGAATCTGAAATTACTTTATTTTCTTTTAACTTACCATTATAAACATCAACTTCTTTTTTTAAATTATCAATTAAAGAATTTAAACCATCTCTTACTTCATGATAATCAGGAGTATCTTCAGGAGGTTTATTTTCAACATAGTAATCTAATTTTTCAATTCTATCTTTAAAGAATTTTATTAAAGTGTCAAATATAAAGTTATTGTATTCTTTAGAATCAGTTCCATCTTTTAGATTTACATCACCTGTAAAAGTAAATTTATCATCTTTATGTTCTTCTGGATTTAGTTTTTTTAACTCTTCAAGTTTTATTCCAAAATCATTAAGTAATTCTTGGAAACTTGAAGGAACTCCTTTATTTTCAGGAAAACCTCCAAAAATTGAACGTACTAAATCAGCTGCATCTCCTCCATTTAAACTATCAAGAGTTTTAAGAACGGCATTCTTTAATGGTTCATTATTAATTAAATGAAATCCATGTTGTTTTATATCTCCATATGGAAGATTGTCACCTATTTGATAAACTCTTTGCTTACCATAATCAAGTAATCCTGCTCTTGCATAAGTAGTAGCTCTTGATAAAGCTTGGTCTTCACTCTCTCCATTAGCCATCCATTTTTTTACAAAGGCTTCAAACTCAGGAGCATCTTCAT
>JBBRXF010000156.1:0-3933 GCA_038248665.1 Campylobacterales bacterium | reverse complement strand
TATACTTACTAGTTATATAGTTATTATTTCAAGTGTTATTTGACTTGTGTTTTTTTATAATCCTTATACAAAATATATTCATAGAAGTATGATTGAAAATATGCCTTTTTTAAAAGAATATATTTATGATGAATCAGCTTGGAATAAACCTGCAGAATGAAGATTGATTTGAAGTATACAAGAAATAAATAAAAACTATCTATTTATAAAAGACAATAACTGAGAAATCTGGCCAATAAACATAGAAAATGTATTTATTTGAATTAATGTAAATATAAAAGTATGAGAAAAAATAAGAATTATATGAGATTTACAACCTGATAATTCATTTTTGGCTACTAGAATAATGCCATACTTTGGTATGTGAATGTGAAAAGGACAATGAAGATGAATGTGAGGATGATGAATGATGAATAGATAATTGCTTTTAATAATGATAACTTTTCCCGTATTTTATTGTATCTATTCTATATAGTTGTTCAAGTAATATAACTAGGGCTTCTATATGTGGAAATGTCATTGGAGAAAATGATATCTCAAAATCTATGTGTGTTTTTAATTCTTTATAATCAAGTCCATAAGGTCATCATATAACAAAGACTATCTCTCAATTATTTTGAAATTTATATTCAAGATAGTTTAAAAACTCTAGAGTTGAAAATGTCTTTCCAGATATTGAAAGTACTATTTTGAAAGCATTAATATTTGATAATTTATCAATAATTAATTTAGTTTCTTCTTTTATTATCTCATCGACAGTATCTTTTTTACTAGGTTTAAATTTTATTATCTCTACTTTCTTTCAAAGCCTCTTTTTGTATTCTTTGATTGGTTCCTCAAAGTGCTTGTAGCTATCACAAATTGTTATTATTTTTATCATAATATTAATTAACTATATCTATTTTAATAATTCTATTCCCAAATCTGGGACTATTATCTGATTCCCTTATAGCGACAATAAAAGGCGAAGAATCTGCAAATTTCTCAAGTACTGTTTGAAAAGTTTCTAGATTTCATTCTATGGAAATCGTAGTATAAATTCAATCTACTTTTTTTTCAGTGTAAATCTCTATATCATCTTCACTTGAGATAGATATATCATGATTTACAGACTTAACTTTTGCATTTTCTTGAAGATTTTTAAGTAATTCCGTACTAGTTTTTTTATAAGTATCTCAATAGAAAAAATAAGTATAACTCCCACATAAGTTTACAGATTCAATAAAAAATAAACCTTCTATTTCAAAGTTAATTTTCTGTTCAAATGTAATGTTTCAAGCTGTTTTATGCATAATGTAAAATTATTTTTAATATTTTTATTATAGTTATAAGTTAATATTTACAAAAAATTATTTTATTTCTCGCCTATAAAAGGATTTATTTGAGGATAAGTATTAAGCATTATTCATTTTTTATAGACAAGTAGAACAGGTGATGTTCAGATTCCATTTTCTATAATTATTCAAGTTCATACTCATGCCTTTTCTCAAGTTCTTTTATTTATTACATCTACTATTTTTCATATATGAAAAACTTTTCTTCAACTTTCTGTTTTAAGTATCTTGAAATCTTTTGTTAGATATAATCTATCACTTTTAATCTCTCAAGCAATTTTTATTTCTATTACTTTTTCTCAGTTTGGTAAATCTTTAAATCCTCAAAATCAAAGTATCTCATATCATTCAACCATCAATTCTTCTTTTATAAAGCTAATATCAAGAATATAATCTATTTTATCTCTGAAAAACTCTAGTATTTTATCTGTATCTATTTGTTCTATATTTGACACTAAACCATTAACTATGGATTTAAATTTATCTATAGAATTAGTGGAAATATCTATTTTATCTTCATATTCTCATCTTGTAAATTCTCCTATTTTTATATTCATATAATTTTATTATTACCAATCTTTATCATTTTTATTTAAAATAGAATCATCAAAGTTTTGTGTATTTCCAAAAAATGGATCTTGGTTAAATATATCAAATATATCTTGACTATTACCTTGATTTTTTTTGCCAAAAAAACTAGAATTATTCTTTTGTTCTTGTTTTAATTGTTCATTGTATTGTTCTAATTGTTTTTGTTCTTCTTCGCTTAAACTCTTTTTTTCTGAATCTTTTTTTGTATCAGTAGATTCTCATTTTCATGATTTATTTTTCTGTTTTGAAGCTTCGTCTTGTTTTTTTTCTCATTTAGAAATTCAATCCTCTTCCTTTCAGTTTTTATCTTGTTGTTCTCATCATTGTTTGCTTTCATCGTTACTATCTCATTGTCATTTTTGTTCATTTGTTTTTTTATCTTGTTCCTTATTATTATCTTTATTTTTATCTTCTAGGTCTTTTAATTTTTTTTCTACAAAATCATAATTTTCTTGTGTTTTTTTGTTTTTTTTCTTTTCCAACACTTTTTGATAATTGTTTAATGAATTTTTCCATAATTCTATCTTATTTTGTATATTTTGATCCTTTTCTCACAGTCTATAATGGGTATTTCCTAGATTATAATCCATTTCTAAATCCTCTACTTTTCAAGTTTCAGTTTTGATATTGTCAAAATATTCTTTTGCTTTTTTGTAATCTCAAAGTTTATAATAATCTCATCATAAATTGTATTTTGTTGTATTATTTGATAATTTTTCGTCTGCTTTTTTATGATAATTTGTTGCATTTTCAAAACTATGAGCTTTATAATATATATTTCCTAGTGAATTATAAAAAAATCCCATAAAATTGTTAGCATTGAAAATCAATGCTAATATCAAAAATAAAGCTAGTAGTAAGTAAATTATTTTATTTTTTGTTTTTATCATATCTTATAAGAAGAATTAAATAACACATAAAAAATAGAAAAGAAATTATAACAAAATTTCTAGTCAAATCAATTGTATTTTCATTATCAGTTTTAAATGTCTTTTTAGTTATATCTTTTAAAATAGATGACAAGCTATATAGATTTGATAATTCATCCAGATGAAAATAACTTCAATCAAAATAATTAGCAATTTCTTTTAACACAGTTTCACTCACTTTAGTTATAACTTTTTCTCAATTATATGTCTTGTACATTATCTGACCAAAAAGATCTTGTCATATTGGTATTGGTGCACCTGCATTAGTTCATACTCAAACTACCAATAATTTTATATTTTTATTATTTTTTAAATCTTTTAATCAATCTAAATTAATACTATTATCATCACTTCAATCAGAAATCAAAACTAATGCTCCAAAATTGTCATCTTTAGTAAAGTTTTTGTATCAATCTCTAATTGCATCAACTAGATTTGTTCCTTGTTTTGATACATTATTTTCATCTATTGATGATAGCATTGTGATAAATAAATCCTTATCAGTAGTAAATGGAAGTACTCTTTGAGTATCTCAAGCAAAAACAACTAGACTATATTTATTTCATGGATTTTGTCATATAAAATCTGCTATAAATTCTTTGGAAACAGTTAGTCTAGAATACAAGCTTCTATTTTCACTAAAATCAAGTGCATTCATACTTTTTGAAACATCCAGAACAAAAACTATATTGGTTCAAAGTCACTCTGTAATTCAATTTTTCAGCGATTTAATTCAAAAAATAGGAAATAAAAGGATAATAAATCAAACAAGTAATGCAATAAATGAGTAAAATCTTTGCTTATTATGTGTTTTTTTAAACTCACTAAATTGAAAATAAAATACTACAAAAGATACTACTAAAAGTAATATAAAAATAATGACTGTAAATTTATTTAAGTTTGAGATTATCATAAGAAAATTTTAAATATCTGTTTTGTCATTATCGGGCTTGACCCGGTAATCCAGTCAAATCTAATAAATCAATTTCTATCTGTTTTGTCATTATCGGGCTTGACCCGGTAATCCAGTCAAATCTAGTAAATCTTTTTCTATCTGTTTTGTCATTATCGGGCTTGAC
>JBBRXF010000155.1:0-3953 GCA_038248665.1 Campylobacterales bacterium | reverse complement strand
GTTTGTGAATTTTAGATTTCCTTGATATGAAAATGTGAAAATGGTTGATAGTGGGAATGAGGATTTTTGAATGATTCCTGAAGGGTGGGAAGTGAAGAAGGTTTGAGAAATTTTACAAACTATAAAAAGAAAATGAAAAATAAAAACAGATGAATATCAAAAAAAATGATTATATCCAATTATAGACCAATGAAAAGAGTTTATTGCTTGATATACAGATAATTTTGAATTAGTAGAAAATAATTATTTACCAATAGTTGTTTTTTGAGACCACACAAGAATATTAAAATATATTGATTTTCTTTTTGTATCATGAGCTGATTGAACTCAATTACTTTATCCTAAAAATAAAGAATTATTACCAATATACTTTTTTATGGCTATTAAAAATATAGATTTATCAAATTTTCATTATGCAAGACATTTTAAGTTTTTGAAAGAAGAATATATTTTAATACCAAATAAAGAAAATTTAGATAATTTTAATAATTCTTTGAAAAAAAATTTTAATTTAATTTGAAAACTGAAACAAGAAATCTATAATTTAAAACAAACAAGAGATTTACTTCTCCCTAAACTTGTCAATTGAGAAGTTGAGGTTGATGATTTAGATGTTAAAATATAATTATCCTTGATTTTCTATCAGCTAATATTGAATTTTACCTTGATTTTCTATCAATATGAGATATAATAATTATGAAATTAACTTTTAAAATATATTTATGATAATTAAAAGAGATATTTTTGATAAAATTGTAGAAGTTTTGGATTCAAAAAAGATTATTATTTTGAGATGACCAAGACAAGTTTGAAAAACAACCTTGATGAAAGATATTCAAACTTTTATGAGTTCTAAAAAAACAATTTTTTTAAATATGGATGATTTAGATATCAAAAGTAAAATATCTACTCCAAAAGATTTACTTAACTATATAAAATATGAGTTTTGATACTCTGAAAATGAAAAAATAACTATTTTTCTTGATGAATTTCAAAATATAGAAAATGCAGGGGTATTTTTAAAAAACATTTATGATAGTTATCCAAATATTTCTCTTATATGTAGTTGATCTTCTAGCTTAGAAATAACAAAAAATAGTGAATTTCTTACAGGGAGAAAGATTATTTTTGATATTACATGATTTACATTTTTAGAATACTTGAAAACAAAAAATTTTAAAAATAGAGAAATTAAATTTAGTTTAGACGATTTTGATGAAATAAAGTCATTTTATGAATTTTATTCAAAAGATTTAGAACAAAATTTAGAAGAATATTTAACAATTGGATGATACCCAGAGATTGTACTTACAAGTTGAAATATAAGGCAACAAATAGCTAATGATATAATAGAAACTTATATTAAAAAAGATATCACAGCTTTTTTGAAAATAGAAAATATCACAGCTTTTAATAATTTAATAAAGATTTTGGCTTCACAGATTTGAAATCTTGTTAATAAATCAGAAATAAATGCAACTTTATGAATTTCTATAAATACTTTAATTAAATATTTAGAAATACTTGAATGAACTTATATATTAAATCTTGTTAACCCTTATTTTTCAAATATTAGAAAAGAATTATCTAAAATGCCAAAAGTATATTTTAATGATTTATGACTTAGAAATTATTTATTGTATTGAAATTTAAATGCATTGCAATCACAAGATATAGGACAATTAATAGAAAATTATATTTATAATGAGTTAATGCAAAAAGAAAATATATGAATAAATTTTTATAGGACTATTTCAAAATCTGAAATTGATTTTGTATTTCAGAAGGCTTATGATGAAATAATACCAATTGAAGTAAAATATAGAAATAAAGTGACAATCCCTGAAAGTATAAGAAATTTTAACAAAAATTATACTAAAAAAGTAAATAAAAGCATTATCTTTACTAAAAATATTTTAGAAAAAAAAGAAAATGTTTATTTTATTCCATCTTGTATGATTTGATTTATTAGTTTATAATTAAAATTATGTTCAATCTTTACTCAGAAAACCATTTAACAGAACAAACAACAATTGATTTATTTGCAAAACTTTGGTGAAGCGAAAATTTTATAAATGCATTTAGTGAAGAGTGAGAAAAACTTCTTAAAAGAAAGCATACTTGAGAGGTTGTTTTAACTGAATATCTAAAAAATGCTATTATAAAGCTAAATCCTTGAATAAGTGAAACATCAATAAATCAAGTTATAGATATTTTTACATCTGATAAATCACAAAAAGGTTTGGTAGATGCAAACAAAGAAGTTTATGAGATGATGAAAAACTCAGTTACAATTCAAGAACTTCAAACCAATTGAACTTTCTTTACAAAAAATATAAATCTCATAGATTGGCAAAATCAAGATAACAATGAGTTTTTAATTGTATCTCAAATGTGGATAGCATGAGAACTTTATCAAAGAAGACCTGATTTAATAGGTTTTGTAAATGGTATTCCTTTAGTTTTGATTGAATTAAAAGCTCCAAACAAAAATCTATTTGATGCATTCAATGATAATATAAGAGATTATAAAGATACAATTCCTCAATTATTTTGGTACAATGCTACTATAATTTTATCTAATTGACTTGAAAATAAAATCGGTAGTCTGACTTCTTGATTTGAGCATTATTCGCAGTGGAAACTAGTAGATAATGAAAATGAAAAATTAAAAACAGATTTACAAACTCTTATAAACTGAACTTGTGATAAAACAAGACTTCTTGATTTGATAGAAAACTTTACTTTGTTTGATAGTAGTCAATGAAACTTAATAAAGATAGTTGCAAAATATCATCAATACTATTGAGTAAATAAATCTATAGAAGCACTGAAACACAGAAAAGAAAACAATTGAAAAATCTGAGTTTTTTGGCATACACAATGAATCTGAAAATCTTTTTCTATGATGTTCTTTAGTGGGAAAGTATTAAGAAAAATTATTTGAAACTTTACTTTTGTTGTTGTGACTGATAGAGATGAACTTGATAAACAAATATATAAATGATTTGTTGAAACTTGAGTAGTAAAAGAAAAAAGTGTGAGAGCTAATAGCATTTCTAATCTAAAAGAGTTATTAAAATGAGATCATAGATTTATATTTACACTTATTCATAAATTTCAATTTAAAGAGTTAGAAAAACCAGAAGCTATAAACAATAGAGATGATGTAATTATTATGACTGATGAAGCTCATAGAAGTCAGTATTGAGAACTTTCTATGAATATGAGAATAGCCCTACCAAATGCTAGTTTTATATGATTTACTTGAACTCCTTTGATTGCAGATGAGGTAGAAAAGACAAAACAAATATTTTGAGATTATGTTTCTGTTTATAACTTTTCTCAATCTGTTGAAGACTGAGCAACTGTTCCTATTTATTATGAAAATAGAGTTCCTAAACTTGAAAATATAAATACCAATTTAGAAAATGACTTAGAACAAATAATAGAAAGATGTGATTTAAATGACAATGAACAAGATAAACTTGAAAACGAATTTTCTACAGCTTATGAGATACTAACTCGTGAAGATAGACTTGAAAAGATATCTAAGGATTTGGTTAATCATTTTATGAATAGATGAAATATGTGAAAAGCAATGGTTGTTTGTATTGATAAAAAAACAACTGTTAGGTTATATTGTAAAGTTACAAAGTATTTTGAAGAATATAAACAAGACTTAGAAAATAAACTTAAACTTAGTTTAAGAGAATTAGAAAAAGATGAGTTAAAAATTAAATTAGATTTTACAAAAGATTTAGATTTAGCAGTAGTACTTAGTTTATGAAACAATCAAAATGAAATAGACAACTTTAGAAAGATTTGAATAGATTTTAAACCTATCAGAGAAAGAATATTAAAATGAGATTTAGAAACAAAATTTAAAGACAAAGATAGTAATTTAAAAATAATCTTTGTCTGTAGTATGTGGATTACTGGTTTTGATGTAC
>JBBRXF010000154.1:0-3968 GCA_038248665.1 Campylobacterales bacterium | reverse complement strand
TGGTGTATTAACTAATGACTTTTTTGTAAACTTACTTGATATGAGTACTGTTTGGAAAGAGACTTCAAAAGAAGAAAATGAGTTTGAAGGGAAAGACAGAATTACTGGAAATTTAAAATATAAAGCAAGTAGAGTTGATTTAGTATTTGGTTCTAACTCTCAATTAAGAGCAGTTGCTGAAGTTTATGCTCAAAATGATTCAAAAGAGAAATTTGTTCAAGATTTTATAAAAGCTTGGACAAAAGTTATGAATTTAGATAGATTTGATTTAAAAAAATAGAAGACATAGCAGTTTTTTACTGCTATATCTTATTTTGTTTATATTCTAAAATCACAGCTTGGGAATAATTTGGAACATCATCGTAAGTAAATATTGCATAATATTTATCTATATCCATTGCTCCAAAATCATCCAAAGTATACTCATCAACTCCTGCATAAAGTTTTTGTCCATCTTGAGCTGATAGCGGTTTTCTAAATGGATTTTTTATTACTTTTGCACCTTTAAAATCGGGATTTTTAGGATTTGTCCAAGAGATTTTTATTTTTCCATTTTCTAGAGATAATTTTGCATTTGTAACTTTTTCAACGGGAAATCTTCTTTTTGGAATATGTTCAAGGATAAGTTTTGGACACAAAGAGTTATTTGATACTTCCCACGAAACTGTTTTGTTTTTTATGATTTTTACAGCTGATGTTGGTTTTAAAACAAATGAAATATCAGATTTGCTTTTTAGTTTTTCATTTAATATAATTTCAGAAAATGAATCAAACATAAAATATTGAGTTTGATTGTTTTTTAACTCTGTGGCACTCACATCATAACCGATATTTTGAATTACTTCTCTATTTGTAATATCTTCAAAATTTTTATTGATATTTTCATCTACAAACTCCAAGTGAAATCTAATATCATCTTTTATATAAATTTTTGTAGAGTTTAGTTCAAAATAGGCTTTTGTAATCATTGTGTCATTGTATGGTGGAAGAGACGATAAATTAAACTGAAAAGTTGAATATATTTTATTTCCATCTTCATCAAAACCAGCTGTAATTACATCATCTATAACCTCAGCTTTACTAACTGTTTTAATTGATTTTGCATAAAGAGTTGTAGTTGTTGGCTTTATTGTATAAGTTAATTCTAATCTTGGTCTATACGCTAATCCAAAACCAAATGAACCATAACCAATATCCCATTGCATCATCTGTTTTGTTCTTCCAATTCTTAGCTCTTTTGGACCTTCAACCCTTAAAACTATAGTGTCATTTTTGATTGATTTTTTTAAATCTATACACTCTAAACCAGATAAAATCCAATTTCTCCAAATTCCTTGGGTTAGTTGGTGAGACTCTGTTGGACGGCCTACATATCTTATGATTTGCATATTATCTACATCATCAAAATTTGTAATATCTCCCATGGTTTCTTGATTTACAAGTCCTATGTTCCATTCTCCATATTTTTCAATAGTTGTTGAGACTCTATTTATTGGATATAAATTAATTGAAGCTAGTTTTATTATTGCATTTGATGGAAGTGATTTTACATTTATTGAAATAACTGCGTATGAAATTCCTTTATTATCATCAACTCCTACAAATAGCGAGTTTACCCCAAAATGACTAGGATTATTATTTAGATTTTCAGCCACATATCCAGTTCCTTTTGCATTTGCAAAGTAGGTTCTACTATATTCATCATATTCTATTAAAGTACGGATTTTTATTTGTGGATAAAAGGGTGATTTTTGGTTTGTTTTTTTATTTACAACTCTGATATTGTAGTAATAATCTTTATTTGAACTTAGATTTATATCATTAAATTCTAAGCTTTGAGTTTTTGTGATTAAATTTGAACTATTGCAAAATTGTTTATCTTTTGTACTTCTAAAAATTTCAAAATATATATCTTCGTTTAATTCATAATCCCATTTTAGATTTACATGATTTGAGCCAATTTCTGTTGCATTAAAAGAGTTAACCCTTCTCATAACATTGTTTTTATCGTAATTATCAACTTCTTTTAGTGCATAAATAAGTGCTGGAATATGTTCTCTAATATTTTCATTCATATCTTCCATATAATCACTTATGTTTCTAGTTCCAACCTCAACAACAGATGAAATAATGCCATTAGAATAATAAAACTCTCTACCACTTCCTGAGATTAATTTTGCTGGTGGTTTACCTTGATGTATTCCATACTCTCGACCTGATATTTTTCTAATCTCTTCCGCCATATTTGCACATAAAGTGTTCATATCAGTTGTATCAATAGTATCTTCATGTCTAAAATCGTGGGCAGGAAAAAATACATTTCCTTGGCTATGATAATCTAAAGCTATTGTAATATTTGAATGACTTAAAACAAAATCCCTAAGCGCTTGTGTTTCAGGTTCAGAAAATGGTTCAGGTCCTCCATAAACATTTGAAGTTGTTGCAGTTGATTTTACAAAACCTATAGGAAAGTTTCTATTTAGATCAACTCCGTAAGTTCCATCTGCATTTTGTCTTCTGTTCTTTCTCCAAAAAGAGAAGTGTTTTCTTGAATACTCATAACCATCAGGATTGGCACAAGGAACCATATAAACTGTACTTTCATTTAAGTAAGTTTGTAAAGTAGGGTCAGTTTCAAGATTTTTTAGTACATATATTGCAAACTCTATAGCTAATTCATGTCCAATCCACTCTCTAGCATGAATAGTTCCTGTATAAAATAGAGCTGGTCTTGAATCGGCTGTTTTAATATCTTTTGAAATTGTAATTAAATTTATCTCTCTATTTTCCCAAGTATTACCTATTGATTCAATTTTGAAATAATTAGGATATTTAGCTTCCAATTCTTTAAAAATGTTTGTTGATTCACTATATGACCTATATAACCTTTTCAAGAACTTATTCTCCTATTTTTAATCGGGATTTTAATTGGGCAAATTTGTTTTTTCCAATTCCTTCTATATTTTTTAAATCCTCTATATCTTTAAAATATCCATGTTCTTCTCTATAATCAGAGATTATTTTTGCTAATTTTTTACCAATACCTTTTATTTTTCTCAAATTATCTTTATCAATTCTATTTATATCTACTCTCATATCATCAATATTTCTATCCCAAGATTTAAGCATTTGCTCATCTATAGCTTCAAGTTCTAATAAATCAGAACTATCAGTGATTATATTGTCTTGTAGATATTCTTGTATTTGTAAAGCTAAATCTTCTTCCATTCCATAAAGAGTCATTAAATCAGTTAGTGTTGCATTATTGAAATTTATCTTATTTATTTCAAATATTTTCTCTTTTGTATAAATTTTGTTATCCTCTAATTGCATGCAATCTTCTGGTTTTTTGGGAACATCTGATTCATCTGATAAAAGTGCCAGTTCCATTTCATATGTATCTTTTTTATCATTGATAAAATATTCTCCATCATAACTAGCTGTGTATTTACTAAAGCCAATATGTCTTAAAGTTCTTAATAAATTTGAATCAATTTTTCCTAACTCTTCCCAAGAGAATAGGGGAATATGAGGTTTAGAAAATCTTCCTTTTGAAAAATCCCACATTAAATATTGACAAATCCAATCTCTAATATATGGAAATGCTGCAAAGGCTGTCGCACACTCTAAAATATAGGCTTTTCCAGTTTTTGCACAAATAGCAATATCACAAGCCCAATATTCAGCTTTTGCAGCTTTTGAGGCTTTTACTGCAAGTTCAAGGGCATTCATTGGAACATTTTCATAAGACATTGAACCGCCTTGAGAAGTGTTTGTAATCCATTGATTTTTCCCTGAATATCTCCAAAAGGCACAAATTGGTTTATGACCAATAAGCATCACTCTAATATCACCAGAATCTTTTAAATCAATAGCATTTTGAGTATAAATTGGATTATATTTTTTCTCATCAAGAAGTTTTTTTGCTTCTTTGAAATTATTAGCTTTATGTACAAAATATCCACCAT
>JBBRXF010000153.1:0-4016 GCA_038248665.1 Campylobacterales bacterium | reverse complement strand
TTGGTGATTAATTATGATGAAGATGTTAATCCTTTTGCAAATATAAGTAATTTACATTTTGCATTTGATTTAGATAATAACGGAACTACTGAAATGATTCCTCAACTGAAACAGGGTGCTGGTTTTTTAGCTTTAGATAAAAATGAAAATAGAATAATCGACAATGGTAGTGAACTTTTTGGGCCAAGTACAAATAATGGTTTTGCTGAACTTGCCCAATATGATAATGATAAAAATAATTGGATAGATGAAAAAGATGCTGTTTTTGATAAACTAAAAGTTTGGAGTATTGATGAAAATGGAAACTCTTCTTTAGTTTCACTTATAGATAGAAATGTGGGTGCTATTTATTTAGGAGATGCACAAAGTGGCTTTAAATATCAAAGTGCAATTGACCAAACAAATGCAGTACAAAAAAGTAATGGTATTTTTGTAAAAGAAGATGGCTCTGGCTTAGGAGTTGTAAATTCAATTGATGTGGTTGCATAACTACATCAATGGATAACAGAAGCAGTTTTTCATGATAATTATGATTATAATTAGTTATTAAAAAACTATAAAGAGACAAAATGGCACAAAAAGACAAAATTAAATGGGATAAAAAATATCAAGAAACAGCTTCGCTTTTAAGAGATAGAGAACCAAGTGAAAAACTAAAAAAAATAGTTGAAAAATCAAAAGGTAAAAAAGCTCTTGATGTAGCATCTGGTTCTGGAAGAAACTCTATTTATCTTTCAATTAATGGTTTTGAAGTTGAAGCTTTGGATATTTCTCAAGTTGCTTTGGATGTTCTAAATAGTAAAGCATATAAAAATATATCTTGTAAACTTGTAGATTTAGATGAGTATGAAGTGCCACAAAATTCTTATGATTTAATAGTTATGACAAATTTTTTGGATAGAAAAATTATTCCAAAACTCTCGATGGCACTTAAAACTAATGGTATTTTATTTATTGAAACTTATATGGAAGATGATGAAAATGAGAAACCACCTTCAAATCCAGATTTTTTACTAAAAAAAGGTGAATTAAAAACTTTTTTTGATGATACTTTTGAGCTTTTAGATTATGATGAATTTTTTAATGAAGAGAATGAATTATTTAGAATGAAAAAACAGTTCATCGCTATTAAAAAAAAATAAAGGAAAATATTTTGATAAAACAATTAGCTCTTTTTACTGTAACTTTGATATCTATTATTGCTGTTTATATTTTTTTATTAGGTGAGTCTAAAACTATTGAAATAATAAAAAATGACTATCTTTATCTTTTGAGTTTGATTCCAATGGGATTGATTTATTTATATTTTAGGCTTAAATTAAAAGATTATGAGTTAATTGATTTTAATAAAAATGCTAATTTATCATTTCGTACTTCTATTATAATTTTTCTTGTTTTTGAAGTTATTGATTATATTCAAAAAGATGGATTTATTGGAATGATTTCACAGTGGTTTTTTTATTGGGTTATGAGTATCATTGCTTTAGTATTAGTTGAAAATATAAACTATCTTAAAAATTATGTATTAATAAAAAAGGCAACAAAATGAAAAACTTTGATTTAATAATAATTGGAGCAGGACGAGCGAGTAATTTAGCTGTAAGTGCTGCAAATGCAGGAAAAAAAGTGGCCATTATTGAAAAATCAACACTTGGTGGAACTTGCCCAAATAGAGGTTGTGTTCCCTCAAAACTTCTAATTGGTTATGCTCATGTTGCAAATGCAATAAAAGAAGCAAATAGACACTTTATAGATGCCACAATAAATAACATAGATTTAGAAAAGATATTTGCTGAAACAAATAATTATATTTCAAAAATTGATTCAAGATACAATAGTAGATTTAATGAAAACGTTGAAGTTTTTAAAGGTACAGGCTTTTTTGTTTCAAATAATGTAGTTGAAGTAAATGGTGAAAAATTAACAGCACCTAAAATTGTAATTGCAACAGGAACAAAAGCAAAAGCTCCTGAACATGAAAAAGCTTGGACAAGCGATGATATTTTCCCCTTAGAAGGAAAAGTTCCAAAATCTATTACAATTGTTGGTTCTGGATTTATTGCTTGTGAGTTAGCTGGATTTTTTTCAAGTATTGGTGTAAAAACAAAACTAATTGTAAGAAGTCAAAATATTTTAGGAAATGAAGATGAAGAGATTGCTTCAATATTTAAAAAAGAGTTTTCTCAAAAAGTAGATATTGAGTTTGATACAAGTGTAAAAGATGTTGAGTATAAAAATGAACGGTTTTTTATGGTTTTAGAAAATTTAGATGGTAAAAAAACAGAACATCAAAGTGAAGCTTTACTTTATGCCATAGGTAGAGAATCAAATACAGATAGTTTAAAACTTGAAAACACTTCAATTCAAATCAATGAAAGAGCTTACATAAAAAGAGATGAGTTTTTTGAAACCACTGCAAAAGGTGTTTATGTTGTTGGTGATGCAGCTGGAGTTTATATGCTTCAACATGCAGCTGCTTATGAAGTAAATCATTTAGGTAAAATTTTACTTGAAGATTGCAATGTACCTTTAAAATTTAAATATATGCCCCATGGAGTTTTTACAGAACCAGAAATTGCAAGTGTTGGAATTACTGAACAAGAAGCAAAAAAAACAAATCTAGAGTGCGTAATAACAACTACAACTTGGTTAGCTAGTGCAAAAGCCATGTCAACAAGACTAAAATATCCAGTTACAAAATTTATTGTAAATCCAAAAAATTATGAAATTTTAGGTTGCCATTTAATTGGACCAGAAAGTACAACGATGATACATCAAGTATTAGCTGTGATGCATATAAACAATGATATAAGACATTTAAAAGAGATGTTATATATTCATCCAGCAATGAGTGAAGCAATACTTCCAGCAGCTGTTGAAAGTGTAAAAGAGATTGAAAAATATAATCTAGACATTTGATTTTAACTTTTAACAGTTATAATATAAATAAATTAATATATCAGAGGTACTTTAATGAATTCAAAATATAAAATTGTTGTTGTAATTAGTTTATTACTTATAACACTTTCAATATCAATAACTTTTATTAATTATTTTGTTTCATTAAATAGTACTGAAAGACATTTAAAAACACAATCTTTACCTCTTTCTTTAGATAATATTTATACTGAAATTCAAAAATATATTATTGAGCCGTATTTAGTATCTTCAATGATGGCAAATGACACTTTTGTCCAAGATTGGATATTAAACGATGAAGTTAATAATCATAAAATTCAAGAGTATTTAGATGCTGTAAAAAATAAATATGAAATGTTTGCGACATTTTTAGTATCTGAAAAAACAGGTAATTATTACACACAAGATGGCTTACTTGAAAAGATTGAAAAAGAGAATCCAAATAATTCTTGGTACTTTAAATTTAAACATATTCAAGAGAGTCATGAAATAAATTTAGATTTTAACAAAAACTTATCAAATTCATTGATTATGTTTATAAATTATAAGATATTTGATAAAAAATACTCTTATATTGGAGCAACAGGAGTTGCTTTAAAAATTTCATATATCAATGATATGTTAAAAATGTTTAGACAGAAATATCATTTTAAAGTATATTTTTTGGATGAAAAAGGTGATATCGTTTTATCTGAAAGAGATATTGTTCATGAAAAAAATATTGATGAATTAACTAATTTAAAAAAATATAAAAATGAGATTATTTCAAAAGAACCTTTAAATTTAGAGTATGAATACAATAATAAAAAAGTTCTTTTAAATACAAAATATATACCTGAACTAAATCTATATTTATTAGTTGAAGCTAATCTTGATGATTTTATTACTGATGTAAAAGATATATTTTATATCAATCTTTTTGTTTCTTTATTTTTTACACTTTTTGTTACGTGTATTATAGTTTACATGATTAGAAATTATAATAAAAAATTAGAATACTTAGCAAATAATGATTTATTAACAAATATAAATAATCGTAGAGTTTTTGATTCAAAATTAGAACACTTAATTTTAATTCATCAACGACATAAACAGCC
>JBBRXF010000152.1:0-4118 GCA_038248665.1 Campylobacterales bacterium | reverse complement strand
GATGTAGATTTGGTTTATGATACAGCATTACTAAAAGTAGAATTGTTAAATAAAAAAGATAAAGTATATTCAAAATTAGGTGATTATAAATCATTTAAAATAGAAGAGAACCAAAATTTAAAACAATGGTGCCAAACTCATGTTAGCTCAGGTAAAAAAGTTGATATGGAGATAATGAAAAATATCGAAATATTAGATAAAAAGTTTACTGATAATTTACAAAAGTTAGTAGATGCAAATTCAAATAAAGAATCAAATGAGACATTAAATAAAAATGCAAAAGAAGTTGAAATGGATGCTTTGAGAATCTTTGGTAATTTGAATGACGTTAAAAAAGTCGCTTGTAAAAAATAGAAAAGACTAAGAGATAAAAGAAGATTAACTTCTTTTATTTTATTGTTGTTGCATCTGTTTTATTAAGGCTTCTAACTCATCATCTGATAATGTTTCTTCACAAGAATCAATATTCTTTGCACTTGGTGCTAAATTATACTGACCTTTATCAATATCATTTTTCTCACAAACAAAATTAACAACTCTTTCAATCTTTTGTCTATGTAAATCTTGATGTTGTAACAAACCAAAAATATCAGAAATCTTATCTATCATTTTGTCTTTTTTATGTAAAGGAAGTTCCGAACCATTTATTATTTCTTCAATTGATTCGGTATTATCATAAATTAATTGGGCATTAACCTCAGATTCTTTTATAACTTCACATAGTTGGGCTATTAACTCTTCATATGTCATAAACTTCCTTTATCTTGTAAAATATCAAGGAAGAGTTTAACTCATTTTTACTTAATAAATTTATATTATTTAGTTATTAATGAATTATTTCTGCAATAACTTCTGTTGCATAAGAGCCTTTTGGTAAATAAAATTGTATTTCCATCCAGTTTTTTTCTTCTTTATAATTACTTGAAATATCTTCAGGAAAAATCCAAGCAAATCTTCTTGCACCATCTTCACCTGTTTTTTCTTCAAACTCTTTTTCAATTTCATAAGCTAAATCAACTGAATTTTTAACCCTATTTCCACTTAAAAGTCCTGTTGGAACTCTATCTCTTTCATTAAATTTTTGCGATTCTTCTTCTAAATTTTCAATAGTAAAAATCTTTCCAAATGGATAATGAGATAATAAATCACCAGTCATTACTTTAAAAGGATGTTTTTGTTTTTTCATCTGTTTTACAACATCAAGTGGCAAATTTAATCTTTGATAAATCTCTTTTGGTTCAAATGCTTCAATTAATTTTGATATTTCTATTCTTTTTGAAAGCCAAGAGTTAAAAAGATAACTTTGATAAGCATTGATATACATTTGCTTTAAATTTCTTCTTTTCTCTTTTAGTTTTCCATCAATAATATCTTTACCTTTTTTGTAGTTATCACCCTCAATTCCGAATCTTTGAAAACCAAAATAGTTAGGAATCCCATGAGTTACGATTGAACCTAAAGCCTCTTCAATTTTTCTTTTTTCTATAGAACCCACTCTTTTTAGTCTAATAAAAAATTTATTACCTTTTAAGTGCCCTACTTTGATTTTGTTATTATGATAAGTAGTTTCAAGTATTTTTAAATTATCATTTTGAAAAGATTTTAAAGCCTCTTCATATTTTCTGTGAACTGAAATAGATTGAACAGTCATTGCATTTTTATCTTTTAAACCTGCATATCCAAACTCTCTACTACTACAATTTAGAAACTTAGCTAAAATTTCAATAGCATCCCAAGTTGCTAAATCTTTTTTTCTAATTTTTAAAACTAGATGTTCACCCTCACCTGAAAATTCATATAAAGGAATTTCTGTAACCACGAAATCATCTTTGTTTTGCTTAAAAACCACATCAATTTTTGAGTGATTTAAATATCTTTGTAATTGTTCCAATTATTTTTCCTTGTTTTATTTATATTTTAAAAGTGATGATTTTTACAAGCAGTTCTATATTTACCTTTTATTGCTTTTGCAAATATATTCAATTCTACTTTATGTTTTTTTGCTATTTTTTTTATTTTGTCCAGATTTATCTCATCAAAAGAAAAAAGAATCTCATACTCTTCACCAGAACTTCCAATACTCTCATCAATTTCATTAAAAAATTCAAAACCAATCTTACTTGCTTTCGATAACTTTTCTAATTCAAAGAATAGTCCATCAGAAATATCCATTGAAGCCGTTATAAAAGGTGATATTTCATAAAAGAAATATGGATTTAGCTTTGGTTTTATAAATTTTGATTTTTTTGAAATTGGCTTATTTTCAAAAAGAGTTTCTAAATCTTTTTTACAAGAACCCAAAGTCCCCGTATAACAAAGCAAATCATTTTTTTTAACACCAGATCTTAAAACTGGATTTGATGTTTTTGAAATGATAGTTATTGAAATATCAAGTTTTTCATTTGAGATTGTATCTCCACCAATAATTTGAATATCAAATTTCTTAGCAGCTTTTTTAAAACCTTTTGCTAACTCTTTTAAGTCTGCATTTGAATATGATTTAGGAATTGCAACGCTTAAAAGTGCATATAAAGGAATTGCATTCATTACAATTGCATCTGAAATATTTACAATCATTGATTTATAAGCAATTTGCTTTAAACTCATCCACTCTTTTTTAAAATGAACATTCTCAAAAAAAGCATCCATTGAGTAAACAAATCCATCAATAAAAGCACCATCATCACCAATAATTTTATTATTTGAAAATTGTTTTATAAAATATTCTTCTTTGTTCATACGCGCATTATATCAAATATGAGCAAAATATACACGCTGTTTTCATATATTTAAATATTTATAGATAGAGGATAAAAAATATCCTCTTTATTTTAAAAAAATTATTGTATAATATTTTTTTAAATAATTTAATAGGAGATACTATGCCAAAAATTAACAAATATGTTGATATCGATACTGTAGAAAGAGAAGCTAAAAAAGATTTAATAGATAGACACAGTCCATTTATTCACTGTGCAGCAA
Source organism: Campylobacterales bacterium (assembly GCA_038248665.1). Taxonomy (GTDB): domain Bacteria; phylum Campylobacterota; class Campylobacteria; order Campylobacterales; family Arcobacteraceae; genus Aliarcobacter. The sequence continues at coordinate 1,136 of JBBRXF010000152.1, read as the reverse complement.
CTGCAAAAAAAGGTGAACCATTTGAAGTAACTGTAAAAATGGGTAACGAATATACTCATCCAGATGATTTTGATCATTATATTGAATCTGTAACATTATATAATGGTGATGTTCAATTAGCTAAAGCTTCTTATGTTCCAGGAACATTAGGAAATGTAAAAGCTCATAACACAACTACATTTACAATTATTCCAACTGGAAACAAATTAAGTTTAGTAGCTCACGGTTACTGTACAAAACATGGTATCTGGGAAGGTACACCAGTAGAAGTATCTGTAGCTGAATAAGCTCTAAGCCCTACTGTATCGAAAAGGCAAGAGGTTTTTATCTCTTGCCTTTTTTTATTTTTGTTGGTTATTTGTTGGTAAGATATTGATTTATCAATAAATATACCATTTGGCAAGTTTTGCAGTTTTTTATTAATTTGTTTATGAAAAGTATAATTTGCATATTAATACTTTTTAAATAAGAAGGGAATAAATTTATAAAATATAATATATTGATTTTTTTGAAGGAAGATTAGAATAAGCTTAAATATATAATTTAAAAGCTCACTTTTTTTGTTCTTTAATTCCATAAAGTTTATGTAACTTTACATTTTTACTTTTTGAACACTTTGAGGAACAGGGAAAACTCATTAGAATATTTTATGTTCACACAAATAAGAGAATTTGAAAAGCTTTTTATCTAACTTGATTTTAATTTATAAAACATCTGTTTTCCGACGCTATAAATATTTAACATACTAATTAATTGAATTTATATACGATAATTAAGCAACAAGTTTTTCATATAATGTCGAAAAACATAAAGTTAGTTTTCGTATATCTATATTAAAATTTAAATTTATAGTTTAAAATTCCTTCTAAACTAAATATATACCTCTTATATTGTTTTAGATAAGAAAGCTGGAAAATTTAACAGTCTCAAAAAATTATATAATATTAAATCTATATCCAATTCCTTTTAGTGTTGTTATAGTTTCATCATTAAGTTTTTTTCTTAGGTTTTTGATATAAGTTCTTATTGTTGTAGATTCTGGCATTTCATCATAAACCCAATTATTTACTGATATTTCATCTATAGAAATAGTTTTATTTTTATTTTTTAAGAAATATTCTAAAATCTTTGTTTCT
>JBBRXF010000151.1:0-4231 GCA_038248665.1 Campylobacterales bacterium | reverse complement strand
GTTTATTCATTACAGGAATAGAAACAAATAAAAAAGAGTTTGAATTTAATTTAGAGAAAATTATTGATTTTAAAGTGAAAGATAATTAGAAGAGATAGCAAAACCATTTTAAGGTTCTTCTTTAGTACTTTAAGCTTAGTTTAAATATTGTTGGAAAAAAAATCCCTTTGTAGGTCTATACCCAATATAAGGTGGAAAATCCACCTTAATATTAGTTTCTATTTTGGTTTTTACCAGCGATGATAAATCTTAAAGCATTTAATCTAATAAATCCTTCTGCATCTTTTTGGTTATAAACTTCATCTTTTTCAAAAGTTGAATAAGCATCATTGTATAAAGATTTTTTAGATTCTCTACCAATAACAGTTACATTTCCTTTATAAAGTTTAATTTTTACATTTCCTTCAACATGTTTTTGAGTTGCATCAATAGCAGCTTGTAACATTTCTCTTTCAGGAGAGAACCAATAACCTTGGTAGATTAACTTAGCATATCTTGGCATTAACTCATCTTTTAAGTGAGCAGCTTCTCTATCTAGTGTAATTGATTCAATTGCTCTGTGAGCTTTTAACATGATAGTTCCACCTGGAGTTTCATAACAACCTCTAGCTTTCATTCCAACATATCTATTTTCAACAATATCAGCTCTACCGATACCATTTCTATTTCCATACTCATTTAATTTAGTAAGTAATGTAGCAGGTGTCATTTCAACACCATCAATAGCAACTGGGTCACCATTTTTGTATGTTATAGTTAAATATTCAGGAACATCAGGAGCTTTTTCAGGAGCTGTTGTCCATAACCACATAGACTCTTCTGGCTCATTATTTGGATTTTCTAAATGTAAACCTTCATAAGAGATATGTAAAAGGTTAGCATCCATTGAATATGGGCTAATTTTTGGATTTCCATTTTCATCAACGTGTTTTTGAGCAATTTCAATTCCATTTTTTTTAGCATATTCAAGTAAGCTTTCTCTAGAATTTAATTCCCATTCTCTCCAAGGAGCAATAACTTTAATATCAGGTCTAAGAGCAAGTGCCCCTAATTCAAATCTAACTTGGTCATTTCCTTTTCCAGTTGCTCCGTGAGAAACAGCTTCTGCTCCTGTTTGGTTTGCAATATCAATTAATTTTTTAGCAATTAAAGGTCTTGCTATTGAAGTTCCAAGTAAATACTCACCCTCATAAATTGCATTTGCTCTAAACATAGGGAAAACATAATCTTTTACAAACTCTTCTTTAATATCTAAAATGAAAACATTTTCAGGTTTAATACCACAAGCTATTGCTTTAGTTCTAGCTGGTTCTACCTCTTCACCTTGACCTAAATCAGCTGTGAAAGTGATAACTTCAGCGTTATATTCATCTTGAAGCCATTTTAAAATAATAGAAGTATCAAGACCTCCACTATACGCTAAAACTACTTTTTTAATATCTTTTTTACTCATAAATCTATCCTATGGTTACATTATTTTTAAGGGTGCTATTCTAACTAATCTTTACTATAAATAAATTTAATCTATTAAATAGTAAATGCAGTTGGTTACAAGATGTAATTTTTATTTCACTTTATTTCGTAAGTTTAGTTAAAAGACCTATTTAATTAATTTTAGATATAATCTAAGTTATGAGAATAGATAAATTTTTAAATGCCGTTAATATTACAAAACGAAGAGCAGTAGCTGAGGATATGCTTGAGCACAAGGTTGTTTTTATAAATGACCAAGCTGTGAAAAAAGCAAAAGAAGTTAAGGTTGGAGACACAATCGAGATTAGGTATTTAGAAAAAACTGAAAAATTCAAAGTATTACAAATACCAACTACTAAATCAACTCCAAAATCAAAAATTGAAGAATATGTACAAAGGATTGACTAAATGTTTAATGCAGCTAAATTAAAATTTGATGATATTTTTGAAAATAGATTATCACAAGAAGAAGTTAGAGAATATTTACTTGAACTTTACGAAAGAGGCGAAACAGCAGCTGAAATCGCAGGTGCTGCTAGTGCTATGAGAGATCATCTTATCCCACTTCCAATACATGAAGACTTAAGAGCAAAAGCTATTGATGTTGTGGGAACAGGTGGAGATAAAAGTTATAGTTTTAATATCTCAAGCACAGTTTCTATTTTATTAGCAGCTTGTGGATCTTATGTTGCAAAACATGGAAATAGAAGTGTTACAAGTAAATCTGGAAGTGCTGATATGCTTGAAGCTTTAGGCATAAATTTAAATTTAAGTTTAGAAAATACTGCAAGAATGCTAGAAGAAACAGGATTTGGATTTATGTTTGCAGCTAATCATCATCCTGCTATGAAATACATTACTCCAATTAGAAAAACAATCCCACATAGAACTATTATGAATATTCTAGGGCCTTTGTGTAATCCAGCAGGTGTTACAAAACAAGTAATTGGAGTATTTGATAAAGATTATATAAATAGAATTGCAGCTGCTCTTGATATGTTAGATACAAAAAGAGCAATGATTTTATCTTCAAATGATGGAATGGATGAAATTTCAGTTTCAGACATAACTTATGCGACACTTTTAATAAATGGGAAGATTACTGACATTGAAATAAATCCTGAGAATTATGGCATTCCTATGGCTTCAAAAGATGATATTATTGGTGAGGGTCCAGAGTTTAATGCAAAACTTACAACAGATATTTTGTCAAAAAAAATAGTTGGAGCAAAACTAGATATTGTTTTATTAAATACAGCAGCAGCTTTAATAATTGATGAAAAAGCTAGGGATTTTAAAGATGGTATTGATATGGCAAAAGAGGCAATAATCAGTGGTTCAGCAAAAGAAAAATTAGAACAAATTATAAAAGTTTCTAATCAATTAAGTTAGGAATTTTTTTGCAAAAAGAGTTTGAATTAGAATTAAATCAGTTAGAAATTTTAACTAATTGTTTAAAAGAGATTATTATTGAAGATTGCATAATAATATTAAGAGGTGATTTAGCAAGTGGAAAAACCACCCTTGTTAAAAATTATGTAAAAGCTTTGGGTTTAAATGACTTAGTTACGTCTCCAACTTTTTCACTACAAGCTATTTATTCAAATAATATTTTTCATTATGATGTTTACAATAAAACATTAAGTGAATTTATTTCACTTGGTATGCTTGAAGAGTTTGACAAACAAGGTGTTCATTTTGTAGAGTGGGGCGATGAAAAACTTGAAGAGATTTTAAATGATTATGGATATAAAGTGATTTTAATTGAAATAGAAAAAAAAGATAATAAAAGGCTATATAAAATAAATGCATAAATTACATATAAAAGATATAACAAAAACTATCAAAAAAACACAAATACTTCATGGTATTTCCCTTGAAGTAAAATCAGGAGAAATAGTTGGTTTATTAGGACCAAATGGTGCTGGAAAAACAACAACATTTTATACTGTTTGTGGATTGGTTAAACCAACAGCGGGAAATGTTTTTTTTGATGAAGAAGATATTACTTGTTTGCCTTTACATAAAAGAGCTTTAAAAGGAATAGGTTATTTACCCCAAGAGTCTTCTATTTTTAAAGATTTATCTGTAGAAGATAATTTAATGTTAGCTGCTCAAATTGTTACAAAAAATAAAGAAGAACAATATAAAAGAGTAGAAGAGTTACTTGAGCTTTTTAATATTGAACCAATTAGACAAAGATTGGGTGTTTCTCTTTCTGGAGGGGAGCGAAGAAGAACTGAAATTGCACGTGCATTAGTATCTCAACCAAAATTCCTACTTCTTGATGAACCTTTTGCTGGAGTTGATCCAATAGCTGTAAAAGATATTCAAGAGATAATCCATCAATTAACGAAAATAAATATTGGAGTTTTAATAACAGACCATAATGTTAGAGAAACTCTACAAATTTGTGATAGAGCTTATGTTATGAAAGCAGGTGCTTTATTATCAAGTGGAACAAGTGAAGAGATTAGAAACGATGTAAAAGTGCGAGAACACTATTTAGGTGAAGACTTTAGTTTTTAGTTTTTTAATAAAGTAACTCTTTTAAGAGATTACTTTATTTTTTCCTGTTCTTTTAGCTTCGTATAGAAATTTATCTGCTCTTGAAATAAAATCTTTTTCACTATCTTCATCTAAAAGTTGAGTAACTCCAAAACTTCCAGTTATTGTTAGAGATTTATCTGTAAAAGAGTGTTCATTTATAGCTATTCTTATTTTATCAGCAGCCAAAATAGCTCCTTCTAAATTTGTT
>JBBRXF010000150.1:0-4351 GCA_038248665.1 Campylobacterales bacterium | reverse complement strand
CTTGCAATATTTAAAGAGAAATTACTCATTAATTCCATAATTACAAACTGTCTTAATTGGTCATCATCACTAAGTCTATAACCTTTAAATACTGGTAAGTCTCCATTATCTAAAGCATTTTCCCAAGGTTCTAATTCTTTAAAATTTTGTGCATAATAATCAACACCATTTCCAATTGATGTAAGTCCAATTCCAATTAAATCAGCTCCACCTTTTGTTGTATAACCTTGGAAATTTCTATGTAATTCACCTTTTTCAATTGCTTTAAATAATTCATCTTCAGGTTTTGCAAAGTGATCCATTCCTACCATTTTATAGCCATTTGATGTGAAAAAATCAATAGTATCTTTTAACATCTCAAGTTTTTCTTGAGGTGCTGGAAATGTTGATTCATCAAATTTTCTCATAGTTTTCATAAGCCAAGGAACATGGGCATAATTAAACACAGCAAATCTATCTGTATTTAATGTAAGCATTTTTTCTAAAGTCTTTTTGAAACTCTCTCTTGTTTGATGAGGAAGTCCATAAATTAAATCTGTATTAACAGAATGAATTCCTGCATCTCTTGCTATGTTTATTACATTTTGAGTTAATTCAAATGGCTGAATTCTATGAATTGTTTTTTGTACAGTTTCATCTAAATCTTGAACTCCAAAACTTAATCGATTACAACCACCAGCTTTTAAAACATTCATATGTTCAACTGTAAAATATCTAGGATCAACTTCACATGAAACTTCAGCATCAGATGCAAAATTTGGGAAAATTCCTTTTACAGCACTAATTACTTCTTGTAATTGTTCAGGAGTAAAATATGTTGGAGTTCCTCCACCAAAATGCATTTGAGTTACAACTCTTGAAGTATTCAAATGATTTTTTAAAATATTTAACTCTTTTTTTAAATATTCAATATAACTAGTTTTTTTATCTTCTTTTGAAGTAAAAATTGTGTTACATCCACAAAAATAACAAGCGCTTCTACAAAATGGCATATGAATATAAAGAGATATTGCTCTATCATCACTTTGATTTTTGTAATACTCTTTTAAATCTTCTTGGGTAAATGTTTCACTAAATTCAGGAGCAGTAGGATAAGAAGTATATCGCGGACCTGGTCGTGAATACTTCTCGAATTTTTTAAAATCTATCATTTATGCTTCGTCTCTTTTTCTATCAAGCCAAACCATAACACCTTTTTGAGCGTGAAGTCTATTTTCAGCTTCTTCAAAAATTAAACTTTGTTTGCTTTCCATTACTTCTTCACTTACTTCATAACCTCTATATGCAGGTAAACAGTGTAAGAAAATTGCTTTATCTTGAGCTAATTTCATCATTTCAGCATCAACCATATATCCTGCAAAATCTTTTACTCTTTTTTCTTTTTCAGATTCTTGTCCCATAGAAACCCAAGTATCAGTTGTTACTACAGTTGCACCTTTTACAGCCTCTTTAGGGTCATTTGTTATTGTGATTTTTGCACCACTTAATTTTGCCATTTCAAGAGATTTTGCTAAAATAGAAGCATCAACTTCATAACCTTTTGGAGTTGCAATTCTAAGTTCAAAACCTAATTTTGCAGCTAAATTAAGCCATGAATGAGCCATGTTATTTCCATCACCAACATAAGCAGCAACTAAATCTTCTGTTAATCCTGCTTCTTGAATAGTCATATAATCAGCCATAAGTTGTACTGGATGATATTCAGTTGTTAAACCATTTATTACAGGAACTTTTGAATATTTTGCAAATTCTTCAATTTTGCTATGTTCAAAAGTTCTAATCATCACCATATCAACCATTCTAGAAATAACTCTTGAAGTATCACTCATAGGCTCACCTCGACCTAGTTGAATATCATTTGATGAAAGAAATAAACCAATACCACCTAACTGATAAATACCTGTTTCAAAAGATACTCTTGTTCGTGTAGAGCTTTTTTCAAAAATCATCCCTAATGTTTTTTTAGGCATGTAATCTTTAAAGACTCTAGCTTTAGTTTCATCTTTGATTTGTTTAGCTAAAGCAAGTATTTCTAAAATTTCTTCTTTAGAATAGTCAGCTAATGTTAAGAAGTGTCTCATTTTATTTCCTCTGTAATTAATAAAAACAAACATTCTATTTAATTTAACTTTAGAACTACTTAAAAGTTGTAGCTTTATAATAAAAAACTTCTCTTTTTTCTAATAAATTTGTCTTTTATATGTATGATAAGTGCCATTTTATGACACTTTTGTGACAAAAAGACTCATTACTTATTAATAAAATCTCCCATACAATTACAAAATGTTTAAAAAGGAAATATAAATGATAGAAAATATATTAAAAAGAAATGGTACAAAACAAAAATTTGAATCTTATAAAATAGAAGACGCAATAAAAAAAGCATTTAAAAGTGTAAATATTCAATATGATATTTCTATATTTTTTAATGTTTTATTTGAGATAAAGCAAAAAAGATTAGTTGCAGTTGAAGATATACAAGATATTATTGAAAAAGAGTTATTTAAAGCTAGATATTTTGATGTAATGAAATCATTTATTTTATATCGACATTTACATAAAATCCAAAGGGAACAAATCTTATCAATTGAAACTGATACAACTTATATTAACTCAACACAAACCATTCAAGAGTATATAAATGGAAGTGATTGGAGAATAAAAGCAAATTCAAATACAGGTTATTCCCATGCAGGACTTATTAATAATAGTGCAGGAAAAGTAATTGCTAATTATTGGCTTGACAAGGTTTATTCAAAAGAAGAGGGATATGCCCATAGAAATGCTGATTATCATATACATGATTTAGATTGTTTAAGTGGATATTGTGCCGGTTGGTCTTTGAGGGTTTTACTTGATGAGGGATTTAATAAGGTGAGAGGAAGAGTGGAAAGTTCTGCTCCTAATCATTTTAGAGAAGCACTAGGACAAATGGCAAATTTCTTGGGAATTTTGCAAAGTGAATGGGCAGGTGCTCAAGCTTTTAGTAGTTTTGATACTTATTTAGCTCCTTATGTTTTCAAAGATAATTTATCTTATAAAGAAATCAAAAAAGCTGTTAGGTCTTTTATTTACAATTTAAATGTTCCTGCACGTTGGGGACAAAGTCCTTTTACTAATATTACTATTGATTGGACTGTTCCTGCTGATTTAAAAGATCAAATTCCAACACGAAATCAAAAACATCTTTTTAAAGATTTCCACAATGATGAATTATTAGAAAAAATCAAAGAAAAAGGTTATAAATCATTTGAAGAACTTACATATAAAGATTTTCAAAAACAGATGAATCAAATCAATAAAGCTTATTATGAAATAATGACCCAAGGTGATAAAACAGGGCAACCTTTTACTTTCCCAATTCCAACTGTTAATATCACTGAAAATTTTGATTGGTATGGTGAAAACACTGATGTTTTATTTGAAAATACAGCAAAAATAGGGAGTTCATATTTTCAAAATTTTATTGGAAGTCAATATTTAAAAGATGAAAATGGTAATTTAATAGAAAATGAAAAAGCTTATAAACCAGGCCATGTACGTTCTATGTGTTGTAGATTACAACTTGATTTAAGGGAACTTCTAAAACGTGGAGGTGGTCTTTTTGGTTCAGCTGAAATGACTGGAAGTATTGGAGTTGTAACTATTAATATGGCAAGACTTGGATATTTATATAAAAGTAACATAAATGCCTTACTTCTTAGGATTGAAGAGTTAATGGAATTAGCAAAATCAACCCTTGAAAAGAAAAGAGTATTTGTAAAAGATATGTATGATAGGGGGCTTTATCCTTATACAAAAAGGTATTTACCTAATTTTAATAACCATTTTTCTACTATTGGTGTAAATGGAATGAATGAAATGATTAAAAACTATTTTCTTGAAGAGAGTGCAGATTACAATGGAGAAAATATAGATATTTCTTCAAGTATTGGCAATCAATTTTGTTTAGAGATTTTAGATTTTATGAGAGAAAAGATGATTAAATTCCAAGAAGAAACAGGAAATTTATACAATCTTGAAGCAACACCAGCAGAGGGTACAACTTATAGATTTGCTAAAGAAGATAAAAAAAGATACAAAGATATTATCCAAGGTGGAATTGGTAAAAACATCTATTACACCAACTCTTCACAACTTCCTGTTGATTACACAGACGATCCTTTTGAGGCATTAACACTGCAAGATGAATTACAATGTAAATATACAGGAGGAACAGTTTTGCATTTATATATGAATGAGAGAATATCATCAATAGATGCTTGTAGAAAATTTGTAAAAAATACTATAACAAACTTTAGATTGCCATATATTACTATAACACCGCTTTTTTCAGTTTGTGAAATTCATG
>JBBRXF010000149.1:0-4368 GCA_038248665.1 Campylobacterales bacterium | reverse complement strand
TATACTATACTGAGTTCTAAGGATTATTCGCAAATATCAATTCGTGATAGTAATCTATTTAGTAGTAGGAAATCTTGTGATAATTTAGCGCTTTTAAATATGTCATCTCTTTTTGATTGTAGTTCTTTGAAAATCTTAAGAAAAAATACTATATGATCATTATTAGTTGAAAATTATTTTATGGGTAATATTTTTGTAATAGATTATCTTGATGATGGAGTTAAACTATCATTATACGAATTGATTAAAGAATTATCAAAAGATAATGAATTAATAGATAAAACTGATATAAATTGGTTAATAAAAAACTCAGATTCAGAGTTGTTATATGAAGAATGAGGAGAGTATATTTTTAATGAAATACATGATAAATTTTATGATAAAGATAATGATTGAAATGACATAATTACTAAGGAGTCAAAAAATATTTTGAAGAAAGTTTATATTGATAATTATTTTTATGATAATTATGATATTGATAAAGTATCTTTAATTCCAAGCTATTCTAAATGAAAAAATGCATTTAAGGTTGAATATAAAGATGTGGATGATAGTACTAGTTATTCAGTATTTACTTATTGAAGAAAATAATAGGGGTATTTATTAAGGACATATATGAAGTTTTGTTCCAGCTTACAAAGCTATAATTCCTATAACTGATAAGATTTTTTCTCGTGTCGGAGCTTCTGATAACTTGTATTTTTGACAATCAACTTTTATGGTTGAGATGCAAGAAATGGCAAATATACTAAATAATTCTACAAGTCATAGTTTTGTCATAATTGATGAGATATGAAGATGAACTTCAACTTATGATGGAATGAGCTTAGCTTGGGCAATTTTAAAAGAGAATCATGATAATATAAAAGCAAAGACACTTTTTGCTACACATTATCATGAACTAGTTGACGAATCAAAATCACTTAAGTGAGTCAAAAATTATTCAGTTGCAGTATGAGAAAATGAAGACAATATAGTATTTTTAAGAAAAATAGTTCCAGGGGGAATGAAAAAAAGCTACTGATTAGAAGTAGCTTCACTAGCATGAATAAACAAAAGTATAATAAATGAAGCAAAAGTAATGCTTCGTAAACTTGAATTTAGTCATAATTGAATCAATAAACAATTATCTCTATGAATAGATAAAAGATGCAAAGAAACAGAAGTTGTTTATATAGAAAAAGATAGCGAAGTAGAAAATTTGCTTAGAAAAATAGATGTAAATACTATTACTCCAATAGAGGCTTTGAATTTTATTAGTGAGTTGAAAAGTAATATAAAATAAAATATTTTTGACAAAACTATAATTTAAGTAAAATATAATAGGATTTTTATTTATTAATTATATATTATGAAAAAAACTCTTATAATTATAATTTTAGTTTTTTCTTTCGCTCTATCTTCTTGTTGAGCAAATAAGGTTGAAGTTAATACAACTTGAGAATCTAAAGAAATTTCTAAAGAAGTTACTAAGGATATTTCTAATGAAGACTCAAAAGATAATAATAAAAACAATTGAAATAAATCATCAGATCCTTGAAGAGAGAATTGTATGAAATGATGTATTAAGGATTTCCAAGAAAGTGACAAAAATTATGATTGTGACTGATTATGTGATTCACAAATATGAATTAAAAATAATGATACAAGTTATTGTGAAAAAATTAAAGATTCATCATTTAGTGCATCATGTTATTCAAAGATTGCTAAAAATAAAAATGATCCATTAATTTGTGCAAATATAAAAGATACTTTGTTTATTAATTCTTGTTATATGACTATAGCAAAAGTCACAAAAGACTCAAAAGTATGTGATTTTGTTACTGATGCATACAAAACTCCTTGTCTAGAGGGGACAAAAAATTAATGAAAATATTTTTGGAAAAACTTAAATTTACTTAATATACAATATAAACATTTATTTATTTAATTATTTACTTATTATGAAAAAAAATATATTGGTGATGACTATGGTTCTATCTTTATTATTGGTTTCTTGTGGTAAAAAAGTTGTAGAAAATACTGAAAATATATCAACTTGAGAAACAAAAAATATTGAAGTTAAAGAAGAAGTTAAAGAAATAAAAAAAGTTGAAGAAAACACTGATGAAAAAGTTAATACAACAATGAGTGAAATATTAAAAAAAGGTACTCCAACAACTTGTACTTTTAAAATGAAAGCAGAAAATGAACAAGTATATGATGCAATACTGTATGTTGAGTGAAAATCTATGAGATATGTAATGAATTGAACAATTGAATGAAATAAAATTGAAAATAATATGTTACTTAAATATGGATTCTCATATTCATGGACAAATATGACAAAACAATGATTTAAAATGAAACAAAATCTTGATGAAAATGCTGATAAATCTAATCCTAAAAAACAATTAAAAGAAATGAATGAAAGTATAGATTTTGACTGTAAAAAATGAGTAGATTCAGCTATCTTTGAATTACCAAAAGATATAAGTTTTGAGGAGTTTGATATGTCAAAGATTCCAAATATACCTAATACAAAAAATTAATTTTTTAAAAATTATATTATAACTTATTTATTATGAAAAAAACATTTATAATTTTATCAATAATTTTATCATTTACATTGGTTTCTTGTTGAGCAAATAAAGTTGAAGTTAATACTTGAACTAATAATGAAAATGCTAAAGTAGAAAGTAAAGATATCTCAAACAATGCTTCTGAAACAAAAAGTAGTGGTAAATGATATCAATGAACGAAGCACTCAAGAGCAGATTGTATGAAATGATGTGATATGGCTTTCTGAACAAAAGACAAGAAATATGATTGTGATTGATTGTGTGATTCACAAGTTTGAATTGAAAATGATGATATAAGTTATTGCGTAAAAATTAAAGACACTTTATTTAATGCAACTTGTTATTCAACAATTGCTGAAAATAATAATGATTCATCTATCTGTGCAAAAATAAAGGATTGATTGTATTTAAATACTTGTTATATGACAATTGCAAAAAAAACAAAAGACGCAAAATTATGTGATTTTGTTAGTGATACATTTAAACCTGTTTGTTTAGATGATCTAAAAAGTAATTAATTTTTTTATTTTATGTCAAAAGTAGCTAAATATGAAATTTCTTTAAAATGTTTTTTAAAGAATAAAAAATGAGAAACACTTATATTAAAAACACCTGCTTATTACAGCTTTAATTGAATGTATGATTTTCCTTGATGAAGAATAGATGAAGATGAATTTGAAACTGATTATATTGACATACTAAAGAGAGAAATAGAGGAAGAAACATGAATAAAAGATGTGAAAATAGATAAAAAAGTAGTAGCAATAGGTAGACATAAGGTATTAGCAGAACAAAGAAAAAATCATACAGAAGATAATTTCTTATTTTATGTATTTTTTGAATGAATTTTAGATTGTGATGATTGTCCAATTATGTCTAGAGAACATTTAGATTTTAAATGGGTTATTCTGGATGATATAGTTTTAGAAGATTATTTTTGTAGTGCTTATTTAGAATGAGCTAGGATGTATTTAAATAAATAAAATATGCAAAACAAAACAATCATACTACACGATACATTTCTATATAAATGAGGTTGAGAAAGACTTATAATTATGATGTGAAAAGTGCTTAATGCAGATATTGCATCAGGATTTTTTAGTGAGTGAAGTTTTGATCTCAAAAAAGAATGATTTTCTTGAAAAACGATTTCAGTATCAAGTGAGATATTTAAAAAGTGATTTAGACATATTAAACTTAAATGGGCATTTTTATTTAATACTAAACTTTTAAAGGATTATAAAACAGTGATTTTTAGTTGAGATTGCATAAGTGCGGTTAGAAACTGTACAAAAAATCAAAAAAAAGTTTACTATTGCCATACTCCACCTAGATATATCTATGATTTAAATGAATTATATCTAAAAAAAATTAATATATTTGCAAGACCATTTTTTAAAATGTGATTTTTTATATTTAAAACTCTATATGAGAGAGATATAAAAAAGATGGACTTAGTTCTTACAAATTCACAAAATACTAAAGATAGAATAAAAAAGTTTCTTTGAATAGATGCTGAAATCTTGTATCCTCCTGTAGATTTAAAAGAATTTAAATATAAGTCACAATGAGATTATTATCTAAGTTTTGCAAGACTTTCTACAGTAAAAAGAGTTGACAAAATAGTAGAAGCCTTTAAAGTGCTTAAAGACAAAAAACTTGTAGTTATATATGGGCAAAATGATCCACAAAAACAAGAAGTAAGGGATTTAGCAAAATGATATAAAAATATAGAATTTATTACACTTCCATGAAATATAGGTTTTACTGACTATGTAGGGAATAGTATTGCTACAATTTATATCCC
>JBBRXF010000148.1:0-4414 GCA_038248665.1 Campylobacterales bacterium | reverse complement strand
ATTTCAGAATTAATACTAAATATGATATTATGATATCAAGAATTATAGAAAAACAAATAAAGGAGAGATTATTTCAATGAAAAATAATTATAATTTATTGAGCTAGACAAGTATGAAAAACAACTCTTTCAAAGAAGATTATGGATGATAGTAAATGAAAAACAAAATACATAAATTGTGATTTATTTAACAATCAAGAACTCCTTGATTATAAAAATCCTCAAAAAATCATTCAGAATTTTACTGATTTTGATCTAATTGTTTTAGATGAAGCACAAAATATCGAAAATATAGGAGTTATATTGAAGATACTTGTAGAAACTTATCCTAAAAAACAATTTATAGCGACTTGATCAAGTAGTTTTGATTTAGCAAATAAATTAAATGAACCCTTAACTTGAAGAAACTTTAAGTTTATAATGTATCCACTTTCTGTAGAAGAAGTAAAAAATAAATATGATAATTTCTATATAAATGATAATTTAGAAAATCTACTTATTTATTGAGGATATCCAGAAATCTTAAGAGTAAGCCAAAATCAAAAACAAGAAAGACTTAATTTGCTAGCTTGAGATTATCTTTATAGAGATATCTTAAAATTTGAATGAATTAAAAAATCCAACTATATAAAGCATATATTACAACTTTTAGCATTACAAATCTGAAATGAAGTTTCATATAATGAGATATGACAAAAACTAGGACTTAATCATGGAACTGTCCAAAAATATATTGATATATTGGAGCAAGCATTTATTATTTTTAAACTAAATAGTTTTTCAAGAAATCTGAGAAATGAGATAACAAAGGGGATAAAAATATATTTTTATGATTTATGAGTAAGAAATAGTCTTATACAAAATTACAATTCATTAAACCTCAGACAAGATACATGAGCTTTATGGGAAAACTTTTTGATATCAGAAAGACAAAAGTATCTAAGCAATAATATGCTATACAGAAATACATATTTTTGGAGGAACCATGCACAAGCAGAAATAGACTATATAGAAGAATACAACGGACAACTTTTTGCCTATGAATTTAAGTACTGAGATAAAAAGGCTCGTATGCCAAAAAGTTTTTCTGAAGCTTATAAAGAAAGTAGTTTCAAACTAATCAATAAAGATAATTATATGGATTTTTTAACTATGGGGGATATTTAATAACATCACTTCACACACAGACATATTTTCACCTCAAAGTAGGGTTTTTCACTACCTCACACGAAGCAAAAAAACTATCACAATCTATATGGATGTATACTTTTCTAGATTTTCTTAGGAGCATAGGGTGGTGTGGTGAAATATAAATAGTATATATGAAGTATATGTTATTTTTGGAGGAAGTAAAGATGGAATTAAAATTGAATTTTGTATATATATGTGTACAATTGTTTGAAATATAAATTATTTACTTCTTCATGCAAAAAAAAGAAGCACAATCTCGTATAAAAATAAATAAACTTCTTGAAAAATCTTCATGGAGATTTTTTGATGATTGAACTAATAAATCAAATATTTCACTTGAAGCTTGAGTTAAAATAGAACATGCTTGAGATGATTTTGAAAATACTTCAAGATGATTTGTTGATTACCTATTGTTAGATAATAAATGATTTCCTATTTGTGTTTTAGAAGCAAAAAAAGAAGCAATTCATCCACTTTCAGCAAAAGAACAGGCAAGAGAATATGCGGTTTCACAAAATGTTAGATTTGTTATATTATCAAATTGAAATGCTCATTATTTTTGGGATATAGAAAAGTGAAATCCTGAGATAATTACAGAATTTCCAACTTTAGAATCATTTGAACATAGAAAAACATATATTCCAAATCCTGAAGAATTAATTAAAATAGAAATTGATAAAAATTATTTAGCTCCAATAAAAATTCTTCGTAAATACCAAGTTCAAGCAGTTCAAGCTTTACAGAAAAGCGCATCTGAATGAAAAACTCGTTATTTATTTGAAATGGCAACTTGAACTTGAAAAACTACTACAGCTTGAGCTATTTGTAAACTTTTTTTACAGACTTGAAATGCAAAAAGAATTTTGTTTTTAGTAGATAGAATAGAACTAGAAAACCAAGCAATTGATGCTTTTAGAGAAATATTTAAAAATAGTTATTTTATAGATACAATTAAATCAAACGATTGGCAAAAATGCCAAATAGTTGTTTCAACTATTCAAACTTTAATGGCATGAGATAGATATAAAACTATTTTTTCTCCAACTGATTTTGAACTTGTTATTTCTGATGAAGCACATAGAAGTATTTGATGAAACTCAAGAGCAGTTTTTGAATATTTTATAGGTTATAAATTATGATTAACTGCAACTCCAAAGGATTATCTAAAATGACTTGATAAAGAGGAAAATTATGATAAAAATCCAAAAGCAATGGAATTGAGAAATTTGAGAGATACATATAAGACTTTTTGATGTGATTCGTGAGAACCTACTTTTAGATATGACTTAAAATCATGAGTAGATGATAGATTTTTGATAAATCCTTATGTAATAGATGCTAGAACAGATATAACAACAGAGCTTTTAAGTGAAGAATGATATAAATTTAGTTGAGAAGATGAAGATTGAAACACTGTTGAAGATAACTTTTGAATAAGAGACTTTGAAAAATCATTTTTTAATGAAGAAACAAATGATGTATTTGCTAAAGTTATTATAGAAAACTGACTTTTAGATCCGCTTACTTGAGAACTTTGAAAAATGCTTATTTTTTGTGTGAGTGTAAATCATGCAGCGAAAATAACAAATTTATTAAATAAGATGGCTATGAAAAAATGGCCTTGAAAATATAATAGTGATTTTGCTATGCAAATTACAAGTACCATCCCGAAAGCACAAGACTATACAAAAGATTTTACTTATAATAGATTGAGTTGAAAATCTAGATTTGCAGAGGAGATTTATCCCGATTACAGAACTTCAAAAACTAGAGTTTGTATTACTGTTGGTATGATGACAACTTGATATGATTGTCCAGATTTACTTTGAGTTGTACTTTTAAGACCTATTTTTTCTCCTGCTGATTTTGTACAAATGAAATGAAGATGAACAAGAAAAAATACATTTAAATATATAGAAACTTGAGAAGAAAAAGAAAAAGAACAATTTTTACTTTTAGATTTTTTTGGTAATTGTGAATATTTTGAAAAAGATTTTGATTACAATAAAAAACTTGATTTACCTCAAATATCAAAATGAGATAAACCAGTTGCAATAATTGATATTCCTCCAAAACTTAATTGAGTTGATTTAGAAGAACCAGATAAACTTAGAACTGAAACAGTTATAAATATATGAAATGAATGAATGAAAATCGATAGAGAACTCTATCGTAAATCAAAATATGAACAATTTGAATATGTAGTTCAAAATAGTAAAACTATAAAAGAAGCATTTGAAAATAATTGAGTTGATTGAGTGGAAGAAGTGTTAAAAACAGAGATATTTAATAAACCAACAGAGTTTTGGAGTCCAGAAATTTTGAGAAAATCATATGAGGAAACAAATAAAACTCGTAGAAGAGTTTGATTAAAAGAAATGATTTCAAAAGCTTTATGATTAATCCCTAGATTTGAAACAAGAGAAGAAAGAATGGAAAGTGAATGGCAAAAATATCTTACTTCTGAAAGACCAGATATTCAAAGTGTAGAAAAATTAAATTTACTAAAATCATTGTTTGAGATATATCTTACAGATGATAAATTTAGAGATATAATTGATAGTTGAAAATTCTGAGAATTGGCTAGTTATCCAATAGTGGATATTCAAGATATTCAAATGGTTTGAAAAGATAGTTTATGAACTTTAAGAAATTACAGTAATGAGTACTTAACTAGTGCTATGAAAGAGTTTAGTTTAGTAACAAAATAGAAATTATGACCAATTTTATTATTTCTGATAAACAACTAATAGAAATTATAGAGGAATGTTTAAATCTCCCAGAAGAAACTGACTGGGTTGAATTTAAAGATAGTTATTTTGATTATGATTTATTATGAGAAAGATTATGTGGATTATCAAATTCTGCATGTTTAAACTGAAGAGATTTTTGATTTTTGATATACTGAATTGAAGATTGAACATTAAAATTAAAATGAACTTCATTTGTTCCTGAAAAAGTTAAAATATGAAGTGCTCCTTTTGAATTTATGTTATCAAAAGATATTCAGCCAGATAATGTAAGTATTTCAATTAGAACTTTGGAATATAAATGAGCTAATTTAGTAATATTTATTGTTCCTTCGGCTATAGACCAACCAACAAAATTTAAAAATATACCTTATATTAGAATTGGTTCAGCAACAACAGATTTATCAAAATATCCTGATAAAAATCAGAAGATATGGAACAATGTATATAATAAAAATTATGAAAAACAAATTT
>JBBRXF010000147.1:0-4423 GCA_038248665.1 Campylobacterales bacterium | reverse complement strand
AGATTTGAAAATAAAAATGAAGCTGAACAATTTATTTTAGAATTAAATAAAAAACTAGCAGATAATACAAAAAATACTCTAAATGAGTTAGATCAAATGTTAAAAAATCAAATAGTTATATTTATTCCTAGTTTAAATAAAAAAATTGAAAAAAATATAGGTAGTATTATCGAAAAAATAAAAGAAAAAGTTGGAGATAATATTGAAATAAAAATTCCAACTTTAGAGATAGATAAAAATGGAAATATTGTAGGAAATCATCTTAAGGAAGCGATTGAAGAAAAAAGTGAAAGATTAAGAAAATTAAAAGACCAAGATGGAGTATGGGGATCTACAAAAAGATTGTTTGATTGGGGTGATAATGAGTGGGGAAAAGAAGAATATTATGTTAATAATCAATATTTTGAACTTACAAAAGAAAATATTGATATAAAAATTAATAAAGCATTTGAAGATGTTTCTTTGTTTATAAAACAAACTATAGATAATATATTTGAATATAAAATTAAAAGAGAGATTGCAGAATCTATAAATAGATTGATAAAAGAGATTGAAAATTATAGATATGAAATGATGGATGTCGTAAAAAAGGTTCAAGCTGATGCTTTTGATAAAGAAAAATCGATTACATCAGCTAAAGAGAACCAAGAAATATCAATAAGATTAAATCAAAGGATAGAAAAAAGTGTTTCTTTTCTTGGGGAAATTAAATGAAAAATAATTTAAGTGTAATTAGGGCTTTTAATTTAGAAATCAATGAAGAAAACATTGATACTTCAGCGAAAAATCATGATTATATAGGTGATAAATTGATTTTAGATTTAATAAATGGAGTAAATGTTGTAGCAAGAGACCATCATGAAGTTTTAAAATCAAGACAAAGTGTTTTTAGTAGAGCTTGGGGAAATATAACTGGCTCTTCAAAAAAACATCAAGATATGATTAATGAAAATGTAATTGAGGGAATAAATGCTTGTGCTAAGTGGCTTCAAGACCATGATAGCCATTTGACAAGAATTGATAAAAGAATATTTGATATAACTTCTGAAATAGAAAATACTCAAGAACAAATACTTAAATTTTATTCTCAACATATAAACTTAAAAAATAGAGTCAGTGAATTAGAAAATAGTTTTGTGCAATTTGTAGATGTTTCTAAAAATGTATTTAATAATTTTGAAGAAAGAATTTTACATCTTGAAATAAAATCAAAAATTGATAAAGAGATAAGTTTACTCAAATCAGGGAAAAAATATGAAAAATTTATTTTACCTCTAAAAATTTATTCTTTAATGGATAATTTATTTAGTGGAGAAGTTGGATTGTATTTTAATACAAATTTAAAAGATAATAATGACAATATTTCATATTTACAAAGTGAATTGATTAATGTAGTAAGAAATGAAGTTGGTAGTAACTATAAAAATGAATTGATAAGCTTTGATGATATATTAAAAAATTTAGCAAATTTAAATAGTTTAGAAAAAAATGCAATTTCTTTTATAAGTACACAACATTATAATCAGATGATTAATATTAGTAAATATCCTGAAATATGTGATTTAATAAGTCTTACATCAAGTTATGAATTTGAAGAAGCAAAAAATGAGATAAAAAAACAATCTAATATTAGTGAATTTTTAACTTATAATGATTTTTTAAATATCTTATTAAAAGAACAATTAAAGATTTAGGATTAATATGAAAACAAAATTAGGTGTTGTTTTATCTGGAGGTGGAGCAAAAGGTGCTTATGAAGCAGGTTTTTTAAAAGCTCTTAGTGAGTTTAATATTCAACCTGATGCAATTGCTGGAACTAGTATTGGAGCTTTAAATGGTTCTTTGTATTCTGCAAATATCTGCACAAAAGAAGTTGCTATTTTAATTGATAAGATATGGAAAGATTTGGCAAATACACCTGCTCTTCAAGCAGATAAAAAGAAAGTATTTAAAAATATAGTTGAAGTAGTTACTTTTTTCAGTCCTTTAGCACCAGTTAGTAGATTAGCTAAATTTATTTCAAAAGGAAATGATAAAGAAGGAGTTCTATCAACATCTCCCGTATCAAATATTCTTGAAAAATATGTTCCTATTGATAAACTTTTGAATGGTTTATCTTTTTATGTGGGAGTTACAAAAAGCGATGGAAATTTTAAAGATTTTTTACGAATTATTGAGATGGAAAATAATGGAATGACAGAGTATTTAAAAATACAATCTTTAAATAAAGATGATATGTATAAAGCTATTTTAGCTTCTGCAGCTTTACCATTAGCATTTGATGCTCAAGAAGTAAATGGAGTTCATTATAGGGATGGTTGTTTAGGTTCTTTGAATAATGAATGGGGGAATACACCTGCAAAACCTTTGATTACAGAAGAAAAATGTACAAATCTTATTGTTTGCCACTTGAATGAAGGAAGTTACTTTAATAGACATGATCCAATTTTTAAAGATATATCTATTATAGAAATAAGACCGAAAAACGGAACATTTAATTCTGTTTTAGACCCTTTAAGATTTAGTGTTGATAAAATAGATATTTGGATGGAACAAGGATATGAAGATAGCAAGAGAATTTTATCTGAATCTTTTCAAGCTTTAGATAGAAAATATGAAAGAATAAAAAGTGATATGCAATCAGATTATGCAGTTAAGAAATTGATTAATAAAAAATTCTTGATTCCTGATGAATAATTATAAAAAAATTACCAAAGAATTTTGAAAACTTAAGACATTAAAGGATATATTTTGTCAGTACAACCAAAACCATATAAATTAATTTGCCCAAAATGTGGATATACAAAAATTGTATCACCCAAAAGTGATGCTTCACTTATGATTGAAGATTTATCTTCTTGCCCAAAATGTAAAGTAAGAATGGAAATAAAGCATTCCGAGTTAGAATGGGAAAAATGAAAAACCTAATAATCCTCTACAATCCATATTATCAAAGTGATGTAATAGAACAACATTTAAAAGTTTTGATTGAAAACCAAAAAGTAGCCTTTGGAAAAGTAAAATCAAAATTAAATAATATGGAACAAAATTTCCAAGAACAATTAGAAGAGATTTATAAAAATGTAAATGAAATAAACTATCTACAACTATTTCTAACAGACTATTCAAGTATGTATGTTGCAAAAGTTATAGCTGTATCAAATGATGATATGTATGATTTAGCACCAGTTTACTATAAAGAAAAAGATCTTGAAGTTGAAACTTGGTATGTTATAAGTGATATTTGCGAAATAGTAAGAAATGATTTTCAGAAAACAAGAGATGAGATTTTAGCAAATTTTACAACTACAAACTTTGAAAATCACACTTACGCGGTTTATGGAAATAATTATGTTTATCCTTTAATAGTAGATATGAAATATAAGATTGATTATTTTGATTGTGACAATAAAGATTTTAAATATTATCCTGATGTGTTTAAATCTGAAAAGTTTCTAGCTATTAAACAAAATATTATAGATTTTAGTTTTGGTTCAAAATATATTTTTCATCTACATCCAAATAGCCTAAGTAATATTATATCATCAGAAATGGAACTACAAGAACATAACCTTGATAGAACTTATGATTTTAGTAGTATTGTAATAAAGTATAGCAAAACACTAGAACAAGAAATTTACCTTTTTATTAAAACACTTTTAAAGTTTTTGATAGAAAAGAATCAAAATATTGAAAAAGTTTCTTATAGTGTTCAAGGTAAAGATTATACAGTTAAAGATATTTTTACAAATAAACCAAATTTTGGAACATATAAATTTATTTTAAAAGATGAGATTGTAAGAGATACTTTAGAAAATAGTTTTGATAAATCTTTAATCTTTTTTATTCAAAAAAAATTAGTTGCTTATATAAATTTTATTCAAGATATTAGAAATGAAACAGTTCATGGACGACCTGCAACATTAAATGAAACAAATAGTGTAAGAGCTAAGATTTTGGGTGTGGCACAAGAGAGTGTTTTAATAGAACTTGTAAAAAATAAAAGAATGATTACTAAATAATTTGTTGGAAGTTAAAATTGAATCTATCTAAATCACTTTACACAATTGCAATTCAATGCTCAAAAGCTTTATGGCTTAAAAAATATAAGCCAGAAGTTTTAGTCCCAACAGATGAACTATCCCAAGCAAAATTTAATACAGGTCATGCTGTAGGAGAATTAGCTTGTGATTTATTCCCTAAAGGAATAAAAGTAGATTTCAATCCAAACCTTGAACAAATGGTAAGAAAAACAAATGAACTCATAGATAGTGGTTTAAGCACTATCTATGAAGCAGCTTTTTATTTTGAAAATACTTTAGTTATTGTAGATATTTTAGAAATAGATAAATATGGTGTAACTATCCATGAAGTGAAAAGTTCAACTTCTCTAAAAGATATTTATCTTCATGATGTATCAATT
>JBBRXF010000146.1:0-4559 GCA_038248665.1 Campylobacterales bacterium | reverse complement strand
ATTAGATTTATTTGCTCTTTTTCGTATTTTTGAATAGATTTAGCCATACTTACAATAGAGCCTGATAGTTTATGAAATTCATATATGATAGTTCTTATAGGTTTTACATTTTCATACTTATTCGATGCTATTTCATTTGTAATATTTTCTAATTCATTAATAGGTTTTGTAACAAATCGTTGTAATATATATTGGATTGGAAAATAAACAATCACAATAATTAAAAGTGAAATTAAAATACTATTTATCAAAGTATTTTTAATATCCGCAGTTACAATATCTTTTTCTACATAAGAGGCTATATACCAGTTTTGTCCACTACTTTTTTTTAATTTTGAAATAAAATATATATACTCTTTTTCATCTTCTAATTCACCAGTAAAAATATTTTCTTCTATTTTTTTGAAAATATCTGAATATATAGAAGAGTTTAAATCTTCAAGTTTTAATAGCTTTTTCTCTTTTGCTTTTATATCTTTATTAAATGAAGTTGCTATTACATCTTTTGATTGATTAAATAAAATTAAATTACCGTTTAAAATGTTTGCTTTTTCTTCTAATAACTTAGATATTCTACTCAAAGTAAAATCAACCGCGGCTACTTTTATTTTTGAATTGTATTCATCAAAATCACCAACAGAAATAGTAATTCCATGCTCTTTTGTTGAATCAAAGATATATGGTTCAGACCAAAAAGTTTTAGAATTCTCAACTAGTTTATACCAATCTCTTTTTCTTGGATCGTAAGTTGTTTTATTTATATGAATAGAAGTTGTAAGATAGTTTTTATTTTTATAATACCAACTATCTAAATCTCTATTATCTGTTCTATTTATGCTTCTATATGCAAAAGCAGGTTCTCTTCTTGTTTGTAAGAAATTACCATACTCATCTGCTAAAAAAATACTTGCAATATTTTCATCGGATTTTAACTGTTCCCACATTACTTTTGAAATGATATTTTCATTTACAATAATATTTTTTTCATTGGTAACTTTTGATAAAACATTTAGCTGGTCTTCAACTTTTGTTAGTGATTCCATGATTGTATTTGCAAGATTACTAGTAACTTCAAAATTCTTTTCTTCTAACATTTTATAGGATTGACTAAGACCTCTTATATAAAAATTAGATATTAAAAATAGTGATAAAAGAAGTGTTAAAGCTCCAAATAGTATAAAAATACTTACCATAAAGGTATATCTGTTATTTCTCATTTAAAGCCTTTTTAGTGTTATACTCTTTTTTAAAATCTTCAAATTTTTCTATAATATTCATATATGTATCTTGATTTTCAATTAATATTTCTGAATTTAAAAGATTATTCGAAGTTGGATAAGTAACATTGTTTGATAAATCTTTTTCATCTATATATTGCATCGAAGATTGGCTTGAAACTGCGTATCCTGTACTATTTCCTATTCTTGCAGAGTTTTTTGCATCAATAATAAAATCAATAAACTTATACGCTAAATCTTTGTTTTTAGAATCTTTTAAAATGACAATTCCATCTGCCCATTTTAAAGCACCCTCTTTTGGATAGATAAATTCAAAATCCAAAGAATTATCCATTATCAACTTTGCATCGCCACTAAATGCCATACCAACAGCAAAACCATTTGTAATAAAATATGTGATGGCATTACCTGAACTAATATCTTTTATATTTGGAACTAATTTTTTCAACTTATCATAAGCACTGTTAATCTCTTCAATATTTGTACTATTAGCACTATATCCCAAAGATTTTAATGTCATTCCCATTACATCTGTTGGTTCATTTGATAAAAGAATAGAGTTTTTAAACTCTTCCCTCCACAAATCATTCCATCCCAAAATAGGTTCTTTTATGAGTTTTTTATTATATATTAAACCAACTGTTCCCCATAAATACGGAATAGTGTACTCTTGTGAATTTTTAAAATTAGTTTGTAAAAAATCTTGATTTATGTTTAAATAATTTTGTAATTTTGTAGTGTCAATTTTTTCTATTTTATCAATATTTTTCAGCTTAGTAACATAATTTGAAGAAACAATAAGTAAATCATAATCATTTGTTTCTTTCACTTTTGAATAAATATCTTCATTTACTTCATGAACATCATATATTATCTTTACATTATTTTCAGACGCAAAGTCTTTTAATAACTCAACATCAATATAATCAATAAAGTTGGAAATTCGTAATGTTTTTTGATTTGCAAATAAAATAGAAGTCATAAAAAGGAGGTAAAAAAGATATTTCATAGTAAACCTTTTTTTTAAATAGAAATACAAGTAATTCTATGTAAATACTCTTTAATTACTTATTAATGTTTGGGAAATAATTTTTTAGTGTTGTTATAATTCATCAAGATTTGGCAATCCAAAACCTCGAATAGTTTAAACTCTATTTCCAACCCCAAAAATGATGCGCTATAATACTTTAATTTATTCTAAAGGCAAAATTATGGCATTACAAAAGTGGGAAATATTTCAAGATGAAGCAACAGATTTTTTAAACAATTATTTTAATGCTGATTTTACAATGGAAGGTGGATTTGACGCAACCACATCTCACATAACAGTAAGAAAAGGAATTCAATTTATAACAACTATTGAAGCTAAATTTGGTCCAACACAAGCTGGACAAATTGTATTAGAGCCAGTTGATGGCAAGTTTACATTTTGCGATAAAAGTAAAAATGAATCAAATAAATACACAGATGAGATAATAAATTATTTAAATTCAAATTATTCATCATTTAAAGGTACAAATACGGCATCTATTCATGTTGATATTTCTGATGTCACATTATTCAATTGGGTAAAAACAATTTATAGCGAAAAAAATGTTGAATGGATTATATCTTCAAATAAGTTTAATAAATTAACTTTAAAAGATTTACTTTTCATTCCAATAAAAGAGATAGAAAATTACTTTGATATTAGCCTAGTATTTAGAAGAAAAAAAACTGGAGATACACAAATTCCTGGTAAAGACATAATAGATTTTAAAACACAATTGGACGAAATAACTAAAGACTACAAAATAAAAAAAATGGATAACAAATATTTATTAACTACAAGTTCAAGATTATCAGATTTTAATATCGGAACTAAATATTTAGTAAGCATGACAAATGTTGATTGTCAGTATTATATAAAGAAAAAAGATATAAACACTAATCCTAATGTTATGTTTCAACTAAACTTAAAAGAAAATGTAGAATTTAAAGGTGGACTTTTTAAAGAAAATTATAAGTTATAGCTTTAAAAATCACCCATTAATTTATCATCATCACTAAAATAATCAGTCATATATTCATCTTTTATTTCTAATAAAATTTTAGGATTATGAATAGCATTTTCATTTGATGTAATAATAGTCTGAATTCCAATTTTGTTTAACTGATGAATTGCCGAATAAATACCATCTTCATAACTATTTTTATCTCCATCAAAAGGGCTATCAAAAGCAACAAATTTGATAAGTCTTTTTTGAGCATATGTTTCAGCTAATGCAGATGCAAAGATTAAACATAAAAGTTTTTTTATACTAAGGTCATCATTTAAATTATCATTAGAGTCTTCGTCATTTTCCACATTTATACTAAACTCTATATCATTTGAACTATTTAAATCAATTAAAAAAGTCACCTCTTTGTTTAATATTATTCTTCCATATTTTGCAACACTATATTTTAATCTATCTATAAAACGGCTGCTAATTAATGTTTTATTTTCTTCAATAACTTTTTGTAAATCACTTTGTGCATTTTTTAAAGTTGTTGTATCAATACCTTCTTTTTTAATTATTTCATCAAGTTCATATCTTCTTCTTATTTTTCGCCCATCAATACCTAGAAGATTTGAGATAATTGTTTTGTATTCTATTTCATGAAGAGTTGTGTGTTTATTTAATATAAATACATCATTTTGGTTGGATTCATCTCTTAAAAAATATGTTATATATGTTCTAAATTTATTTATAGAATAATTAACTTTATTTTCAAAAAAAGATTTAGCAATACCTAAACTACCTTTTATATTAAAATCTTTTTCATCTAAAAGCAGGGATTTTTCTTTTGTGATTTTTAATTCGATGTTTTTACCGTTAGTTACAGGTCTTTTAATGGTTATATATCTATTAGCAGCAATTTGAAGTTCTATATAAAAAATATAATCTTTAAAGTGCTCGTTCCCAAGAAAATGTTTATCCCCTAACAAACAAAAATCTATTAGTTTAAATAGACTACTTTTCCCTACACCATTTGTATCTGATAGGATAAAGTTTATACCATTATCAAATTCTATGGTTTTAAAATTTTCATTGTTTGAATACAATTTTGATATTTTCATTTAAAATTCCTTGTTTATTTTCTTGTTTAAATTTGTAAATAAAAGTTACCTGTCCCATTTCTTTTGTATTAAGAGTCTAAAATGATAAAGTTACTTATCATTTATGGGATAATTTTGGGAAAATGTAAAGTAACTTTATCATTTTAAGTAATTAAAATATTACTTATTTTCTAACTCTTTAATTTCTTCTAAAATTTCATTTACACTCTCTTCAAGTT
>JBBRXF010000145.1:0-4607 GCA_038248665.1 Campylobacterales bacterium | reverse complement strand
GAGGTAATGACTCTATTTTTTCTAAAATATTTCCAAGCATTTATATTCCTATTTATTGTAAAACTAAGTAATTAATAATAATTTCATGAATTGAATTATATCAAGAAATAGTATCATTAAAATATCATTTATAGTTCTTTTTAATGTATTTTGCCCAATTTTCAAGCTCTAATATTAATAAAAAAAGTGCTATTAGCATTTTTATTAATTTAATTCCTTTTTATACTCATATAATAACATATAAATATAAGGAAAATCTGAGGAAAATCTGAGGAAAGATAAGTTGTTTTATAAGAACAAGAAATATCAAAGTTTAAAAACTTTTCTATTTCCCATCAATTTATTTATTTTACATTAGTGAGAAGAGTTTGATTTCAGATTTATATTTTTAGCTCTAACTTCATTTTTACCTATAAACTCTTTTGCATTTGCATCAGATACAACTAATTTTGCTATTTCATCTGTAATTACTGCTACATCATGTGTTTGAGATGCAATCGCTGCATTTTGTTGTGTTTGTTGATCAAGGCTATTTACTGCATCATTTATTTGCTCTATTCCAGTAAGTTGTTCTTTACTTGACATTTCGATATCTTGAATTAAATTTATCGTATTTGTAATATTTTGATTTAATTCTATATATCCTTTTATCATATTATTTGCTATATCTTTACCTTGATTCGCTTTTTTTGTTGCATTTTCTACTATAGATTTTATCTCTTTTGCAGCTTCTGCTGAACGAGATGCTAAGTTTCTTACTTCTGCTGCAACTACGGCGAATCCTTTTCCTGCTTCTCCTGCTGTTGCTGCTTCAACGGCTGCATTTAGAGAAAGAATATTTGTTTGGAAAGCAATTTGGTCAATTATTGAAATTGCATCAGTTATTGCATTTACTTGTACGTTTATTTCATCCATTGCAACAGTTGTTTGGTTTGCTAGTTTTTCTCCATCATGAGCTGATTCAGTTACACTATTTGAGTAACTTGCCATTTTTTGGATATTTTGCGTATTATTTCTTATATTTGAAGTTATCTCTTCTAGTGCTGCTGCTGTCTCTTCTAGACTTGCTGCTGCTTCATTTGAGCTTATATTTAATTTATCTACATTTTTTAAAAGTATATTTGAACTCTCATCTAGAGTTAATCCATTTGATTTATTTTCTACTAACATATCATTTACAACATTAGCAAGACTATTTAATCCAACAGATACCTCTCCTAAATTATTTCCACTTATTCTATGTGTAAAATTTAATTTTTGAAAAGATATTAAAGCATCAGAAATTTTATTTAAATCACCATCAACTTTTGTTGATACAATTTCAAATAAATCATTAACACCATTTTTAAGTTCTTCTATTCCTTCATTTTTAGTTGATTCACTTATAGTTTGTTTCATAATACCTGTTTTTGCTAACGCAATAGCTTTTTTAACAGCATCTATCACTTTTTTTGCTTCAGTAATATCTTGTGCAAATTTAACAACACGAGTTACTTTTCCACTTTTATTTTTTACAGTTGTATATGAAGCTTGAATCCAAACAGAACTACCATCTTTTCTAATTCTTTCAAACTCATCTATTTGAGCTATTCCATTAGCTAGGTTTTTCCAAAATTCTGTATAAGCTGTTGTATTTGTATATGTTTTATCACAAAACATTCGGTGATGATTACCAACCACTTCATTTAATTTATAACCAAGAACATTTAAAAAATTATCATTTGCATGTATTATTGTACCATCTGGTTTAAATGAAATAATTGCAAAATTTTCATCCATTGCAACTAATCGTGCTGCTTCTTCTTCTGTTTTTCCAATATTAAACATATTATATTCCTTTTTTGTAATTACTAAATCACTATTTCATATTAAAACTTATTACTTAAAATAACTAATAATTCTATTATTTAACCCTTATTAAGTAATTAAAATAATGAATACTAGAATTATAATAACTAATAGTATTGCAATAGTCTCATTCTTAATTTGGCGAGATTACTTTGAAATATTAGCATATAAATGTGAGGTAAATCTGAGTAAAAAATAATAAATATAGACCATTATAGGGACTTGAAATTTATTTCAAGTCCTAAATATTATAAAAGGATAAAAAAATCTAAAATAAGTATAAAATTCTTATTTCTTAAAAACTTTCCCATTCTCCATCACTAGATTTATTTGAAACTATTTTTGTCTCTTGTTTTTTTGATTTTTGTTCAACTTTTTTATGTACCACTTGATTTGTTTTTATATCAAATGATGAACTTTTTAAATTCATATTTTTTGCTTTAACTTCTTTTTTACCTTCAAACTCTTTTGCATTTGCGTCTGAAACTATAATTTTTGCAATTTCATCAGTTATCACAGCCACATCATGAATTTGTGATGCTACTGCTGCATTTTGTTATGTTTGTTGGTCAAGCTGATTTACAGCATCATTAACATATAAATGTGATTATAATCCCAGGAGTGTGTGGAGTTTAATTATTTTGTTATCAATGAAAATTAAGTTAAAATACAAAACTAGCAAATTAGATAAACGGGATAATAAATGGAAAAAACGAATGAAATTTTTATAGATTTAAATGAGATTATAAACAATGCAATTGAAGGCATTTTAATAATAAAAGATGGTTTTATAAAAGATATGAACCACTCATTGCTTGATATTTTAGGTTATGAAGATAAAAATGAATTAATTGGAAATCTTGCAACAGGAATTTTAATACCAACTTCAAAAGAAAAATTTATAAAATATAATAGCAAGATTTTTCAAGAACTCTCAATAATAACAAAAAACGGGGATATTACTCCTGTAATTATAAAAATCAAAGATATAACTTTTTCAAATGAAGAATATAAGATGGTTTCTATTCTTGATTTGAGTGAATTAAAAGAGAAAGAAAAAATGGTACTTTTTCAATCTAAACATGCAGCTATGGGTGAAATGATTTCAATGATTGCCCATCAATGGAGACAACCACTAACCAGTGTTTCAAGTATCTTAAGTAGAATAAAATTAAAGAATAATATGAATAGAGTTGATAAAGAGTTTTTAAATACTGTCTTAGATGAAATGAACGAATATATTCAATATATGTCAAATACAATAGATGATTTTAGAAATTTTTTCAGTATTGACACAAAAAAAGAGTTAATTTCTCTACCTGAAATAGTTTTTGATGTTCAAAAGTTAATTAATAAATCTTTTGATTCTGAAAATATAACCATTGATATTCAAAATATTAAATTAACAAAAAGTCATCTATTTAAAAATGAACTTATACAAATCATATTAAATATATTAAACAACTCAAGAGATGCCTTTTCTGAAAGAAATATTAAAAATCCGCTAATTAAAATCTCATTTTCTGAGAATGAGGAGTTTCAAAATATTTTTATTGAAGATAATGCAAAAGGAATTGATGAAAAAATCATATCAAATGTATTTAATCCATATTTTTCAACTAAAAGTCAAAAAAATGGCTCAGGATTAGGTCTTTATATTTGTAAAGCTATATTAGAAAAAAACAATCAAGGAACTATAAAAGTTGAAAATAAAAATGATGGTGTTATCTTCAACATTATAATAAATAAATTTTAAAACTCTTATTCACATATAACTCTTGGTTCATATTTTCCTGTTCGATAATTTAATATTTCCGCAACATAAAATTTTTTATTCTCTTTCAGACAAAGTTGTTTTGACTCTTCAATAGAATTTGAATCAAAACAGCCTGAAAATAAAACAGCAAGACAAAGAATTTGTAAAAACTTATACATAAGAACTCCTTTTTAATTAAAATAATCTACGCTTGTTAAATGGTATTAATTATGTAACCTCTATTTGATGAATTTTTAATAAACAATTCATCAGTTTTTTCTCTTATATGTTTAACTACATTTCTTAAAGAGTGAATTGAAAACTCTTTACCTTTCCATACAACACTTGAAATATCTTCATATGTAACCAAACTATTTATTCTTGAAACAAGTAAACTAATTAGTTTTTTCTCTGTTCGTGTAAGTTTAATAATCTTTTTATCATGAAACAAAATTTCTTTATTTACATCAAAGTAAAAGCCTTTTTCAAATTGAACTTTTTTATTAACACTCAAAAAATTTAGACTTAATTCAATATTATCAATTAAAGTTTTTTCATCAATATTTTTATTATAAATTGAATATGCATTTGAAAATTTATACAGTGAAAGGTCTTGAAAAATTTCATCTTCTAATAAAATCATTGGAACATTTAAACTAGATGATTTTGTCAATTTAAAAACTTCTATAAATTTTGGTAATAAATTCTTGCTATTATCAAAAATTATCAAATCAAAACTATTAATTTGACTATTTAATAAATAGAATCTATCTTTATCAAAAAAAACTATATTACATTTATCAGACAAATTTCTTTTTAGTTTTATAAAATATTCAATATCATCACTTATAAACAAAACTGAACTAAAATTTTTATTATTTATAATATCTATAAAAACACTATTCATAGAAAATCTCCTTAAAAGTATCTCTTAAGAGAATTTTATAATTAAATAGTATCAGAATAATATCATTTTAATAATTAAATATAAAAATTATTAAAT
>JBBRXF010000144.1:0-4607 GCA_038248665.1 Campylobacterales bacterium | reverse complement strand
GCTCTAACCAGCTGAGCTAATAACCCAAATGGCGGACAGTGAGGGATTTGAACCCTCGGTGCCGTTACCAGCACGTCTCCTTAGCAGGGAGGTGGTTTCAGCCAGCTCACCCAACTGTCCGCTGTTTTCCGTAATTTTAACTTCTTAAAATCAGGATGGAAATTATAGTACTACATCACTTAAAACATACTTAAAAGTTTAAAGAGATAATTAAATATTTTTTAATATCTCTTCAACTACATTTTTTGGGTTATCAGCTTTATATATTGGTCTTCCAACAACGATAAAATCTACTAGATTTTCTTTTGCAAATGGAATATCAGCTACTCTTTTTTGATCGCCACTATCTTCACCAAAAGGTCTGATACCTGGACATAAAGTAATAAACTCTTTCGAAGTATTATTTTTAATATCTAAACTTTCATATGCGGAACAAACTACTCCATCTACACCAGATGAATAAGTATCCTTTGCAAACTGT
This sequence comes from Campylobacterales bacterium, assembly GCA_038248665.1. Taxonomy (GTDB): domain Bacteria; phylum Campylobacterota; class Campylobacteria; order Campylobacterales; family Arcobacteraceae; genus Aliarcobacter. Next base: position 4,126 of record JBBRXF010000144.1, on the reverse strand, counting down.
GTTGCTTTTGTACTTATATCTTCATTGTAAATAGCCTTAAAGCTTTCATTATCAAAAGAAGTAAGTGCAGTAACTGCTAATACTAGAGGCTTATTAGGAATATCTTTGATTCTATCCATAACAGTTTTCATGGCTTCAACACCAGAACTTGCATGAACATTAAACATATCTACTAATCCAAAATTAGCAATCTCTTGCGCTGCATCTGCCATTGTATTTGGAATATCATAAAGCTTCAAATCTAAAAATATTTTAAAATTTGGATTAATAGCTTTTAAATCTTCTAAAAACTTTTTTCCATCTCTAATATAAGACCTAAACCCTACTTTTAACCAAACATCAAAATCTTTTATTTGTTCAACTAAAGCTAAATTTTCTTTAGCAGTTGGTAAATCTAAAGATATACATAGTTTCATTGCATTGCTCATAAATTAAGCCTTTACAATCTTATCAAGTAATCCATTTACAAACTTTGGAGCACCATCACTAGCTAATCTTTTTGATAATTCTATTGCTTCATTAATAACTATAGCTTTTTGTAAATCTTCAAATAAAATTTCAAAAACTGCAAGTCTTAATATTGATTTTTCTACAGAACCAATATCTTCTAAAGTTCCTTGATTTAAGTGAGTTATAATCTCTTTATCAATACTTTCTATATTTTCTATTGTTCCATTAAAAAGTTTTAAAGCAAACTCTTTTTGTTGATTTCTGATTTTTTTGTCTTCTAAAATTTCATCAACAAATTTTACAATTCCTTCATTACCTAAATCATAAGCATATAATAAACCAATTACAGACTCTCTAGCTTGTGTTCTAGTTGCCAAATTATTTCCCCATTTCGCTATATAAGTCTAGCATTTCTATTATTGTAACCATTGCTTCAGCACCTTTATTTCCCGCTTTTGAACCAGCTCGTTCAATTGCTTGCTCAATTGTATCAGTAGTTAAAACACCATTTGATACAGGTTTTCCATGCTTAATTCCAACTGTTGCAATTCCTTTTGTAGCCTCTGCTGAAATATAATCAAAATGAGGAGTTGCTCCTCTGATTACAGCACCAACACAACAGATTGCATCATATTTTCCACTTGATAATGCTTTTTCTAAAGCAAAAGGAATTTCAAAAGCACCTGGTACTAATATTAAATCTAAATTATCTTCATTTCCACCATGTCTTTTAAATGCATCTTGAGCACCCTCAACTAATCTATCTGTTATAATATGATTAAATCTTCCATTGATAATAGCGATTTTTTCACTACCATTTAATCTTAAATTACCTTCAATAATTTTCATTTATTTTCTCCAAAAATATGTATATAAGTATTAATTATATCCTAAAGCATCTTGTATTGCAAAAATGTCACCAACTGTTTTATATAAGTCTTCAATTTTAAGCATATTTGGGCCATCGCTAAGTGCGATACTTGGGTCAATATGTGTTTCAAAAAAGAATCCATCAACACCAACAGCTGCTGCTGCTTTTGCCATATATGGAACAAAAGAAGAGTTACCGCCAGTTGTTCCGCCAGTGCTTGGAATTTGAACTGAGTGAGTTGCATCAAAAATAACTGGTGCATATTGTTTTAATAAAAGTAAATTTCTCATATCTACAACTAAAGCACCATATCCAAATGTATTTCCTCTTTCACAAAGCCAAACTCCTGCTTTTGCAGAAGTTTCATAATTCACTTCAAAAATTCCTCTTGTGTTTAGAATTTTTTCAACTGGATGTTTCATCGCATCTGCTGCTAAAAACTGCCCTTTTTTGATATTTATAATTGCAGGTGTTTTAGCAGCTGCTACTAATAAATCAGTTTGTCTACATAAAAATGCAGGGATTTGTAAAATATCAATTACTTCACCAGCAGGTGCTGCTTGATAAGATTCATGAATATCAGTTACAACCCTATATCCAAATTGTTTTTTTATCTCTTCAAATATTTTTAATCCCTCATCAAGTCCTGGTCCTCGAAAAGAACTTATACTTGTTCTATTTGCTTTATCAAATGAAGCTTTAAAATAAAAATCAACTCTTTTATCTTCACTTAATGGTTTTAATTTTTCAGCAATTCTCATTACTGTATCTCTATCTTCTAGAACACATGGTCCTGTTAAAATTTTCATTTAATTCCTTTTAAATATTGTTAGTTTTTCTTTGCCTGTTAATGCATAATAAAATTCGTAAGTATTTTGACAAATATATTCTATATCATTTTTTGCGTGTTCATCACATGCCAATAGTATTTTATCACCTATTTTTATCTCTATTTCCAAAGAAGGAAGCAGAATTATACCATTTTCTCGTTGAAGTAATAAAGGTACGATATTATTACTTTGAGAATTATTATGTAACGAAGTTGATAAAATTTTCAAATTTAAGACATTTTTTTCGCTCAAATGTTTATATATTTCAGGAGTATTTTCAAAATCTACTTCAAGTTCCATCACTAAAGGATTTTCATTTATCTCTTTAATTAATCTTGTTAGTAATTTACTTGCCCATTCATTATTCTCTTTAATTATTAACTTTAAAAATTCATCACAAAGAGGATTCAGTAAAGCATTTGTGATTTTATTTACTAAAATTTTTGATGGAGTAAAAATATGATTTACTTTTGCACTTCTAAATAAAAAATCATCAGCTAAATCATTCTCTCTTGCCATTGTTATAATATCTGGATTTAGTTTTCTAGCTGTTGCTAAAATCGATAAATTCGTTGTGTCATCATTTGTAGCAGCTATTATTACAACAGCATTTTTAATTCCAATATCTTCTAATAACTCCCTATCATCAGCATCTCCAAAAATCACATAATTTTTTTCATCTTTTGATAGTTCTTTATTTCTTTCTTTGTTTATTTCTATAAATTTAACTTCTACATTATTTTTATCTAATTTTTCAAAGATTTTAGCTCCCATTCTTCCATAACCACAAATTACATATAAACCTTTTGGAAAAATTGGTAAATTTGCATTTAAATCATCTATTTTATATAACCATTTTTCAAGTTTAAATAAATTTGGAGCAGTTAATGCCATTTTTATCTCAGATGAAATTATAGAAAAAGGGTTAACTATTATTTGAGCATCTAAATCTTTTAGATTTTCAGTTTGGTTTATAGTTGTTGACTTTACAGCTACTTTTACATTTTTATTTAATGTTTTTGCTATTAATGTAATTTTTAAATTTATAGAATCATCATCAAATAAAGATACTATTGCTTTACAATTTCTTTTTTTTATTCCAGCAGATTCTAATACTCGAACAGTAAAATTTTCACTAAATAAAACAGGAACTGTTGGAGTGAAATTTTCAAGCATTAATTTTTCTATTTTTAAACTATCTTTTTCAATAACAACAGCACGAATACCTTGTTCTATTGCTTTTATAATTATTTTTCTTGTTATTTGGTTGTAACCTAAAATAATAATGAATTTTTCATTTAGATTTTTTACCTGTTTTAAAAATCTTGCTCGTTCTAACTCTTGTAAAAAAAGTTTATCTTGAAGTAATGATACTAATGTACCAATACTATAAAACCAACCTAAAACAGTTAAAAAAGTTGAAATAGTTACCCAAATTCTTTGAGGATAAGTAAAAGCATAGGGAATTTCACCAAATCCAATTGTAGTTGCTGTATAAGATACAAAATAAAATGCATCAAACATCGTCATTTGATAAAAATTACCACTTGAATCTTTTCCACCAATAAATAAAAATCCTATGATAGATATAGTATAAGTAACAATAATCACCAAAAAAGGCTTTCGCATTTTTTGTAAAATTATAAAAAGTGAACTATTTCTCAAAATAATACCTAACTATCTTTTTGATTTTAAAGTGTCACCAACATATAAAGCAACAGAAGTCAAATTAGCCAATAAAGCTCCACCTGATAAAGATACAACTGTTCCCATAACTTGTGCATCCATTGTGTATGCATAAGTACAAATAGTCCATACAGTTGCAGCTGCTATTAATTGAATATCAGCAACCAATGAAGTTGCAAGTAAAACTGAACCTAATTGAGTTTTATCCCCAAGTTTTAAAATTGTTGCTATTAGATTTATAACTATTGCTGCAAAAAGTTCATATTTACTATGACTCTCCATATCATGC
>JBBRXF010000143.1:0-4669 GCA_038248665.1 Campylobacterales bacterium | reverse complement strand
TATTTACTCTTTTTTGCCTTAGCATTTGGAAGATCAGTAATACTTCCTTCATAAATTTCAGCTGCCATTCCAACTGATTCATGAAGTGTTGGGTGTGCATGAATTGTAAGTGCTATATCTTCTGCATCACAATCCATTTCAAGAGCTAGTGTAATTTCACCTAATAACTCTCCTGCATTATCTCCAACCAAAGCTCCACCGATTAAAGTATGGTCTTTTTTATCAAAGATTAATTTTGTCATACCATTTTGACTAACATCACTTGCCAATGCTCTTCCTGATGCAGTCCAAGGGAATGTTGAAACTTCATAATCAATTCCAGCAGCCTTTGCCTCTTTTTCAGTCATTCCAACCCAAGCGATTTCTGGGAAAGTATATGCGATTGATGGAATAACTTTTGGTTCAAAATAGTGTTTTTTACCAGCAATTACTTCAGCTGCAACATGAGCTTCATGTACACCTTTATGTGCAAGCATTGGTTGACCAACAATATCACCAACTGCAAAGATGTGTTCTACATTTGTTCTCATTTGTTTATCAACTTCGATAATTCCCCAATCATTTACTTTTACACCAGCATTTTCAAGGTTAAGTAATTTTCCATTTGCAGCTCTTCCAATAGCAACTAAAACAGCATCATAAACAAAAGGTTCTTTTTGAACACCCTCACCTTCCATTGATACATGAATACCATCTTCTTTTGCTTCAACTTTAGCAACTTTTGTATTTAACATAATGTTAAATCTTTTGCTATTTGCTTTTGTGTACATTTTGATAACATCTTTATCAGCAACTGGAACTAATTGGTCTTGCATTTCAACAACATCAATAGTAGAACCTAATTTTTGATAAACTGTTCCCATTTCAAGACCAATAATTCCACCACCCATAATAAGAAGTTTTTTAGGTATTTCTTTTAAATCAAGAGCGTCTGTTGAATCCCAAATTCTTGGGTCTTCATGGGGAATAAATGGTAACTTAATAGGTCTTGAACCTGCTGCTATAATTGCATTTTCAAAAGTGATTGTTACATCTTCTTTTCCACTTACTTGAACTGTGTTTTTATCTACAAATAGAGCAGTTCCTTGAACAACAGTAACATTTCTCATTTTACTCATGGCACTTAAACCATCAGTTAATTTTTTTACAACACCATTTTTGTAAGCAGCAATTTTTTCTATATCAATAGTTGGTTCTGCATATGTAAGTCCATGTGCAGAAATATGCTCAGCTTCTTCTTTTACTTTTGCAACATGAAGAAGTGCTTTTGATGGAATACATCCAACATTTAGACAAACTCCACCTAAAGTAGGAAATTTTTCTACTAAAACAACATTCATTCCTAAATCAGCACTTCTAAACGCAGCTGAATAACCAGCTGGTCCAGAACCTATTACTAAAACTTGGGCTTTAATTTCTTTACTCATTCTAAAGTCCTTTATTATAGAAGTATTTTTCTAATATCGCCTAATAATGACGATAATGTCGTTACAAATCTTGCACCATCAGCACCATCAATTGCTCTGTGGTCATAAGATAATGATAATGGTAACATTAATCTTGGTACAAACTCTTTTCCATTGTATTTAGGTTTAAATTCTGATTTTGATAATCCTAAAATTGCAACTTCTGGAGCATTTACAATTGGAGTAAATGCAGTACCACCAATTCCACCTAGTGATGAAATTGTGAAACAAGCACCTTGCATATCATTTGCTGTTAATTTTCCAGCTCTTGCTTTTATAGAAAGCTCTTTTAATTCAAGTGCAATTTCTTCAAAACCTTTTTTATCAGCATCTTTAATTACAGGAACTACTAAACCATTTGGTGTGTCAACAGCAACTGCAACGTTTACATATTTTTTGAAAATCATTGATTGACCATCAGTAGATAATGACGCATTAAAGTTTGGATGTAATCTTAATGCTTTTGCAACAGCTTTAACAGCAAATACTAATGGAGATATTTTAACATCTGAATTCATTTTTGAATAAATAGTATTTTGTTCTTTTCTAAACTCTTCAAGATCAGTAATATCTGCCTCATCAAATTGCGTTACGTGAGGAATAATGATTGCATTTCTTTGAAGTGATGGACCTGAAATTTTTTGAATTTTTGATAATTCTACAACTTCAATTTCTCCAAATTTAGAGAAATCAATCTCTTTTAATGGTGCTAACTCAAATCCTAAACCACCTGCAGTATTACTTGAAGCAGTTAAATTTGAACAACTTGGATTTGATAATACAGATTTTATATATAATCTAATATCATCTTTTAAAATTCTATTTTTAGGACCTGTACCATTTACTAATGTTAAATCTACACCATACTCTCTAGCTAATCTTCTAATACTTGGTGATGCGTAAGCTTTACCAGTTGTTTTTGTAACATGAGATTCAACACTTACAGTTTCTACTTTAGCAGACGTCTCATTTTTTACAATAACTTCTTCTTTAGCAACCTCTTTTGGTGTTGAAGCAACTACAGTTTTTTCAATTCTTGCAATTAAAGAACCAGTTTTTACTTTATCTCCAGCATTTACAAGAATTTCAACTAATTTACCAGAAATTGGTGTTGGAACATCCATAGTAGCTTTTTCAGTTTCTAAAGTAATTATTCCATCTTCTTCATTTAAAAAATCCCCAACTGATGCAATAATTTCAATTACATCAACTGATTCATCTCCACCTACATCTGGAACAAAAATATCTTCAATTACTAAAGTTGTCTCTTGTGAAGCTGTACTTACTTCTACAGTTTTTTCTTCAGTTTTAATTTCTTCAACTATTTTAGCAGGTGTTGCAATTGCAACTTCTTTTACAGTTTCATTAGAAGCTGATGCAGTTGTAACTAAAGTAGCGATTAAATCACCCTCTTTAATTTTATCTCCTGCTTTAACAATTAAAGATTCAATAGTTCCAGCAAATGGTGCAGGAATATCCATAGAAGCTTTTTCTGTTTCTACAACAATGATAGTATCGTCTTCACCAATACTATCACCAACTTTAACACTGATTTCAATAATTTCTACTTCTTCTCCACCAACGTCTGGTAGTTTTATTTGTTCAATACTCATAGACACACCTTATGCATATAATGGATTAATTTTATTTGGATTGATTTTAAATTTAGCAATTGCTTCATTTAATACTTTTTTATCTAATTTACCATTTTCTACTAATAAATATAGAGTTGCGTAAACAATAAAGTTAGCATCAACTTCAAAGTGTTCTCTTAAATTTGCTCTTGAATCAGATCTACCAAAACCATCTGTTCCTAAAGTTTTAAATGAACCTTTTACATAAGCTCTAATTTGTTCAGAATAAATTTTCATATAATCAGTTGCTGAAACAATGATATTATCTTTATCTTCACCTAATACAGTTGTTACATAAGGAGTTTTATCCTCTTCATCTGGATGTAATAAGTTGTATCTTTCTACATCTTGTGCTTCTCTTGCTAATTCATTGAATGAAGTAACAGAATAAACATCTGATTTTACACCATATTCTGATGCTAAAATATCAGCAGCTTGTCTAACTTGCTCTAAAATTGTACCTGAACCTAATAATTTAACTTTATAATCATTAGCTGCATCAACAGTATCTAATTTATAAATACCTTTTAAAATTCCTTCTTCAACACCTTCAGGCATTGCAGGTTGTTTGTAGTTTTCATTCATAGTTGTTAAATAATAGAATACATCTTCTTGTTTTTCACCATACATTCTATTAATACCATTTTGAACAATTACTGCTAACTCATAACCATAAGTTGGGTCATAAGAGATACAACTTGGAATTGTATTAGCTAAAATATGAGAATGTCCATCTTCGTGTTGTAAACCTTCACCATTTAATGTAGTTCTACCTGCAGTTCCACCAACTAAGAATCCTCTAGCTCTTAAATCACCTGCTGCCCATGCCATATCACCTGTTCTTTGGAATCCGAACATTGAGTAATAGATGTAAAATGGAATCATAGGAACATCATTTACAGAGTATGAAGTAGCTGCTGCTGCCCATGAACCCATTGCTCCAAGTTCATTAATACCTTCTTGAAGTACTTGACCTTCTTTATCTTCTTTATAATATGCAACTTGATCTCTATCTTGAGGAACATATTTTTGACCCTCATTTGAATAAATACCAATTTGTCTAAACATACCTTCCATACCAAAAGTTCTAGCTTCATCAGGAACAATAGGAACAATTTGTTTACCGATATTTTTATCTTTTACTAATATATTTAAGATTCTTACAAAAGCCATAGTAGTAGAGATTTCTCTATCACCACTTCCTTTTGTAATAGATTCAAATTCAGCTAAAGAAGGAATTTCTAATTTATTAGTAAATTTCTCTAATCTTTGAGGAACAAAACCATGAAGTTCAGCTCTTCTTGCTTTCATATATTTCATTTCAACAGAATCTTCATCAAAAGTATAGTATGGTAATTTTTCTAACTCTACATCTGAGAAAGGAATTCTAAATCTATCTCTAAATTGTCTTAATGAATCTATATCAACTTTTTTAACACCGTGAGCAATATTTTTACCTTCAGCTGCTTCACCCATTCCATAACCTTTTACAGTTTTAGCTAAAATAACTGTTGGTCTATCTTTTGTTTTTTCTGCTGCTTTATATGCTGCATAAACTTTTAATGGATC
>JBBRXF010000142.1:0-4939 GCA_038248665.1 Campylobacterales bacterium | reverse complement strand
GCTTTTATTTTACTTTGCTGCACTAATACTTGCCATTATTCCAGCAGGTCCTCCACCTATTACAATTACATCAAAAACTCTATCTTTTTCTTCCATTAATCAACTTCTTTATTAAATTTTCATATAGTATTATTTATTATATCTATTTTGTCATAAGGAAAATCTATGAAACAATCAATTATCTTTTCTTTACTTTTAACTCTTGGTTTTACAGCTTGCGCAAACAGTGCAAGTGATAGTTATTTTACAGAACAACCAGCAAATTCTAAAAAAGAGTACGAATCATTTAGAAAAAATATTGCAAAAGCCTTTGAAAATCAAACTCCAAGACAATGGGGAGAAAATGTTACGGGCGTAAAAACCAACCTAGATACACAAGAAAAAGTAATCGCATTAACAATGGATGCTTGTGGAAGTCCTCTTGGAATGGCTTATGATGAAAAATTAGTTAATTTTTTGAAAAAAGAGAAAATCCCAGCAACTATGTTTATAAATGCACGATGGATAAACAAAAATCTTTCAACATTTAAAGAGTTAGCTTCAAATCCTCTTTTTGAAATAGCAAATCATGGGCTAGAACATAAACCAGCATCTGTAAATGGAAAATCAATTTATGGATTAAGTGGAACAAAAAATGTTGAAGAGTTAGTTGATGAAATAGAGTTAAACGCAAGAAAAATAGAGTCAATCACCCACAAAAGACCAAAATATTTCCGTTCTGGAACTGCTTATTATGATGAAGTTGCAGTTAGTGTTGCAAATAAACTAAATCACCAAGTTATTGGATTTTCTATTTTAGGAGATGCTGGTGCTACTTTTTCTACTAAAAAAGTAGAAGAAGCATTTTTAAAAGCAAAAAAAGGTGAAATAGTAATTATTCATATGAATCATCCAACATCAGATACAGCACAAGGTACTATAAATGCTATTACAAAACTAAAACAAAAAGGCTTTAAGTTTGTAAAATTATCAGATTATAAACTAAAGTAAAAATTTTACAATTTTTATTTATGATAAAATAACAAAAAATTTATTGAGGAATATATAAATGGCAGGATTTTTAGGATATTTATCTTTATTAACAGATGATATAAGTTCACTTGCTGGAAAAACAGTAGCAACAGCTACAAAAACAATGGCCACTTCCCTTGATGATGTGGGATTACTTTTTGATGATATTGCAACTTATACAAAACTTGCAAGTATAAAATCAAGTGGTTTAGTTGTTGATGATTTAGCAGCAATTGCAAATTTTACAAATGATACAACTTCTGATATTTTAAAGAATGAATTAAATAAAGCAAAAACAGTAGATGAATTTAAACATAATATCGAAAAATTAGATGAGCAATCTCAAAAAAAGATTTTACAAGAACTTGAAAGAATTAGAGAACAAGCCATCCTTGAAGCAAAAAGAAAAGCAGCAGCAAGGGAACTTCCAATTGTTTATAAAATTGCAAAAGGAAGTTTAAAAAATAAATTTATTATCATTCCTATTGTTTTACTTATGAGTTCAATTGCTCCTTGGCTAATCTCTCCTATTTTAATTTTGGGGGGAATTTATTTAGCTTACGAAGGAGTTGAAAGTGTTTTAGAAAAACTTGGAACTCACCATGAAATAAGTAATGAAATAGAAACAATAAAAGAGTTATCAACTGAAAAACTTGAAAATGAAAAAGTAAAAGGTGCAATAAAAACAGATTTTATTTTATCTTTTGAAATTATCGTAATCACACTTAGTTTGGTTGAAAATACAAACTTTTTGGCAAAATTATCTGTTCTTTCTTTAGTTGGAATTTTAACTACAGTTTTTGTGTATGGAATAGTTGCTTTTATCATAAAACTTGATGATATAGGTTTTTATTTACAAGAAAAAAATAGTGCTATTTCAAAAACAATTGGAACTGGATTTGTAAATGCAATGCCACATATAATAAAATCTATTGGAATATTAGGAACTGTTGCAATGTTAGCAGTTGGTGGTGGAATTATCGTACATGAAACTCACCTATTTCACGCCTTTGATGAAATAATAAAATCTATTCCTCTTGGAGGATTTTTAAGTGAGATAATACTTGGGGGAATTGTGGGATTTATAACTGTAAAAATTGTTCCAATAATAGAGCCAATTTTCTCAAAACTATTTAAAAAAAGTAACTCTTAATAATATCTGCTAAGATATAAAGCATTAGTAAAGTAAAGATAATCTTATTGTAATTCATGGGATTATCTTAACTTGAGTATTTTTACTTTCTTCTTCTAAATAAAATTTATTAAAATCTATTTTATATGTATACATGTTATCGACATCCCAAAGAAAAAGCATATTTTCATGAAAATCAATAAATGGCTTTAATAAATTTTCAATTTCATTAAATTGTTCAAAATTAAAAATATACTCTGGCTTATGTTCAAAATAATCATGTGCAAAACTATTTCTATATTTATATATTTTATGTAAACCACCATTTAACAAATATCTTAATTTTGATTCTTCCTTAAGAATTTCATTAAAATACTCAGATAAATATTTATACATTTGTTCCCATTTTAATTCTCTGATTCTATTTTCAAACATACCTTTAACAATTGATTCACAAACTGATTGAGTAACTATTATAGCTTCTAAATATAATCCTTGGTCAAATAAAAATCTAATTCTTTGTATTGCTTTATCAAGTGGTTTGTGTTTCCAATTAAGTTCATGAGGAAAAATAGTACATTGTTGGTCTTGTAAATTTGAAAGTTGCCATGAGAATTGTTTTGAATCATTTCCATTTACTCTTATACATACCATATTTCCTAACTTATGCTTAGATAGCAATCCAATAGTTTTATCTCTAACTTGATTATTTATTAAATATATCAATCTATTAGTAATATATAAAATTGGAACCCATATATAATTTTGTAAATTAAAATAATCAAAACACCATTGAGTTCTTGGACCTTTGTTACTTTTTCTTTTGAATAAATCATAATCTGTTATTAAAGAATTATTCATTATGTCAAGTTGCTCACTAGATAAATAAGACTTTGACCATTTAAAAACCTTTATTATTTCTCTTTTATTAATTGTATATCTTAAAATATTTCCATTAATATTTCGTAAAATGTGTTCTTTAAAAAATTGAGTACTTTCATCAAAAAAATCTTTTTCAATATTCTGTAAAATTTCAATTTTTACAGGAAATGGCATTTCTAAATATTCAGCTTCAAAACAAAATTTTTTTATAGGCTTTGGATAACCATCTCCACGTAATGAAAATGCACGTGGTAAGAATACATTAATTTCTATAGAATCAATATCAAAAGGTATTTCCATTTCTTTCATTTCAATAGTTTTATTCTCGATTCTTCTTTGAATCTCCAATACAATTGGATTTTCCTGTGAATCAATAAATTTTCCTAAATTTGTTTCATAATGTAATAATTGATTTTCTTTATCTCTTATTTCTTTTACCCATTCAATTTTATATTCTGCTTCTAAATTATTTTGTTTCAAAAAAATTTCAATACGTTCAAAATTATCATTTCCTTTTGGAATACAAGTAATACAATTATCCTTAATATTTTTAATTACATATTGATTAATCTTTCCATTTGCAGAAAAAGTACAATTTAAAGGCATTTTTTCTTTAATTAAATTTATAAATTGATTATTCTCAATCATAATTTATCCTTATTTGTAAATAAGATATAAAACAACTTTTTCAACGAAAGGCAACTTAATTTCTACCCTTTTCTAATATTTTAGAAATCAACAATCAAAGAAGTTAAGAATTTTTTATCAAGATTCTCTTTTTCAGTTTTGTTTGTATAATCAAGACCGTAACTAACACCCAAAGATAAATTTTTTGTCATATTAACTTCAAGGGCTGAATCACTTACTATAAAGTATTTATCGCCATCTTCAAAAGAGCCTAAATAACTAAGCATCTGTTTAAATTGTAAATTTTGAGAAAAGCTATATTTATAATTTAACTCAGTTTTTCCAGCTAAATAGTTATCTTTTGTTCCATTTTTATATTTATCATTTGCATAATCTAAACCACCTTGAATATCAATTGTTTGAATATCATCTTCAAGTAGTTTAATCCCTAGTCCTGGTCCCATATTTAACCTATAATCATAATCAGAAGATTCATCTTTTATGTAACTTATTCCCATGTAAGAGTATAGTTTTTCATTTATCATGTGATTATAATCTAACTCTAAATTATATTTATTAGCTGATGTCTTATTTTCATTTTCACTATATAACATACTTCCCTTTGCTTTTATGCTTTCTGTGCTGCTAAGGGCTGCTGTACCTTGAAGTTTTGAAGAAAAGGTAGTTGTGTTTGTATTTCCACTTGTTTGCACATATGATAACTCTAAATGCTTATCCACATCTATTGAATAACTAGATGTTGATAATAAAACTATAATAGAAAATTTACTTAAAAAATTCACCTATTCATTCCTTAATTGTTGTCTTTTATTTGCTTTTGATACATCTTTTTGAGCGAAATCATAATTTTGCGGAATGATTTTCTTCAAAAATGGTGGGATTTTTCTTCCACCAACACCCATTACATCTTGCAAAATTGTATTTGCTATTAACTCTTCATCATGTTTTGCACTCATATATTCAAACAAAAATTCCGCCATTCTATCAAGAGAAATCTTATAAGTCGATTCACTTCTTTTGTATAACCATTTGCTTAAATCAAAGAAGTTTTCAAAAACTTTTCCATCTTCAAAAAGTAAAGCTGTAGTTTTTTGAAAATTCCCACTATTGTAAACAATATCCCAAAATCTAGCGAATCTTTTCATCTCTTGCATCAAAGAAAAATCAATTAAATCATTTTTCAAAATATCATAAGGAGGTGAATCATTATAAACCATTCCATAAACTTTGTCATGTCTAGCAAGGGTTGTTCCTGATAATTTTTTC
>JBBRXF010000141.1:0-5021 GCA_038248665.1 Campylobacterales bacterium | reverse complement strand
TAGTAAAAATAGATTTAATGCTTACAGAATTATTTGATAGATATGTTACATATGTGACAAAAGGTTCAATAAACTGGGATGCTTTTGAGATGAAACTATCTGAACTTGAAAAAGATAAAGAGATAAAAGCCTCTTGGGATAAATATACTTTAAACAAAAATCCTAAACTTTTACTAAAAAGAGTAGTTGAGGAAAATGATATTTCTGCAGTTTTTCAAGAAATAGATTTTAATTATCCACAAGCTGATAAATTAGTTTCAGCAATTGATGAGCTTGAAAAGATTGCTACAAATGGTGGATATACAAAAATCCCTGAATTCAAATCTCTAAGAATTGGAGATATATCTGAATTTGCACCATTTTTAAGAAAAAGACTATTCGAAAGTAATGATTTAATAAGCACAACTTGCCAAAATAGTATTGATGTTCAAAACTTAGTAACAAACAATATTAATGCAAATCCTAATGCAACAGAAGAAGAAAATAAGATAATTGAAAGTTTAAGCAAAAGTTGTGAAAATATTTTTGATGAAGATTTAAAAAACGCTGTTATCTCATTTCAGAAAAAACATGGACTATTTCCTGATGGAATTGTTGGAGGGCAAACTTTAAGATTTTTAAATGTTACAGCAAAAAGAAAAATTTCAATCATTAGATTAAATCTTGAAAGAATGAGATGGTTGCCAAGAGATTTAGGAGAAAAATATTTAGTTGTAAATATCCCTGAATATAAATTAAGACTATATGAGAACAATGATATTAAACTAAATATGTCAGTAATTGTGGGAGATACAAAGTTTCCAACACCTATTTTCTCAGATAAAATGTCTTATGTTGTTTTAAATCCAAACTGGAATATTCCAAGTAGTATTGCAAAAAATGAGCTTATTCCTAAACTTTTAAAAAATCCAAATTACCTAATTGATAATGGAATAGATATTTATGCAGGATGGAATGGTGCTGTTGAAAAAGTTGATTCAAAAGAAGTTTTAGATAGTGCAATACTTCAAGATGTTGACAATCTTCAAACTTTTAGATTTTCTCAAACTTCAAACAAAGATAATCCACTTGGAAAAATGAAGTTTATGTTTCCTAATAAACACTCTGTTTATCTTCATGATACTCCTGGAAAAAGTCTATTCTCTTATGCTAGAAGAGCATTCTCACACGGTTGTATTAGACTTTCAAAACCAGAAGAGTTACTTTCAACGATAGCCAGTGAAGATAAAAATCTAAGTATTGATAAAGCCAATGAGATATTGTCAAATAATGCTATTACTGATAAATCAATTGGTTTAGATAAAAAGATTCCAATTCACATAGTTTATATAACTTCTTGGGTTGATGAAAATGGAGTTTTACAATTTAGGGATGATATTTATAATTTTGATAAAATGCAAAAAGAGTTATTGTTTTAACTCTTTTTGTTTATGAGTAAGTTAGATTTGTTTAGATAAATCTAACTTTTTTAGTCTTTTCTTTTCTATTAATAATTTATCTTGGAATTGTTTACTTTTATCTTTTGCAAAAGCTTGCATATCTTCAACTTCATCCATTTCATCTACAATCTCAACACCTAAAAGAGTCTCTATTGCATCTTCTAAAGTTACAACACCACTTGTTTGTCCATAATTATCATGAACAATAAATAGATGTGTTTTTCTTTTAACAAATAAATCTATTAATACAGAAACAGGAACACTCTCTGAAATCTTATGAACTGGAAAGGTAATATTTCTTAATAAAGTACTATCTCTTTCCTCAACGCTCTCTTCTAAAATAGTTTGATTAAATACTATTCCTATAATATCATCTATTGATTCGTTATAAATTGGTATTCTTGAGTGAATATACATTTTATCATCTTCAATAGCTTCTTCAACTGTAACATCTGCTTGTAGAGCAAATACAACACTTCTTGGCGTCATTATCTCTTTTGTTTTAATGTTTTTTAACTTAAATAGATTTTCAATTAAAACACTCTCTTTTGAATGAATTGAACCCTCTTTTTCACCCATTGAAACAACTGCCATAATTTCATCTCTTGAAAAATTAATCTCATCTTTTTTACCCTTTGAAATATAGTTTGTAATAAAACTTGAAAACCATACTAAAGGAAAAGTAATTTTAATCATAAATGAAATCATATACGCTGATGGAACCAATAAATTTTTCCAATAAATTGCTCCAATAGTTTTTGGAATAATCTCTGATGCATAAAGAATTAATAAAGTTAATAAAAATGCAATAAGTGCTTGCCATTCAGTACCAAATAAAATTTGTGCCTGAGCACCAACACCAGCTGCTCCCATAGTATGAGCAAAAGTATTTAGTGTTAAAATTGAAGATATTGGTTTGTCAATATTTGATTTTAACTCTTTTAATAATCTAACAGCTTTTAGATTTTCACCCTTTGACAAAGTTTCAATGTAAGATGAAGTACTTGAAAGTAATACGGCTTCTAAAACCGAACATAAAAAAGATACAGATAACGCAATAAGAAGGTAAGTAAGTAGAAGGGTCATTTTTTACACCCCATATAAGAAAAACTTAAGTAACGCCTTTGGGAGTCATTTGAATTCATGTTTTTTAGTCCTTTTTAAATTTTGAGCAGTATTATAGCATAAGTCTTGATAAAGTTTTCACTTTATCAAAGATATGTTATTTAAAATATGGTATATATTTTCTACACTTAAATGATGTTTATCTTCAAGTATTTTCATGAAAAATCTAACTTCTGCATTTGTAAAACCGTCAAGTTCTTTATCTTTTATAGAGACATTATTCTCTTCAAGTCTTACACGTTTAAGTTTCCCATTTGTCTCTTTTGCATAATAAACAAGGTCAAGTTGAGTTTGATTTACTTTTTCTATAGTTACAATGATTCTATCTGATTTAATTTTTAAATCAAACTCTGGATATAAAGTTAGAAACTCTTGAGTATTTATAAATCCAATATATAGTTTTGTGTAAATATCAAAATAAAGACCTAATTTTGGTGAAGAAAAGAACTTCAAATCAACTGTGAATTTTGAATTTTCCCTTGATTTATTTAAAATCCATTCTAAAGTAGGAAAATATTGGAATTTTGTGTATTTTACTTTTAAGGCTTCGATATATTTAGGATTTCTTGGAGCTTTTAGAGTTTGAACATCATTTTTTACTTTTTTAGCAAAGATGATTTTTTCTATTAATTCTTCATCTTCTAAATCATTTGTAAGCCATATTGTTGCATATTCAGGAAAGTTTTTTAAACCAGTTGAGCCAACAGTTACAACTATTAAAGCTTTTATAGTTAATGTTGGAAAAATCATCTTTAAAAGAGCATATTTTTTTGTAAGTCTTTTATTTAAACTAGAAGTTTTTTTTGATGTACTCATTTCCACAAAATAAACACTATCTTTTGTAAAAAACAGAGCATCAAATTCACTAATATCTTTGTAAGCTGATTTATAAACTATTTGAGAGCTTCTATCAATTAAAAGTCCACTTTTTATATATAAATTCTCCTTATCTTGATAAGGGCCTTTTAATACAAATCTTTTTATTTCATCTTGTGTAAGGACATATTGAAGTAAAAGTTCATAAACTATATTTTCGTAAACTTCGCCTTTGAAGCTACTATATGCAGAGATGTAAGAAATATCTTCTTTTGATGTATTGTTTTTTACTAAGGCTTTTAAGCTTTTGCTATCGTATGAATAATGAAAAAGATTCTCTTTTATATCTTCTATTTCTAATTGTTTTATTTTATCTGTTATTGTAAATTGATTCAAAATTTCTCTTCTAATTCTTAAGTATTTTGATTATATCTAAAAAAATTTTAAATCGCTTAAATATCTTTAGTTTTTAAAAAACTTATTTTTCCCAAATCATCAAATTTCATAAAAAGTTTTAGCTCTTCAACAAAACTAACATCTAGTTTATCAAAGGCTCTTTTCATACGATTATATCTTCCAACATGATTTTTCTCTTGTGCTTTTTGCATACCTCTAAGAAGATAGTGATAACGAACTAAATTTTTTGTATAAGGTGAAACTTTCCATTTTTTGATGATGTGATAACTTATCTCTTCGTGATTGTGAAATGAATACTCATTTGTAACTTTGTCCTTTTCATCTTGAAAAGCAACATAAGGTTTTCCAATATCATGCAAAAATCCAGCAGGAATCATCTTATATTTTTTTGATTTTAATATATGGAAAACAACAGCTAAAGTGTGAACTAAAACACCAAATTTATGCCATTTGTTTTGTTTGATAAATAGAGTTATGAAAGACTCTTTTTTTAGGATTCTTTTTGTTTTCATGGAATAATCATAGCATTAAGTTGTTTTTATGTCATTTAGGTAGAATATTTTGTTTAAAATTATTTTGAAAATAATAAAAAAATTGAAATTGTGGAGAATAATTAAATGGCTCAAATAAGAAATACAAAAATACAAGATATTAAAAATAAAATCAATGCTTCAAGAATATTCTCTATAAATGATTTTAAACTTGAATTTCCTGATGTTGGAAATGTATTAGCAAAAATAGTTTTAAGAGGATCAAGTAAATACTCATTTTCAATTGAAGAGAATTATATTTTTGAAAAAGAATCTAGCATCTTTAATTTATCATTTACCCCACAAAATTATAAAAAAGAAAAAACTTTTCAAACACTAAAAAAACCTGGTTATAATAAAAACTTTGAAGTTGATAATCACAAAGATATTGATGAATGCATTTCTCAAATATCTTCTTGGCTTAGTAATTTAGACGAAGATTTAAAGAATGAAGAAATATTTGATAATATTGAAGACTTTTCAAATATTGATGAATTTGAAAAAAAACTAGATAAAAATTTTCCTAATGAAAATGAGAAATTTACGAATGAAGAAATAGAAAATCTTATTCAGAAAATTAATGAACTTCAATCAAGAATAGAAAAACTTGAAAGTAATGATAACACTAAAAAATCAATTCAGTCTCTAGAAGAAAGTAAAATTGAAATAAAAACATATCCTAAAAAAGCATGGT
>JBBRXF010000140.1:0-5109 GCA_038248665.1 Campylobacterales bacterium | reverse complement strand
GTGGTGGTGAGAGAAGGATTTGAACCTTCGAAGCCGTAGGCGGCGGATTTACAGTCCGCAGGATTTGACCACTCTCCAACCTCACCGTTGAAAACTTTACTTAAACTAATGGATGGGGTAGAAGGATTCGAACCTTCGAGTGACGGTACCAAAAACCGTTGCCTTACCGCTTGGCGATACCCCATTAATTTAAGTGGACGGAATTATATACTTTAAATAATTAAAGTTAGCTAAATCTTAATAATCTTTTTCTATATATTTAAAGTTCTTTACTAAGAATTTTATTTATGGTATTATTTTTTTGATTTAAAAGTTATTTTAATCACTATAAAGGTGAAAATATGTTTATGGAACATTTGGCATTGACATATAAATGTCATAGCTCAATAGGTAATAGTCTAGATTTAAATAATATGATAAAAGAAGTACTTACAACATTTGTGGAAGAAACAAATGCAATAAATGGCTTTTTCTACCTTATCGATGAAAATAATATATTATATAAATATCTATCTTATGATGATAGTTTTGAATGTAATAAAGATATATTAAACGAGCAAATAAAAAATTTATCATGTGTTAGAGTTTTTGATTCTGACGCTAAAAAAGTTTTACTTTTACCTTTAAAAAAAGGAATTTTTTTTATTCTATTTCAAAATAGTGATATAAATTTTGAATTTATTATTTCAATGTTTCAAGATTTAATTGTAAAACTAAATATTAGTATTGATGCTTGTTTAAATGTTCAAAAAATGAAAAATAAGAATAAAATACTAAATCATTTAACAAATGAGTTAAAAGAACAACAAAATAAATTACTTGAATCTGATAAATATAAAAGTAACTTTTTAGCAAATATGTCCCATGAATTAAAAACTCCTTTAAATTCTATCCTTGTAATATCTTCAATAATGGCAAAAAATAAAAATAAAAAATTAGATGATGAACAAATTAAGAATATGAAAATAATTAATAGTTGTGGAAATGACTTATTAATTCTAATTAATGATATTTTGGATATTTCAAAAATAGAAGCAGGGGAAATATCTCTTCACTTATCAAAAACAAATATATTTGAATTAGTAGAAAATCTAGTTTCAGAAATGTCGCCACTTGCCACAGAAAAAGGTTTAACATTAAATTATAGTTTTATTTCAAAAGAATTGTTTTTATTGTCAGATAGTCATAGAATTAAACAAATTATAAAAAATTTAATGAGTAATGCTATCAAATTTACTGAAAAAGGCTCAATAGAGATAATTTTAGAAGAAAATGCCAATGATGTTACTATAAAAGTAATTGACCAAGGTATTGGAATAGCAAAAGAAAAAATAGATTATGTTTTTGAAAGATTTAAACAAGCTGATGGAAGTACAACAAGAAAATATGGTGGAACGGGACTTGGTTTAGCAATCTCAAAAGAGTTAGCTATTTTATTAGGTGGAGATATCAAAGCCTTTAGTGATTTGGGAAAAGGAAGTACTTTTGAATTAATTCTGCCTAAAAAAACAAATATTAAAAATATATCTGATGACAAAGTTTCTATCTCTTCACGAGATGATAATATTGTAATTGAAGATATCGTTTTATTTGATATGGAAGAGTCTGATGTAAAAGCAGAAACTGAAATTAAAAATGAGAAAATATTAGTAATTAATAGTGATTATGTAACTTTTTTCCCTATAGCAGTAACATTGAAAAAACAAAATATTCTTTTAACTTATTGTAAATCATTTCAAGAAGCTTATAATATTTTAGAAGAAAAATATGATTTAATAATTATTGATGAGAATAATTCAGATATAGATGTATTTGAGTTCTTAGATTATTGTAAAGAAAAAAACTCAAAGAAGATAGTTCTTAGTTCTAAAAAAATTGATGAAGATGATTATTTAGAAAAAGAATTAGTAAAAAGTGAATTATTGAATAAAATTTTGAATTATTTAGGAAGATAACGTGGAAAAATTTAATATCTTATTAGTAGATGATGTTTCAGAAAATATCTACTCTTTAAAAATGATGATTGAAGATAGTTTTGATGTAAATATTTTTTCAGCATTAAGTGCTCAAGATGGTATAGAAATTTTAATGAATGAGAATATTGATTTAATTCTTACAGATGTTCAAATGCCTGAAATTGATGGTTTTGAATTTGTCGAGTATTTGAAAAATATTGAAAAAACAAAGGATATTCCAGTAATTTTTATAACTGGAATTTATGATAAAGATGAATATAAAACTAAAGGTTATAATTTAGGAGCTATTGAATATATTACAAAACCTATTCATGATATTTTGTTAAATTCAAAATTAAAAGTTTATATTGATATTTTTGAAAAAAGAAAAATTGCCCAAGAGCAAATTGATGCAAAAGATAAAGTATTAATTCATCAATCTAAAATGGCAACGATGGGTGAAATGATAGGAGTAATTGCCCATCAATTAAAACAACCTCTAAATATCTTATCTTTATATTGTACAGATGTGGAAGACTCTTATAAGTTTGAAGAGATTGATGATAAATTTATTGCTGATTTTTCAAAAAATACAAAAGAACAAATTAAATTTTTAAGTGGAACTATAGATGATTTTAGAGATTTTTTTAATCCAAAAAAACAAAAAAGTGTATTTGAAATAAAATATGCAATTGATAAAACATTAAAACTAATGGGAAATCAGTTTGAGGTTAATGATGTAAAATTAAATTTAGAAGTTGAAAATGAAAAGTTTTTTGGAATAGAAACAGAGTTAGAACAAGTTCTTCTTAATGTTATTAATAACTCAATGGATGCATTTAAAGAAAGAGATATAAAAAACAGAGAGATAAATATAAAAGTTTTATCAAAACAATCTTATACAATTTTAATTATTGAAGATAATGCGGGTGGAGTGAAAGAAGAGAGTTTAGAAAAAATCTTTGATCCATACTATACAACAAAAGCAACTGGAACTGGAACAGGTCTTTATATGGTGAAACTTGTGATAAAAAATAGTTTACAGGGAGATTTGAAGATAAATAATAGTGAAAATGGTTTGAGATATATTATTGCATTGCCACAAAAAGAAGAGAATTAATTCTCTTCTTTTATTTCTACTTTTTTCTCAGGACTTAATCTTGAGATTAAAATATAGAACAATGGAATAAATATAATTGCAATAAATGTTGCAGCTAACATTCCCCCAATTACTCCTGTACCAATTGCATGTCTACTTGCAGCTCCTGCTCCATTACTAATAGCTAGTGGAACGGTTCCAAGTGTAAATGCCAATGAAGTCATAATAATTGGTCTAAGTCTAATTTTTGCAGCTTCAAATGCAGCATCCATTAAAGAGAAACCTTCTTTTTGTTTTTGTAAGGCAAACTCTACAATTAAGATGGCATTTTTAGCAGCAAGTCCAGCAAGAACTAAAAGTCCAATTTGGAAATAAATATCATTTTCCAAACCTCTTAGAAGTGTCGCTAAAATTGCTCCAAACATTGCAAATGGAACAGCTAAAACAACAGAAATTGGTAATAACCATCTTCCATATAAAGCTGCCAAAATTAAAAATAATAAAACAAGACCAAAAATAAAGGCTACACTTGAACTACTTGAAATTTGTTTCTCTTGATATGCAGTTCCAACCCAACTAATTGTATAACCTGCTGGTAAAACTTGGTTTGAAACTTCTTCAATAGCTTTTAATGCATCACCTGAACTATATCCAAGAGCTGGTTGTCCTGAAACTTTTGCAGCTTGGAAAAGATTAAATCTTTCTATTAAGTCTGCACCAACAACTTTTTTGATATTAACAAAAGAGCTAATTGGTAAAAGTTCACCATTGTTACCTTTTACAAAAACGAATTTTAAATCATCGACTGTTTTTCTATATTGGCTATCTGCTTGTAGATTTACTTTATAAGTTCTTCCATATAAAGAGAAATCATTTACATAATAACTTCCAAAAGTTGCATTTAAAGTACTATAAATATCAGCTACATTTACACCTTTTGCTTTTGCTTTTGGAACATTTACATCCATTTTATATTGAGGAATATTCGCTGAAAGTGAACTTCTTACTCCCATTAATTCTGGTCTTTCTTTTGCTTTTGCAAGAATCTGATTTACAATTTTTTCTAAATCTTGAATATTTCCACCAGTTCTATCTTGAACATACATCTCAAATCCACCAGCAATACTCATTCCCATAATAGGTGGTGGTAAAACTCCAAAAGAGAATCCATCAGATGTTCCTAATATTTGACCAGTTAATCTTTTTAAAATTGCATCTGCATGTTGGTCAGCATTTGGTCTTTCATCCCAAGGTTTAAGTTTTACAATTGTTGCTGCTGCATGTGTTCTTTGTGAAGATGATGTTAAATCATATCCAGCAAGTGTAATAATATCTTTTACATTTGGGTCTTTATTTATGATTGTATTTAGTTCATTTGTGAAATCATCAGTTCTTGAAACTGATGCACCACCTGGATTAAAACTGAATACGAAAATTGTTCCTTGATCTTCATTTGGAACAAGACCTGTTTTCATAGCTTTAAACATATCATAAGATACAAAAATTAATCCACCAAAAAGTAGAATAGAAATCAGTGAAAATCTGATAGTTTTTTTAACTAAAAATGAATAACCTTTTGTTGCTTTTTCAAAGAAGTTATTAAACCATACAAAAAAGAAAAATGTTGGTTTTTTATGATCATCTTTTAATAATGATGCACAAAGTGATGGAGTTAATGTTAAAGCAACAAATCCAGAAATAACGATTGAAATAACAATTGTTATGGCAAATTGTCTATACATTTCCCCTGTTAATCCACCCATAAAAGCAACTGGAATAAATACTGATGAAAGTACTAATACGATTGCTACAATTGCTCCTGAAACCTCTTTCATTGCTTTAAATGCAGCTTCTCTTGGAGCCATTCCTTCACTCATATGTCTTTCAACATTTTCAATGATATTTTCACTATTCTTGAAACTTGGCTTTTATGTACCGTTAATGCAATTCTCAATAATTCACATATTTGGGTTTGAACTAAATTATATTTTACACCTTGATATTGATTGTTTCCATATCCAAATATCACAGCCCCAATATATTTTTTGTCTTCCC
>JBBRXF010000139.1:0-5146 GCA_038248665.1 Campylobacterales bacterium | reverse complement strand
GGTCTTTATTAACATCAGGATGATATTTTCTAGCTAACTTTCTGTAGGCTTTTTTTATCTCATCTGCTGATGCATTTTCATTTATTTCTAGTGTTTCATATAAACTTTTTGCCATTTTCAATCCTATTATTTGAATAAAATATTTTAATATTTAAAAAGTAATTATATCCAAAAGGTTGAGTCAATGTCAATCAAGTATTGTTTTTCAATGTTATTTTGAAAAGTGCACCAACACACTTTTTCTCTCCAAAAATAAACTCTTTGTTACAAACAGTTATTTTACCTTTCATACTTGATTGAATTATTTTGTGAGTCATGTATAATCCTAAACCAGTACCTTGATATTTATGTTTTGTTGTAAAATATGGTTCAAAAATTTTATCTATAATCTCATTATCAATTCCACCTGCATTATCAACTATTTCAATAAGTGCAGAATCTTCAATTTGTTTAGTAGAAATTTTTATAACTCTTAGTTCACTCTTTTTTCTTTTTAAACTAATAGCATCACTTGCATTGTGTATAATATTTATTAAAGCTTGACTAAACTCATTTGCAAAGTTATATAGATAAATATCATTATCTAAATCTAAATCAAGTGTTATATGATTTTCTTTTAAAACACTCTCTATTAATGAGATATTATTATTAATATTTTGACTTAAATTAAATAATGATTTTTCTTTATCTTCTTTTAGAAAATCTTTAAAAACATCAATGGTATTTGATAGATGTTCAGTTGTTTCTGAAATTGATTTAAATGCATCATTTAACATCTCATCACTTAATATATTCATCTCTTTTTTTAATCTTGCTCCTGAAGCGGTAATAGAGATTATATTTAGTGGTTGTCTCCATTGATGGGCAATATTTCCTATCATTTCACCCATTGCAGCTAGTTTTGTTTGTTCTGCAAGAAGATTCTCTTTTCTTTTTAAGTCTGAAATATCAATTATTGTTAATATTTTATAATCTTGTGATTTTATGGTTGTATTTTTTACATTTATAAGAGCTTTAAATGAAGTTCTATCTTCTCTTGTAATTGTTACTTCAACTGGTTTTGTATGTACTTTTTTTAGAATTTCTTTATCTAAATCTAAATCATGAATATCTTTTTTTAAAAATAATTCTTTTGATTTATGATTACATAATTCAAGGGCACCTTGATTACAATCTACGATTTTATCATCTTTAAAAACAATAATAGCTTCCATTGTTGTGTCAAATAAGAGTTTTAATTCCTCATTTTTTTCTTCAACTTCTTCTTTTACCTCTTTTAATTTATAATTAATTTCAGATAATATAGTTGTATCATAAATATAAATTATTGCTAACTCTTTTTCAATATCATAAGGTGTTATTGTAATACTTTGTTGCATCTCATTAAAAACTCTATCTGCAACTTTTGATAATTCAATAGGAATTAAAAACTTATTAAATTGTGGAGTGTAAAACGTTGAAGAGTTTAGTTTTAAAGCAGTTATTATTTTTCTAGTTAATTTTTTATCATCAATTTGAGGGTAAAAATCTTTAATATTTTTGCCAATAATCTCTTTTGAATTAATACCTGTTCTAATTTCAAGCCAACGATTCCAAAATTTTACTTCTAGATTTCTATTTATTAGAATAATTCCATTGTCAACTGTATTACAGATTACATCAAATTTATTTGCATTCACAATTAAAGCTCATCTAATATTTTATTTAGTTTTTCTTTTATGTACAAAATAGAATTATCAGTTGTTAAAATAAATAGTTCTGCATTTATATTTAAATCTTCAAATTTTAGTTGAGTTGATATGATAATTACTTTTTCATATTTTGAGATAAATAGATTTTTTAGTTGATCCATTGATTTTATTGTTCTTATTGTAGGCGCAGAAAAAGATACATTTGTATCAATATCTTCAGCTAATTTACTAATTGTTGATGAAGACAGAATATTTGTTATTTCTAAAACTACATCTGCAATTTCCTCGTCATTTACTTCATTTTCTTCTAAACCAAATTTATAAGCCATGTTTTTTGCTGATTCTTTATCTATAACAAACATATTTTCACCACAAAGAGTTCCATTTATTTGTTGTAAAGATACTAAATGTTCAACATCAAGATTTAACTCTTTAGATAAGTAAGGTTTTAATTCGTCAGCATTTATAATTTGAATTTTCGGAATAGATAATTGAGCAAAGGCATCAAGAATTTCTGTAATTGCAGCAGTTGCACTTCCGTAAGCGACATTCATTAACTCTTGTAAACAATCTCTTTCATCTTCACTTAACGTTAGAGTAGAATTCATATTTTATCCAATTCTTTGATTTTTTTTAATATTTGTTCCATTTTTACTAGGTCAATAGGTTTTTTAATGAAGTTAAATGCTCCTAGTTCTAATGCTTTTTCCATTGATAATTTTTGAATATCAGCTGAAATAATTACAACTTTAGCATCTTTATCAAATTCTTTAATTTTTTCAAGGGCTTGAAAACCATCCATAACTGGCATTGTTAAGTCTAGAAAAACAATTTTTGGCAAAACTTCTTTATATAAGTCTAAAGCTTCTTGTCCATTATGTGCTTCATAGATTTCTACTTCTTCAAAAAGTACATCTTTTAAGACTTTTGTAACCATTTTTCTTGCCATTTTAGAATCATCTGTAACTAAAACTTTCATAATTATCCCTAATATTCAATTGAAGCATGATTTTATCTAAAATTTTATAATAATAACTTTTTTTTAATAGGGAATATACTAATATTAGCCTTTAATGAAAGGAAATTATTATTTATGTTTTCTAAAGATGAATGGACTCAACTAGAGTTTTTAAAAAATAAGAGAGAATTGGAAAAAGATGGTGTTAAAGTTGTTCTAATTGATACAATTTTAAAACCCATTGAAAATGTTGAAACAATGATTTATAATCCTCCTTTACTGGAACAATTTCCTCTAAATTCAGTTTTCGTTTTTTATTGTGATACAGGAAAAACAACTAAAGAGAGATTAGAATATTATAAAAAGAAATTTCCAAAATATAGATGTATTAGTTTAAAAGGTGGGCGTGGTTATTTCAGACCAAATCTTCAGCTTTTTGATAAATTGGATAAAAATGAATAAACAAGAATTTGATTATGTAATTGTTGGAGCTGGAATTGCCGGATGTTCATTGGCTCATTTTTTATCAAAACACTCAAAATCAGTTTTATTAATAGATAAAAATGAAGATGTAGCTTTTGGGGCAAGTGGTGCAGCTGGAGCATTTTTATCTCCACTTTTGGGAAAACCAAATAAATTCAAAGATTTAATTACTAAAGCTTTGAATTTTTCAATAGATTATTATAAAGAGAATTTTCCTAGTGAAATAATAAATTGCGGAACTTGTAGAATTCCTAAAAATGTGGAAGATGAAGAGAAATTCCAAAGTTATATACCATATATGGATTTTGAATATGAGAAGTTTGAAGCTGGTTATTTATTTAAAATAGGAAGTGTTGTAAAATCTTATGAGATTTGTAAAAAGCTCTCAGACAATACAGAAAAACTTTTTAATTATGAAATAAACAAAATAGAAAAAGTTGATGATATTTGGGTTTTAAATAGTGAAATAAAAGCTAAATCTCTCTTTTTGACAACGGGTGCTGATATATCACTTATAAAAGAGAAATATATGGATATTAGAGCTGTTTGGGGTCAAAAGATTGATATAAGTACAACTACTTCTGTAGATATAAATTATCATAAAGAGTGTTCATTATCGGTTTCTTCGGAGGATGGAATAGTCTCTATTGGTGCAACTCATAATAGATTTGATGATGAGAAAGTGGAAAGTAGTTATAATTTAAAATTAAAAAATATAAATAAATTAGAGCATAATGAATATACAAATAAAATTATACAAAATGATATATCTATACTTTTAAAAAAAGCCAATGATATAAAAACTTTAAATGATGTAAAAGTTTTAGATGTAAAAATAGGAGCTAGAGCTTCAAGTGTTGATTATTTTCCTATGGTTGGAAAGTTGGTAGATTCACAAAAAAGTTTTGAAAAATATCCTCACCTAAAAAATGGGTTTCAAATAAAAAATGAAAATTTAGAGATGATAAATAATCTTTATATTTTAAATGGAGTAGGTGGACGAGGTTTTGTTTTATCTCCATATTTGGCTTATGTTTTAGTTGAAAATATTTTTAATAATAAAGAGTTAGAAGAAGAGATAACAAATTATAGACTATTTAAACGATGGGCTAAAAAACAGAAAAATTAGGAAAGAAATGATAAAAAATAGTTTTAAAATAGTTATATTAGGAATTATTGGATTTGCACTTTTAATATATTTAACTGCTCCAAAAAATCCAAATGGTGTTGAAGTGAATCAAAATAGTAAAAATGTTTTAAATATAGATTATATTCCAAGATACTTTGAAGTTGCAGGAAAAAGTTCTTATTCACAATTTGAAACTTTTTTTCAAAAAGGTGTAGAAAAATATATTATTGTTTTAAATCATGATAGTTTGGCTTTATTTAAAGATTTATATAAATATACAAATAAAAATATTGTTTTAGTTGCAAATATTTCTAATACTCCTTGGTTAATAAAAAAGTTTGCAGTAAATGGAAAGTTAGATGAAATGTATAAAAGCTCAACAATTCCTTTGATAAATGATTCAAATGGTAGTTTTATCAATAGTTTAGCTCTAAATGACAATACACAAAACAGATATTTTATTTACAAAATAAATGTAGATGGAACTATTGTAAAAGTTAATGAGGGATTAGTTGAATTAAATATTCTAGAAAATGGAATTTCAGAAGAATATTCTAAAAATAGTTTAGAACAAATAGCAAAAATATTTTAATTAATAGATGAAAAGAATCTTCCTTTTTATATTATTTTCTCAATTATTACTTAATTGTGCAGATATAAAAACACATTCAAATGAGAAGAATTTAGAGTTTTTTAATAATAAAGATAAAAATAAAAATTCAAAAGCTGAAAATGAAATCGCACTTGGAATGAAATTTTTAGATGAATTAAAGATTTTTGATTTTCTTAAAAATGGTGAAAATAAAAGAGCTACAGATAATATTCTAAAAAATGATCCAACTCGTAATATTACAATGTATGATGAGTTAATAATAGAAGTTGACT
>JBBRXF010000138.1:0-5292 GCA_038248665.1 Campylobacterales bacterium | reverse complement strand
CCCTCTCTTGACACCATTTCGAAAGAAATACGGCGCTGGTGTAGCTCAGTTGGTAGAGCAGCTGATTTGTAATCAGCAGGTCGGGAGTTCGACTCTCTTCACCAGCTCCATATTTAAACTTTATTTTCTTGGGGTATCGCCAAGCGGTAAGGCAACGGTTTTTGGTACCGTCACTCGAAGGTTCGAATCCTTCTACCCCATCCACATAACTTACTTATTATAAAATCTAATTAATACTTGATACTGTTAATTTTACTACTAATCGCGGAATAGAGCAGCTAGGTAGCTCGTCGGGCTCATAACCCGAAGGTCACAGGTTCAAATCCTGTTTCCGCAACCAAATCTTTCCTCTAAAATGGAAAATTATTCATATACTATATTTAACGCGGAATAGAGCAGCTAGGTAGCTCGTCGGGCTCATAACCCGAAGGTCATAGGTTCAAATCCTATTTCCGCAACCAAATACAAACTCTTATATATTAAATGTAATCACAAACTCAACACCTTTATAAGTTTCATTTTCATATTCATATACCACATTTTGTGCTTCAATTTTTCCATGCATTCCTTCATCAATAAGTTTATAAGTCATATGTAATCCTAATCCAGTTCCTTGTGATTTATATTTAGTTGTAAAATATGGGTCATATATTTTAGACATAATATTTTCTGGAATTCCTCCTGCATTATCTTTTATGGAAATTTTTAATATATTATCTTTAGATACTGTAGTAATGAATATTAAAGGTTTTATTTGTTTTGTTTCTTCCATTGCATCTTTAGCATTATTAAAAATATTGATTAAACATTGTATTAATTCATTTGGATAACCATCAATTTTGATTGTATTATCTAAATCAAGAATTATTTTTATACTATCTTTTTTTATTGAAGATTCTACAATATGTAAGAAATTATTTATAGTTCCTGATAAATCATAATTCTTAATTTTTCTATCTCCTTTAATAAAGTTTCTAAAATCATTTATTGTTTCAGATAAATATTGTGCATTTTTATTAATCAAATCCATATTTTGTACTAATTCTTCATCTTTTAATGTTCCAAACTCTTTTTGAATTTTTATTCCTGTTGCTACTGTTGAAATTAAAGATAATGGTTGTCTCCATTGGTGGGCGATGTTACTCATCATTTCTCCCATTGAAGCTAATTTATCAGCTTTAAAGAGTTTCTCTTGGAAGATTTTATTTTTTTGTACTTCATCATTGATTCTTATTTCTAATGATGAATTTAATTTATCTAATTCATCTTTTTTTTGTTTTAAAATTAAATTTGATTTTTGTAACTCTTCTGTACTTTTTAGGATTTCATTTTGAAGGAAATCATTATTATGTTTTAATAGATATTGTCTGTATAAAAAGAATATTAATATTATAAAAAGAATAGCAGTTACAATCCAAAAATATGTATAGTCTTCAACTTTTTCATATTTAATTGAAACCCATTTATTTGTAATATTTTGAATATCATCTTTTGTAATTGTGTTAATTGCTTTATTCAAAATATCTTTTAACAAGGGTTCATCCTTTCTCACACCCATTCTTAAATGATTTTCATAACCATCTGGCTGATTTACAATTTTGAGGTTGAAATAGCCTTTTTCTTTGATTGTATAAGCAGAAATAATCATAGAACGAACAGTTAAATCAGCTTTTTTTTCTTCTACAAATTTAAATGCTTCATTTTCTGAATTTACAGGAATTATTACAAGATTTGGAAAATCTTTTTGGAATCTTTCATACATTGCAGTCTCTTTTGGAATGGCAATCGAAGCTTTGATTTTTGATAAATCTTCAATTCTATTATCATCTGCTCTTCCAATAATTACATTTGGGTCATTAAAAATTGGCTCTGTAAAATTAAGCCAAGTCTCTCTTTGTGGTGTTTGATTTAAAAAACTCATAATATCGCATTTTTTTGCTTTTGAAAATTCAACACTCTCTTCCCAAGATTTAGTAGGAATTACTTTTATTTCAATACCAAGTTTTGTAGTTATTAACTTTATAATATCAGCTGCAATTCCTATATGTTGTCCTTTTTTGTCAAGGACTTCAAATGGTTCCCAATCAGGATCTACACACATAGTAATTTGATTTTTTGTATTTAAGTAGTTTTCTTCTTCAATATTTAAAGGGATAATATTTATAAAATTATTTGTAGTTGATGTATTTATCCATTTTCTTTTTAATTCGGTTAATTCTTCATATGTGATTTCATATTTTGCTTTTTCTAAAATCTGTTGTAATATAACATTTTCTTTGTTTGTTGCTAAATGTAAATCTAGATTAAAATTAGGGTCAGTAACTTCAAATGCAGGTTTCAAATTTGAAATAAGGTTATTTTCAATGTAATAATCTGCAACAATAAAATTATCGATAAAACCATCAGCTTTATCAAAAGTTACTTTTTTAAGTCCTTCTAGAACATTTTTAACATAAACTAATTTTATATTTGGATAGTATTTAGTTAAAAGCTCTTCTTCATAAAAACCTTTTACAACAGCTAAAGTTTTTCCGTTTAAATCATCCAAACTATGAAAAAGATTTTGCTCTTTTTTTACAAAAACAGAATCAAAAGTTTTTGTATAAGGTGAAGTGAAAATTAGGTATTTTTCCCGATTTTCTGTTTTTGCAATATTTAACATTACATCAATTTTATCTTCTTTAATCATTTGTAAAAAATCATTCCAAGAATAACCTGATATATAATCAACAGATAAACCAACTTTAGAAGCTAATAAATTCATATAATCAATTGAATAACCTGTGGCTTTTCCATTAACATTGTAATTAAAGGGAGGCCAATCTAGTTCATTGTGTACTTTTATGATAGGATGTTTTCTTAAAAACTCTTTTTCTTCATGTGTAAGTAAATTTTCAATTTTATTTTTTTCATTAATATAATAGTCTAATAATATTGAGTTAATATTCTGATTTTTATCAACTAATCCTAAATTTGTATACATATCAGCATTAAGTTTAATTAATTCAGGAGTAATAGCACCTATTTTAAATACATTTGTTTTAAATAGTTTTTCTGTTTGATTTGCTTCAAATAATAAAGACTCAGGACTTTTTCTTTTTGTGTATTTATTATAAATTAAATCAACAATCTCTTTTTTATTTTTGAAAGCATATTCCCAACCTTTATTAGTTGCTTCAACAAATTTTGTTACTTTGTCTAGATTTGAGTTTATAACTTGTTGACTAGTGAAAAGTTCTACATCATATGAATAAATTCCAAAATTTGCAGGATTCAAAATATTGTATTTAACTCCCAATTTATCTAAATCAAAAGGTTGCGAAGTTATAAAAACGCTCATTGCATCAATTTCACCATTTGCAAATTTATCTATTTTGAAATTATGATTTACCAAAGTATAATCATTCTTTTTAATTCCAAAATCTTTTAACATAACTCCTAAACTTGTATGTTCCATTTCCCACTCTACTGCCATGATTTTTTTATTTTTTAAATCAGCGGGAGTTTTTATTTCAGGTTTAGTTAAAAGAGCAAGGGCATTTTGTTTAAAATATGAAGCTATTAAAACAACAGGTTTTTTATTTAATTTTTCTAAAATTAAAGCAGATGATGATATTCCAAAAGTTGCATTTCAACTTAATACTTCATCGGTGATATTTATACCTTCTTTAAACTCTCTTACTTCAACTTCAAGTCCAATATCTTTGTAATATCCTTGTTCAATTGCAGCATAAAAACCAGCAAATTCAAATTGATGTTTCCATTCAAGTTGTAAAGTTACTTTTTCTAAATTATTTGGTGGATTTGCTGCAAATAAAAAGTTGTTTATAAATAGGATTAAAAATATAAGTTGTTGAAATGCTTTTTTCATGATTTTCTTTTTATTAGATTATAATTTATGACTAGATTATATTATATCATTAAAAAATTGCTTCATAATTCTTTTGAAATATAATTTAGATACAATATTATTAATTTAGAATAGAGGAAGTTTCATGAGTGATAGATTACATGAAATAATTGGACAAATAGGTGTTTTACACAATCAATTATTAGAGAATGAAAAAATAAAAGATGCAAATAAAGTTTTTGAATTTATAAAAAATTATGATAGTGATATACAAAAACATTATCTAAATTTATTATTACAATACTATTTTCAGAAAAATGATTTAAAAAATTTAAAAGAGCTATTATTAGTTGGTGCAAAATTTGATATTAGATTTGAAGATGTGAAAGAGGCATTTTTAAATATAAAATCAAAAGATGAGAATGTTATAGAGTTTATGGAAGATGCAGTTGTTTTTATAAAAGAAAAAATAGATGAAGAAGATTTAAAAGATATTTATAACTATTATAGGAATAACAATCAATTACAAAATGTGTTGAATAGTACAATAGAGTTAATTAAAAAGAATAGATATGTTTGTGTTTATTGTTTTCATAATTTAGAGAGTGTTTATGGGAAGTTTTTTTTAAATGAAGATTTATTGGAGTCTCTAAAAAGAGATTTACCTTATTTGTTAAAATAAAGATATAAAATGCCTCCTTTTGAGTTTGTAATACCTACGAGTTTTTTATTTCTTCCTGCAAATTTCTCTTTTGTATCTTTTTGTTTTTTTATATCTTTTATTATTTCAAAAATATTTAAAAGTGCAATAGTCTTTTTTATATTATTAATTTCATTATTAAGTATTGGTTATGGTGATTTATTTTTGAAATATGCAATCAAAAATTATTATGAATTAACACAAATGGACTCGAAAATATATATTTACCCAACAAAAAATGATGGACAAAAAATTGATAGTTTATCTATTTCAAGCATATATGCCCATCCCCTTAAATACTCAACAACATTAACTTCTATTGAAAAAGATGAGATTAGAGCTATTCATGAAAATTATGTGGAGAGATTTATAGATATAACAACCTATGCAAATAAATATAATAATATTGTTTCAAATGTAGAAAGAGTTAGTTTAAATAATAATAAAAATTTTAATAGTGATGAAAAGGCAAGATTTTTAATAGAAAAAAATACAAAAATAACTTTTTTTTCAGGGATTTATTTAGAAGATGAGTATAAGTTTATTGATACAACAACTAAATATGTTTTAGCAACAGCCTTTAAAATATCTTTTTTAATAGATAATCATAAATTTAGAAATAGATATTTATATTGGGGAAATGAGAAAGAAGAGGAGTTTAATCCTTCACCTATTCAGAACTTTGACAACATATATAAAAAGATGTTCATAGATGATTTAAGAGGAAAAGTTAAGTAATTTT
>JBBRXF010000137.1:0-5298 GCA_038248665.1 Campylobacterales bacterium | reverse complement strand
GTTAAAACCAAAAAATATCTATTTTATTTGATTTTATAGGAATTTATTTTATATTTATAAAAATTACATTTATAAAAAATAAAATATGAACAATTTTAAAATGCCACATATACCTGATGATAAAGTTTCACCATTAAAACCTGATTTAAAATGGATGTGAATCTCTGTGTGAATTTTAATACTATTAACAATATTTTCATTATGATTTTTTAAATTATTTTCACACTTTATTATATCAAAATTAGATATAGAAGATGAAAAGAAATATTTTTGAAATTCATTTATTGATAAAAATACAAAAAAACTAGACTCATTAAATATCTCATATAAAATTGACCTACCAAAATATATTGACCTATATGTAATAGAAAGTGACGAAGTAAATGCATTTGCTACAATATGAGGAAATATTGTTTTTACAACTTCATTATTAAAAGATTTAAAATACGAAGAAGAGTTTATGTTTATTCTTTGACATGAAATGGAGCATATAAAAAATAGAGATATCATTGATTGATTTTCCTCTCAAATACCCTTCTATCTAACTATTACATACCTATGATTTGATTCTTGATTTGATTATAGTAAAATCGCTAATTTAACAACTTCTTATATTTCAAGAGAAACTGAACTAAAAGCAGATATGTGATGAATAAATTATGTTAAAAAAGCCTGATGAAAAAGTAATTGTATCCTTGATTTTTTTCAAGATAAAAATAATATATATGAAAAATATTTATTTTTCTCATTATCTCATCCAACTTCTGTTGAAAGAATAAAACAAATATTAAAATATAGTGAATGAATCAATAATGATTTTTCAAAATGCAAACCAATGCAATATGAAATAAATAACTCTATTGATAAAAAATAATTATACTAAAATTTCCTCCAACCCAACCACTCTCACTCACAACTCCTGAGCTTTCTTCAGTTTACTCCCTGCTTCGCTTCAAGCAATAAGAAAATCAAGTTTTTTTGATACACTTCATATAAATTCAGCCCCTTCTTTTTCTAGTTTTTCTATGATTTGCTCTCTTGAAAACCCAGGAAAACTTCAAGTTATACAAAATCTCTTTCATGTAAACTTCCCTTCTTTATCTAGTTTTTTCTCAAATTTGATTTCTATGATTTCTAGTAGTTTTTTTAGTAATTCTTTTTTTGATTCATCATTGAAAAATCCATAAACTGATTCTGAAGTCTCTGGTCAAAAATCATCTAGTCTAAGTAAATCATCCACAGTTTTATCAAAATTTAATAGATCTTCTTTTTTATTAAATATCTTTGCTAATGTCTTTGATGTCTTTTTCCCTACTCATTCTATTCAAAGAGCAGTTAAAAATGAAACTAAGCTTTGATTTTTGGCTTTTTCTATTGATTCAAGTAAGTTTGAAATTGATTTTTCTTTAAATCATTCTAGTTCTAACAACTCTCATTTCTTATCTTTTAAAGAAAAAATAGAAGGTAAATCAGTAATTAATAATTTTTCTAAAAATAAAATCACTTGTTTTTCTCATAATCAATCAATGTTAAATCAAGTCTTCCCAACTGCGTAAATCAAGCTTCCTCCAACTTGTGCTTTACATCAAAATTTATTATTACAATAGTATCTTACTTTCTCATCATCTTTTGAAACCTCTCATGAACAAATAGGACAAATTGTAGGAATTTCTATTTTCTGCTCTTCCCCATTTCTTGATTCTAAAATTGGAGTAACAACCTCAGGAATAACTTCTCATGCTCTTTTTATCCAAACTTGATCTCAAATCATAACTCATTTTTTCTCAACTTCATCATAGTTATGTAGAGTTGCTCTTCTTACAACTACTCATCACACATTTACAGGTTCTAGATTTGCAACAGGAGTGATTGTTCCAGTTCTTCCGACACTATGTTCTATAGAAATAATTTTAGTTCTCACAAGCTCAGCTGGAAACTTGTAAGCAATTGCATATCTTGGATGATGCTCAGTAAATCAGATACTGTTCCATAAACTTATATCATTGACCTTCAAAACTAGTCAATCAATATCAAAATCTATAGTTTTTTTTGTATCTCAAAAGTTATCAATTTCTTTTATAACATCTTCAATTCAATTACAAACCTTAAAATATGAAGTAATCTCAAATCAAAGATTTTCCAAATCTTTTATCACATCAAAATAAGATTTCTCCCCCTCAGTCCCCCTCAATTGAGGGGGAAGCGAAGCAGGGGGAGTATTTCTAAACTCATCAAAATTAGCCAAATCATAAGCAAAATATTTCAAATTTCTTTTTTTTGTAATAGAAGTATCAAGAGTTCTCAGACTTCAACTTGCTGCAT
Source organism: Campylobacterales bacterium (assembly GCA_038248665.1). Taxonomy (GTDB): domain Bacteria; phylum Campylobacterota; class Campylobacteria; order Campylobacterales; family Arcobacteraceae; genus Aliarcobacter. Next base: position 2,976 of record JBBRXF010000137.1, on the reverse strand, counting down.
TTCTAGGATTTGCAAATATCTTTCATCCCTTTTCCAATGCCTCAGCATTTAATTTATTGAAACTAGAAATTGGAAGTACAACTTCTCCCCTTACTTCTAAATCATCAAGATAATCTATAGTTTTTGGGATATTCGTTATCTGCATCACATTTTCTGTTATATCTTCTCACTCTACTCCATTTCACCTTGTTATCCCCTGCACAAGTTTTCACTTCTTATAAACAAGCTCAACTCATAGTCAATCAAACTTAAATTCTAGAGTGTAAATTAAATTTTGTAAACAAGCCCGTCATTCCGGATTTAGTCCGGAATCTATTAAATTATTACTAGCATTGGCTTCATTACTTAAAAAGGATTTATTATCTTTTTTATAGATTCCTGCCTTCGCAGGAATGACGGGACTATTACCCTTCCCTTTTCACTTTAATGTACCCGGAGTGGTATCACTTTTCACTATTTTCCTAACCCTCTCATCAAAATCATTCAAATCTTCTTCATTGTAAGTATTATCAAGACTTATCATTGGTCTACTATGTCTTACTTTAGCAAAAGTCGATTCTATAACTGAAGCTCCTACTTTATAAGTTTCTTTAAACTCTATATCAAATTTATTTTCAAGAAATACAAGTTTTTCCAATAGTTTATCATATTCAAAATCACTAATTATTGGATTTTCATTGTTATAATATAGATTACTATGTTCTTTTATAACTTCTTGTAATTCTTTGATTTCAAAACTAATTATCTCATCAACTTCTTTTCAAATAAAATAATTCGTTTTTTCTAATAACTTTTTAATCTCCATTTTTTATACATTATTTATTATTTTCCTTTATTTTATTCATTATATAAGTATTTTCAATTCAATTTTATTTTTAACAGGTTTTTAACATTTTAAAAAAGTGTTAATTTTTTTGTCTATATTTTTTATACAACAAGACATTTTATTCTATATTTTTATTACTTTATATTTATAAATTCATTCAAAAAAGAATGATTTATAGAGAATTTAGTAATTTATTTTCAGAAATTTTATTGGCTTTATTGTGCTACTAATTTAGTGATACTTTTTTAATTAGTATAATATATAGCTTTGTCAAGGTCTATTTTTGGTAATAAAAAAGGTTCTTAGGTATAATATATATGTATTAAGTTAGTTCTTTTACATCTTCTTACTCGCCTAGACGGGAAATACAAAACCTAGTATAATTCCCTAATAAGACATTTATGTTTTATTTTAAACAACAAAAAAACACAAAAATAAAAACAAAAATTAGGTGTAAAACAATGAAATAAATCATATCCATCTTTTCTAATTAATTTTCGAAAAAGAAAGTTGGTTTAATAAGATGGATATAATCTATTTTCAAAATTCACCTTTAAAAAACAATAAAAAAACCAAAAAAAACAAATACAAAAGAGCATGGTGAATCGCTCTAAAAAAATTACCCAAGGATAGTAAGAAATAGTTATATATAAAGTTCTTTTGAATCTTTATATATAACAACAGAAATAATGGTTATTTCTAAAACCTAAATCCCTTTTCCCCTGGACAAATAATAAATTTTTTTATATAGTCCAGGTATGTGAAACTGGATTATACAAAAAAGCTAAGTCACTTCTACCAAGAACACTTAGCTCATTTTTTTGTTCAATTTTTATTTGACATTTAATTAATTATTGTTATATATATGATTGTGTTTATTTTTTAATATTACAAAATGACAAAAAAAGTTGCATGATTAGCTAGTGAAATTCAAGAATTTAATGATATTATGGATAATAAATTTACAGAATGAAAAAATAACCTTGAAGAAATTACAAAAAATGAAATTGATAATTTAATCAATAATCCTACCAGAAATAGTTTATATGACTATCTTAATAACAAATTTCTTGATTTACAAGACTTAGTTAGAAATCCTGATACATTTAAAGTTTGTTGAAAATTATTTAATCAAATTTTGAAGAGTTTAATAGCCAATGAAGATACAAAAAAATTACTGCTTTCATGAAAGAAATGAACAAAAATGTTTGTTTTTAGAGATGAAATACTTTTAAATTACTCAAGCATTATTGATAATGAAGTTGTTACAAAATTAAAAAAATATACTAAGGATGAAGAAAAAATAGAAAATTTTGGTGATGAAGAAGATGATGAAATATAAAAACATTACTTCAAAAACATACTAAACCTAGGTCTATCTCATGATTTCAATAGCTCTGAAACAGTACTAACAAAATTTTCTCAAGTTTTTTCTAAACTATCGATAAAAAATACTCATTTCACTTCTGGGTATTTTTTATCGTTTTCTTCTTGTATTTTCTTTATAAAATTATTTGGTGGATAAGTCAGACTTATTCATATTTTTTCTAATTCTATATCAATTCATTCATCAAATTCACTTTCTTTTGCAAATGATTTTAGTACAAGTGAAGAACAAACCAATCTTTTATCAGAATAAAAATTGAATATAAAATCATAATTTTTTCACATATTTGATAAAGCATTTTTTATTGATCTCTCAATTTTTTCTTTTTTAAAATTTGTTCTGCAAACTCATAGATAATCAGCATGTGGGATAAAATCATATATATCCACTATATTTATTCATTCAGAAGTTGCTTCTATAATATAATGATGCCTATCCTTCAATTCAACTAAATAATCTCATTTATACTTTTCTTTTAAGTATTCTCAAGTTCAAAGATAAATTGACATATGTTTCCAAAAACCAGGAATAGATATATTTGATGCATTCCAATTAAGTCTAGATAATAATATATCTCAAGGATTAGCATTTTCTAGATATTTATCTACATTTTCATTTTTAATCAATCAACCATTTCTAGTAGTAAATCTAGTATGAGAAATTAAATTTCATACATACTTTGATACAATAAAAAGTAATTTACCAAATCTATATTTTAACCAATAAAATAAATTATTATAATCAGATTCTATTCTTTTCATTC
>JBBRXF010000136.1:0-5478 GCA_038248665.1 Campylobacterales bacterium | reverse complement strand
GTCTTCAAAGTCTTCTTTAGATATTAATTTATCTTTCAAGGCTAAATACCTTGCTATTTTATCTCCATTAATTTTATCCCATTCACTTGCTGTAAATCTGGATTTGAACTCAACAAAAGCCTTTCTTCTTTTGAAGTTAGAGATTAAGGTTGTAAAAAGCTTACGATTACGCTTAAAATCATTTATATGTTTGGTTCTAAAGGCATAAAAGAACTTTCTTCTTTCATTACTATTTTGACTGGCTATATTGTATGTGGTACGATTAAAATATGTAGTAATCATTACATTAGAACTGGTTTCTTTTTCTTTGTTTTCTAGCACTGATTTTATGAAATATTTTCTTACAAAATTTTTTATTTTTTTTTGTATTGTTGAATCCATTTTCACATCCTTAAATTAATTTTGAATTTGACCACTAAAAAAGAGGTTAAGTCCGAAGACTATAGGTATAACTTCAATTATTTAGTTTCTTCATATAACTAGTGTCGAAAAAATTTCAATTTACGGCGACTTTTTTTGATTTTTTTTGAAATTCTTTTTAAAAAATTATTTTTTGACTAAAGAATTAGGTTTTTTTGGTTGATATTTTTAATTAATTGCTTAAATATTGCTTGAAAAATACCATTAAAAAATGGGTTATGTCCGAAGACTTGTTGCTAACTTGAAAATCGGTCTTTCTTTTTTCCTCTAGCAAAGTTTTAATTCTAAGCAATTTTAATTATTTTCATATTCCAATATTGCTAAAAGTCGTTTTTTTACCTAAAAATGAGCATTTTTTAGGCTTTATTCTTAAATATGTCTTGTTTTTGACCACCAAAAAATAGGTTAAGTCCACAGACTATTAGATTGACTTAAAAATTGATAGTTTTATTTTATTTTTAATCTTTTTAATTGGTTAAATATTTATAGTGTATCCCTTTAATTTATCTAAGTTAAAGAAAAAAATACTTATAATCTTCTTTATGAAAAAGAAAGAACAATTAAAACAAATTATTAGAGATTTTCATTTAAGTAAGAACTTTGATGTAAAGGCTCGTACTTTAAATCCCCCGATTAATACAAAAAAAATAATAACACTTATTGGTGTTAGAAGATGTGGTAAGACTTCAATTTTATATCATATGATTAATGAGCTTTGTCAAACAGTTGATAAAACTAAAATACTATTTCTAAATTTTGAAGATGAACGTTTAGAATTAAATAGTGATGAATTAGATTTAATACTACAAAGTTATATGGAACTTTATCCTGATCAAAATTTAAGTGATTGCTATTTATTTTTTGATGAAATTCAAAATATAACTAATTGGGAAAAATTTATCAGAAGAGTTTATGATACTGTCACGAAAAATATTTTTATTACTGGCTCTAACTCAAAGCTTTTAAGCACAGAAATAGCCACTAGTTTAAGGGGTAGAACTTTATCATTTGAAGTATTTCCACTATCTTTTAAAGAGTATTTATATTTTAAAAATATAGAAGTAGATTTATACTCATCAAAAAGTTTAGCTCATATAAAAAATGCTCAGGAATCTTTTTTAAAAAATGGTTCATTTCCTGAAACTCTATTTTTAGATGAACTTTATGCAAATCAGACACTTCAAGAATATTTTAATGTTCTTTTATATAAAGATTTAGCTGAACGTTATAACATCACAAATACTGTAGCATTAAAATTCTTTTTAAAAAGAATTATTGCAACTGCAACTAAACAAATATCTATAAATAAAATATACAATGAACTAAAATCAAATGGAATTAAAATAGGAAAAAATACCTTATATGACTTTTTAGATTATGTGCAAAATATTTATTTGGCTATGACTTTACAAAGATATGATACATCATTAGTTAATGTTGAACTTGGTGAGAAAAAAATATATAGTATTGATATAGGACTTAATAATGCTACAGAGTTTAAATTCTCTGATAATATTGGTAAAGCATTGGAAAATGCTGTATTTTTAGAATTAAAAAGAAATCAAAATGAAATTTATTATTACAGATCAACTAAAAGTGAATGTGATTTTCTAATTTCAGAAAATGGAAAAATTACTAATGTACTTCAAGTAACTTATGATATGAGTGATCCTGATACTAAAGAAAGAGAAATCAAAGGACTTATTGAAGCTTCTCAAAACTTTAGTTTAAATAATGGGACCATAATAACTTATGATAGTGAAGATGAATTTGACGTAGAGGGTATAAAAATTAATTTAATACCATTTTTTAAATGGGCAAATAAAAACTTTATATAAAAAAATATCCATCTATGGGCATAAAACTAAAAAATATTGATATTTAAACACTATCTGCAGAAATACTTCAAAAGATGCATTGGAAAAAGCTGGAAGTGAAAGAATTTATCAAGATGAACTAAGTGGTACAAAAGATAATCGTCCAGGTCTTTTAAAAGCTCTTGAAATGCTAAGAGAAAATGATACTTTAGTTGTATGGAAACTTGATAGATTAGGAAGAAGTGTAAAAAGTTTAATTGAATTTGTTAGCGAACTTAATTCTAAAAATATACATTTTAAAAGCTTAACTGATTCTATAGATACATCAACACCAAGTGGAAGATTCTTTTTTCATGTGATGGCAAGTTTAGCTCAAATGGAAAGAGAATTAATTGTTGAAAGAACAAAAGCTGGACTAGAATCTGCTAAAAAACTAGGACGTGTTGGTGGAAGAAAAAGAACTATGACTGATAGTAAACTTGCAAGTGCAAAAAAACTTTTAGAATCTGGTATTCCACCAAAAGATGTGGCAAAAGATTTAGGTGTATCTCTTGCTACCCTTTATAGATGGATTCCTGCTACTTAAGTATATTTATTAAATAACTAGATTACAATTTTTAAGAAATTTAACTATATATAGTTGTATTTTAACTGTAAATTATTTTTCTTAATATACTCCAAAGTAACATGACTACCATGAATTAAATAAGATTTCCTCGCATTTATCTCATCTAATATTTTACTTGCTTCTTCATAATTTAAGTGATTTCCTTTTTGGAAATTAGGACTCAAGCAAGCATCAATATAGCATTCATCTATAGTTTGTAAAAGCAAAAACTTCATTGATTCTTCTTTTATTCCTGCACAATCGGTTAAATAAGCAATAGTTTTATTTTTGGATTGTATTAAATAACCAGTGGTATTTTTAGAGTGTTTTAGTGGAATGGGGGTGAATTTTATACTGTTTATCTCTATTGATTCAAAGGGAGTGTTTTCTATAAATTTTATTGCTTTTGGATGCTTAAATAAATCAGCAAAACCATCTTTATCTTTTGGATGATAACAATTTATATCATCACTACTATACCTAAGTCTTAAAAGTCCTAAAGCATGATCTGGATGGAAATGGGTTAAAAATATAGCTGCGATTTTTTTTCTATCAAAAAGTGAAGCAATATCTTCTATTCCTGCATCAAGAAGTATAATCTCATCATTTTCGCACTTTAAATAGGCACTGGTAGCTAAGTTTTTTTTGCCCTTTTGCCTATACTCTTCGCAAATACTACAACTGCAATTATGTGATGGAATGCCTCCACTATCAGCTGTTCCTAAAAATTTTAATTCAAACATTTACAAACCTTTCTTAAATAAAATAAACTTATAAAGGAAAATATTGCAACAATAGTTAAAAAAATTATAGTTGTAACATTCCCAAAAAAATCTAACATTAATGCAATACTAAAAGGGGAAATTGCTGTGGTTATTTTGATAAATAAATTTAATGTTCCACTATTTTTTCCAAAACTGTTGGCACTTAAAACATAAAGAGTCAAACTTCCTCTAGCAATATAGTTTAATCCTTGGCCAGCACCATATAAAATCACAAAAAATGTCGCAAAAAAGAGTTCATATACACTAAGAAGCAAACAAAGTAAGCTTACAAATATTAATGTATTTGAGATTATTGCAGATTGAATAGGTGTTGTTTTATTAGCAAAAAGCATCTCGATAATTCTTGCCCCAACTTGAGATGGTCCAATTAAAGCACCTAGAGTGACAGCCATTATTGCTTCAATCCCAAATGATTGTAGGATTCCTACTAAATGTAATTGAATTGCTGCAATTGGTATAGAAATAAGACAAAATGTTATTGTTAATAATGTCATTGCTTTTTCTCTTTGTTTTTTTGTAAGTTGTAGAACAGCTTTACTATTTATATATTCTTTAATATCACTATTTAAAACCCTATTTTTAAGTGTAAACAAATGCAGTGGTAATGCAATAAAAAGATGAAAAAGAGATAAAATCATATACACTTCTCTCCAACTCAACATCTGCAATAAAAATGTAATGAGTGGCCAAAATATAGTTGAAGCAAATCCTGCAATAAGAGTAATTTGAGCCATAGGCAATCTTGCTTTTTCTTTTGCAATCTGAGAAAGAGCAACAAAAGCAGCTTCGTACAAAATAAATGTTGCAACTATCTCAATATATAATAACGATAGAATAAATCCAAATTTTGTTTCGACAAAAGAGATAAACAACATCCCTAATGCAGCTAAAAATGACCCCATACTCATAATAATACGAGCACCATGTTTATCAAGTTTTTTACCAATAAATGGACTTATAAGACCACCTAATAATAATCCTAGAGAAAAAATACCAAAAATAAAACTTTTATTCCAACTAAATTCATTTTCAAATTCTAATGACATAATGGTAAATGAATAAAACAGAGTTCCATATCCTATGGTTGAAGTAATGCCAAGCCCTAAAACAGGCTTAATTGTCCCATCAATAAAAAATCTTCTTATCATTTATTATTTAATAGAGTAAATAAGAGATATAAACTCTTTTTTGCTTTGTTCTAATGATTTAGAATTATCAAAATAGATGCAATTTTTAGCATCTATTTTTTGCTCGCTTCTCTGAATTCTTTTTAAAATAGCCTCTTCATCTTCTCTACCTCTCTTTTTAAGTCTGGTATAAAGCATCTCTTTTGGTATTCCTATCTCAATAGTTGTAACATCATTAAAAGCTTTTTCAAAATCTTTTATAGTATCTCTTGATATAGAGATAATATTAAGACCATGTTTAATAGAAAGTTTTGATATACCATAAATATTTCCATGGGCTTCCCATACTGAGACAAAAAAATCACTTTTTCTTAAGTAATCAAAATCCTCTTTGCCTATATAATAATTTGATTCATTTTCATCTGGCACTCTTGTAATATATCTAGTGACAAAATTTGCTTTTACATCATTTTTTATTGCTTTAATCAAAGTATCTTTACCTACTCCACTAGCTCCAACTATTAAAACAATTTTTATCATTTATCTACCTTATGTTTTTCTATAAAGAGATCTATATTTTTAAAATCCTCAATATTTTCTTTAATTTTATTCTTATCCCAATCCCACCACTTGATAGCCATTATTTTTTCTATAATGGTGCTATCAAATCTATATTTAATAATTCTTGCAGGATTACCAACTGCTATGGCATAAGGAGGGAT
>JBBRXF010000135.1:0-5755 GCA_038248665.1 Campylobacterales bacterium | reverse complement strand
TCTTTTAATGAATTAGAAGATGATTATTTAAACAATGAAATAAAAAGGATCCTAATTAAAAGTTTTGATAATAGAGATATTAACCCTCCAATAGTTACTTATAAAAATCCAATGCTTGATTATGAAAGTTTGAAAATAGAAGCAAATAAAATTTCAACTCTTTCAACAAATAATAGTTTTGGAATTAGTAATGAATATTTTACAAAATATATTGAGCCTTCAATTACTAAAGGAGAATTTCCTTATACTATAATTGTTCCCTCAGAACTTGATAAAAACCAAGAGTATCAAGATTTGTTAGTATTACTTGAGTTATTAAAAAGTTATAAAATTAAACCACTTTTTGTAATGCAAGATTTACACCCTTATGTATTTGAAAAAAATAGAGATGAAATGACAACAATTATATCGACAATAAAATCTAAAATACAAGAGAATAATTACGGTTATTTAGATATGTGGACATATAAAAAAGAGAATTATGAAATGGGAACTTTAACTGATATTGTCCATTCTGGAGAATTAGGTTGGGTTAAAATCAATCAAAAAATCATTGAACATTTTATGCCAAAAGAGACAAAATAAAATGAAATATTTTTTTAGAACTTTTTTAATATATTTGTTATTAATTATTGGATTTTCATTTATCATAATTGATGAAAACATAGATGATTTAAGTGGACAAGAAGTTGAATCAACTGTAGAATTTGTATACGAGGCTTTTTAATGGGAAATATGTTACCTTTTTCTGGACTTGATTTTTTTATTTTGACATTTTGCTTCATTTTATTTTTACATACTTTTAAAAATATTTTAAAAAATCTTATCTCTTATAAAAATATATTATTCATAGCAATTATTTTATATATATCTTTTTTTATACCACATGCAGAGAAAATTTTATTTTTTCTTATTTATGTTTATGCTGTATATTGGATATATGTCTCTAATAAATATCAAGAAACATTCTTTCCTATGATAATTATTGCTTTACCTATGATATTACACAAGTTTGATATAGACCCAATATTTAAGGTTATTGGTATTTCATATATCACATTTAGAACAATTCAAGCAATCGTAGATAGTCACAATTATGGAAAATTATCTTTTGTTGAATTTACTTCATTTTTATTATTTCCAACAACGCTATTAGCTGGTCCAATTGATAGATCATATAGATTTCAAGAAGATTTACAAAAAGGTTATGAAAATTTAACTTTGAGTAATATTGGAAAAGGTTGGGATATTTTAATAGTTGGAGTTTTATTTAAATTTATTTTTGCAGAATTTGTAAATAAATTTTGGCTTTCAACAATTGATGAAAATAGTATAGTACTTTTAGATATGGTAAATAGTGCTTATGCTTACACAATATATCTATTTTTTGATTTTGCTGGATATAGTGCCATGGCTGTTGGACTTAGTATTATGATGGGAATATATGTTCCTATGAACTTTAATCATCCATATTTAGCTCCTAATCCACAAGATTTTTGGAGAAGATTTCATATTACTTTAGGTTCTTGGTTGACAGATTATTTCTTTAAACCTTTATATAAATATTTACATAAATTTGATATTTTAAAAGGTAGAAGATTATTGATTCAAAATCTTGCAATCATAGCTACATTTTTGCTTATGGGAATGTGGAATGGTTTAACTTGGTATTTTATTTTTAGTGGATTCTTATTTGGGATTTTTTCAGCTATTCACAATATTTATGTAGTTTATGTAAAAAAAGGTGGATTTGATTATTTTACGATTTTTCCAGATATTATAGCTTTAAATTTAAAAAGATTTTTGATGTTAAATGGTGCAGTAATAGCACTTTACTTTTTTAGTGGGAGAGTTCCAATATGAGATTTGATTTACAATTATTAGATTTTGTTGAGTGTGAGAAAGATTCTGAAAAAATTGCCATTAGTGCCAGTGATAAAGATTTAACTTGGAATGAATTTAAAAATGAAGTTGAAAAACTAAAAACTGAACTTTCTCAATATAATCTTCCAAAAGGTCATCCTGTAGTTATTTATGGACATAAAGAAGCTAAGTTTATAGTAACAATGACTGCTTGTATGAGTTTAGGTTTACCATATATTCCAGTTGATACTATTTATCCAAAAGAGAGACTTCAAAAAATTGTAAATATTGTAAGTTCTGCACTTATAATAAATACAATTAATGATACTTTAGATTTTAATAAAGATAATGTAAATACTTCATATGATTTAGCTGATTCAATTATATATATTATATTTACATCTGGAAGCACTGGTGAGCCAAAAGGTGTTCAAATAACACAAAACTCAATATTAGATTTTAATAATTGGTTAGAGACTGATTTTAAATTTTCAAAAGATAGTGTATTTATGAATCAAGCACCTTTTAGTTTTGATTTATCTGTATATGAACTTGTTGGATTTTTATCATTTGGTGGAACTATTATTTTAAATAGTAGAGAACTACTTGAAAATCATATTGAGTATTTTGAGCGATTAAAAAAATATAATTGTAATATTTGGGTATCAACGCCTTCGTTTATTAGTAAATATTTACTTTCATCTGAGTTTACAACTAATGAAATTAAAAGTTTACAAACTTTCCTATTTTGTGGAGAAGTATTACCTGCTATGACTGCAAAAAGAATTTTGAATAGTTTTCCAAGTTCAAAAGTTCTTAACACTTATGGGCCAACAGAAGCTACTGTAGCTACTACTTTAGTAGATATTACACCTGCAATAATTGAGAAGTATTCAAAAAGTTTACCCGTTGGGTATGTAAAAGCAAACACAGTAATAAATTTATTAGATATTGATAGTGAAAATGTTGGAGAAATAGAAATAGTTGGTGATAATGTTTCTATTGGGTATTTTAAAAATGAAGAGTTAAACTCTCAAAAATTTGAAGCAAAATATGAAAAAAGAAGTTTTAGAACTGGAGATTTTGGATATTTTTAAGATAATATGCTTTTTTTCGCAAATAGAAAAGATGAATTAATTAAACTTCATGGTTTCAGAATAGAAATAGGGGAGATTGATAAAGAGTTCACAAATAATAAAAAGATAAATGAATCAATCACAATTCCTTTAAAAAGAGGAACAGAGGTAGTAAAACTAATCACTTTTATTATCACAAATACTCAAATCGAAATAGATGAGCTAAAAAAAGAGATTTCAGAAGTATTACCATATTACATGATTCCCTCAGATATAGTAGTTCTAGATAAATTCCCATATAATACAAATCATAAAATTGATAAAACTCAATTGATTAATATTTATAGAGGATTATAAAATATTAAAATGGAGGAGTTAAATCCTCCATTAATTTCTTAAATAACTTTTCCTTTTTCATACCATTTTCTCAACCATGCATCAAATGGATACATAAATTTATAAATAGCAGGAACAACAAGTAAAGTTAATACAGTTGAACTAATAAGTCCTCCAATAATTGCCAAGGCCATTGGAGCATTACTTTCATGTCCAGCTCCACTTCCAAAAGCAAGAGGAATCATTGCTCCTATCATGGCAAATGTTGTCATTAAAATAGGTCTTAGTCTTTTTTCACCAGCTTCTAAAAGTGCATCATCAATACTTTTCCCATCTTTTATTGCACGGTTTGCAAAGTCAACAACTAAAATTGCATTCTTACCAACCATTCCTAAAAGCAGAATAATACCAATCATTACAAATAAACTAAAAGAGTTACCAGTTAGATATAAAGCAACCATTACACCTGTAAAAGATAGTGGCATAGAAATCATAATAATAAATGGTTGTATTACTGATTCATATAAAGCTGCTAATATTAGATAAATCAAAATAACTGCTAAAAGAACTGCTGCACCAAAAGCTTTATTTGTGTCTTGCATATTTTCAACATCACCTGTGAATCGATAATTATAACCTTTTGGAAGAATTTCAGGCATTTTTTCATTGATTACTTCAACTATTTTATCAAGGGAAGTATTAAAAATATTTGCAGTTACAAGTACTTTTCTTTCCCTATCAAATCTATTAATTGAAGCATTTCCCAAACTCTCTTTAATTTCAATTAATCCCTCAAGGGCAACAAATTGACCTGCTGAATTTCTAACTTGTAATTTCTTTAAATCATCAATCGAAGTTCTAAATTTATCTTTTAATCGTACAGTTATATCAAATTGTCTTCCATTATCTTCATAATAAGAAACTGCACTATCACTTGAATATGCTGTTCCTAAAATTGAAGCTATTTCTTCAACACTAACTCCAACTCTTTGGGCATTTTCTCTTAAAATTCCAATTTTGATTTCAGGTTTTCCATTTTCAAAATCTCTATCAACATCTACAATTCCAGAAGTCTCTTTTAGTATGTTCATCAGTTTTGTTGATGCTACATCAAGCTCTTCAAGTTTATCTCCTGTTATTACTACTTGAACAGGAGCAGTTGTCGATCCTGTATCAAAATCATCTACTTTTTCTACAGCAATTGTCATATCTTTAATTGAAGAGAGTTTATCTCTATAATATTGAATAATCTCTTCTTGAGTTTTTTCTCTTTGTGCAATGGGTTTTAATTTTATATAGATTCTAGCTTTATGTAACTCTTGCGCTGAGTTATATCCAATTGATGAGACAGAATATAAAATATTTTTATCTTCTTTTAACATATCATCTAAAGGCGTTATAGCTTTTTTCATTGATTCTAAATTAATTCCAACAGGTGCTTTTATACTAATTTGAAATTCTGCATTATCTTGCATTGGTAAAAATGACATACCAACTTTTAGAGTAGTAGACGCAACCAAAAGAGCAACTGTCACAATAATTGTTAAAGTTTTATAACGAATTAAAGGTTTAAGTATCCAAATATAACCCTTATCAATTGCTTTTAAAATAGGTTCTGTTGCGTGGTAAAAACGATTCTCTTTTGCATTTAAAACCCGAGCTGCAATACTTGGAATAAACATAATTGCAACTAAATAAGAGATTACAATTCCAGAAGCAACAGTCATTGCAAATGAGTTAAAAAACATTCCCACAATTCCATCCATGAAAGCTACTGGTACGAATACTGCTAATAAAACAGAAGAGATTGCTAGAATCGAAAAGGCAACTTCTTTTGCACCCTCAAAAGAGGCTTGAAATGGGCTCATTCCCTCTTCCATTTTTTTCATAATATTTTCAATAACAACAATAGCATCATCAATAAATATACCAATTGCAAGGGTAAGTCCAATTAGTGTTAAACGATTTAAGTCATATCCTAAATAATCAATAATAGCAAAAGTTCCAATTACAGAAGTTGGAATTGCTAAAGCTGAAACAATAGTTGCTGTAACATTTCGTAAAAAAAGAAATACTATGATGATAGCCAGAAATGCTCCAAAAATAAGGTCAAATTGTACATTATCAATATTTACCATAATCTTTTCAGATTGGTCTTGTAAGATTTTTATTTCAGTTTTTTCACCTGCAAGTATTTGAAGTTTTGGAAGTACTTTTTTTACTTCAGTGATAATATTTAATACATTTTCACCAGCTATTTTTTTTACTTCTAACGTTACACCTTGTTGACCATTTAAAGAAGAGAAACTTTTTGCATCACTTAATCCATCTTGAATAGTTGCAATATCTTTTAATCTAACACCTGATTTAACTAAAAGATTACCAACTTCTTCAATATCTTGAGCATCACCTTGAGCTTTAATAATAATCTCTTGATTTTGACTAATAAGTTTTCCAACACCTTGTTTAACATTTTGTTT
>JBBRXF010000134.1:0-6014 GCA_038248665.1 Campylobacterales bacterium | reverse complement strand
TGTGCAAGGGTGTTTATTTGTTTTACAAGAAATTATTTTTTGATAATTATCTAGAATAATTTGAAGTTTCACAATAGGTATTAAATTACCAAAATATATATCATCAACCTGCTTTTTTAGGTTGTCTATTTGGGTATTAAATAAAAAAGAGGAGTAGATTAATGTAGTTAAAACTGTTAATACTAAAATTATTAATCTAACGGTAATTGATTTTAAAAAATTATTTATCATATTATTATTTTATCAAAATATATATTCAAATTAAGTAAAGTAGTTAATTTACTTTTTTATTGTTTTTAGTTACAATTTTTATATAAATATATAATAGAGAGAATATGCAATTAAATACTTATAGTCAGGATTCAAGTACGATTTATCAGCAACTTGCTAATAAATCTCAATTAACTTCAATTGATAAAAATGATAAATCAACATTTGAAAAAAATGATATGGTTGAAGTTTCAAATGATAAAAATACGCAAAGAGATGAAGAATCTAAAAAAATTGAGAATGCTGTTTCATCAGCACCAAGTTTGAGTAATGCTAAAGAAGAAATATCTAAAAATGGAAATTTAAATAAACTTTTTCTACAAAATTTAATGTAAGGAGTTAATCATGACAATAAATAATAATTTAAATGCAATGAATTCATCAGAACTTCAGGTAAATCAAATGGCATCAAATATTGCACAAGTTGCAAATACAGTTGGTGATCCACAGCTCCAAGAAGTAAGTGCTGATTTGATAGATTCAATTGTTGGACAAATCCCAGAAGTTATATCATATCAAGCAAATGCACAAAGTATTCAAACTCAAAATGCAGTTTCTGATATGCTTTTAAATATCAAAGCTTAAAAATCTAATTTATAAAAACTATTTATTAGTTTTTATAAATTTAGACAACTCTTTTAACTGCTCTTCATTAAAAACTTCTATATCATTATCCTTTAAAAGTCTTGCTGTTAATCCTTGACCAGCAATTAGATTATTAGAAAAAGTTCCATCATATATTTTTATATTTCCGCAAGATGGAGAATTTGCTTTTAATAGTGCTACTTTAATATTCTCTTCTTTACAAATATCAAGAGCTTTTTTTGCACCTAATAAAAAATTTATAGTAACATCTACTCCATTTTCATCTTTTACGATAAATGGTTTTTCATTATTAACAATTTCTGCAGGAGTTCGAGGGATTCCTAAACCACCTGCCACTTCTGGGCAAAAAGAGTAGATTTCGTTATCACAAAGAATGTCCATAAATAGTTCTTTTGAAGAAAATGGAAATTTTGGATTAAATGCTATAGATGAATTATTTCCATCATATCTAACATCTTCTCCCAATAAACAAGAAGATACTAATATTTTCATATAATATTTTCTTCTTCAGAACTCTCTATATGTTCTATATCATCTTTATAAAAAAATGTAGATAATTGGATATTACTAAAAGCTGCTTTCATAGATACAAATATTTGAGGATTTTCTGCTTCTAATTTTGCTAGTAACTCTTTTGTAGTTGCCCTTGCATGTGGCATTTTTACATCAAATCTAAGACCTGGACAAGCTTCATCACCAATTACATTTATTTCATTTGTATCTGCAAATGCACGTAACTGTCTCTCTCTACAAAAAATAAGTGGTCTTATCACTTCTAAACCATTTTCTGCTTTGTATTTTGGAGGCATAGAACGCATAGTTCCATTGTAAAAGAAGTTCATAAAAAATGATTCCATTGCATCATCTAAATGATGACCTAAAGCCACTTTATTAAATCCTTGTTCTTGTGCAGTTGAGTATAAATATCCTCTTCTCATTCTTGAGAAAAATGAACAAAAAGATGAATTCTTTCTAATTTTTTCCCCTGCAAGTTCAAAAATTTGAGTATCAATAATTTCATGGTCAATTCCATGTTCTTTACAGTGATTACTTAAAAATTCTACTTGTTCACCCATTCCATAAGTTACTGTTACTGCTTTAAATTCAAAATTGTATGGGGCTACTTTTTTTATTCTATTTAGAGCATGAATTAGTGTTAATGAATCTTTTCCACCTGAAAAACCCACTAAAATTCTATCACCCTCTTTTATTAATCCATATTCTGCATTAGTTTTTCCAACTATTGTAGATATTTTTTTACTTAATTCAACCAATATATTATTCCTGTAAATTTTTTTGTGATTATATCAAAAAAGTTCTCAAAGCTTTTTGATATTTTTTGTGTTTATAGTTTTAAACTAAAATGATGAGAGTCTATATTCATATTTTGGCTTAAATAAAATTTATGAGCCTCGTATCTTGTAACAGAAGAATCAAGATGAATTGAACTACATTTTTGTTGCATCGCATATATTTTTATAAAATCAAAAAGAGCTTTTCCTGCTTCAAAGAATTGAACACTTTTATCTGTAACAAAATCTTCAATATATAGATATTTTCCTAAAGCTAATTTATGTGATATTGTAAAACCTGCAACACAAATTATTTGATTATTTTCCATAACATAAACAACTTGATAACCATTTTTTATCTGTTCAGAAATTGCTGTTAAAAAATCACTCTTTGATAAATCTTCTCTGATTTGATGCATCACTTCATAACAATATTTTATCTCATCATCTGTAGCAATTTTTATTTCCATAAAAATCCTTTTAAATTGTTCCACAATAATATCCAAGCTTTGTTAATCTTCAATTAAAAAGGTATAATCAATATTATTTTTACCCTATTTTTAGATAAAAAATATATAATTTCATAAATAATATACATAAAGATTCAAAATATGACATTCGAAGAAGAAAAAGAACTTAGACAAAAAATAACAGATACTATCTTGCCACTTGCTGCAAATATGACAGAGGATCAAATTAGAAGCATTATTATGGCTGTTGAAAAAGATAATAGTGAAATACAATCAGGCTTTGGCGCAATGCTTTTTGAACAAATAATGGTTCAGAAATATAATAGATTAAGAAAAAGTATCTAACTCTACCTCAATTTAAACACCATAAACTTACAAGATAAAAGAAAGGTACTTATGAGAAATTTTATAAGTTATGATGAATCAATTAATATATTAAATAATATAAATTCTTCAAAAACATCTACTGAAAAACTTTTTATAACAAATGCAATTGGAAGAGTAATTGCAAAAAATATAATTGCAAATCACAATAGTCCAGAATTTCCAACATCTGCAATGGATGGTTATGCAATTAAGTTTGAAAATATTAAAAATGAAAATATTAAAATCATTGCAAAAAATCCAGCAGGAAGTGTTGTTGAAGAAAAAGTTACTACAAATAGTTGTATTAAAACTTTTACTGGTTCTTTAATGCCAAAAGGAAGTGATACTTTAATTCCTATTGAAAATGTAGAAGTTTTTGAAGATAAAATTAAAATAACAAAAGCTGTACCTTTTGGATTTGCAGTTAGAAGTGTTGGAGAAAACTATAAAAAAGATGAAGTTTTAATCAAAAAAGGAACAGTAATTGGCTTTGCAGAAATTGGTGTATTAGCTTCTTTAAATATTTCACAAGTTGAAGTTGTAATTAATCCAACAATTGCAATTGCTAGTACAGGGAGTGAAGTTTTAGATTTGGGTGAAACTCAAACTAATGATTCACAAATTAGAAGTTCAAATCATCTAACTTTAGAAGCTTTATTTAAAAGTAATGGAGCAAATACTATTCAAATGGGAGTTGTAAAAGATGATATGGATTCAATTACAAACTTACTTGAAACTGCCTTATTAAAATCTGATATTGTTGTAACAACTGGTGGTGTAAGTGTTGGTGATTATGATTTCGTTCAAGATGTAATAAAAGATAAATTAAATGCTGAAGTTTTATTTCATGGAGTTAATATAAAACCTGGTATGCATCTTTTACTTGCACTAAAAGATAATAAAATCATTATAGCCTTACCAGGATTTGCTTATTCTTCTACAGTTTGTGCAATACTTTATGTTTTGCCTTTGATTTATAAATTTAGAAATTCAAATGAAAAACTTCCTATTGTCAAAGCTAGAATAAATCAAGAGTTTAAAAAATTCCAAGCAAAAACAATATTTACAGCTTGTAATGTAGAATATAAAGATGGTGAATATGAAATAAACTTTGACGGTAAAAAAGAAGGAACAAGTGCAATACTTACAAATATGCTTGAAAGCCCTGCTTTATTGATACAAAAAGAGAATAGTGAGAATATAAAATCTGGTGATTTAGTAGATATTTTACTTTTAAACAACATAAAATAGATGAATAAAAATTTATTCTATTTTTTAATGATAATCTCCATGATATTTTGGGGAGCATCTTGGGTAAATGTAAAAGTTTTAACTCACTACATTAACGAATACGAATTAGTTTTTTTAAGAATGGGAATCTCTTTTTTGTCAATGATTCCTATTTTTTACTTTTATAAACTCAAATTTAAAATCGATTTAAAAACATTTGGTCTTATTTTAATAGCTTCAGTTATTTTAACTCTATATTCTATAATCTTCTTTTTGGGAGTTGAACATGGAACTGCTGGATTTGGTGGTGCATTAGTTACAACTCTGATTCCCATAAATACTTTTGTAATTTTGGCTTTTTTACATAAAAAAACAATTAGTTTAAAACACTCTTTTGCTCTAATTCTTGGAGGTTTTGGAGTTTTAACAATGCTAAATGTTTGGAATTTCAATTTAAATGAGATTTTTTCAAAAGATAATATCTACTTTTTAATTGCTTCATTACTTTGGCCAATTCTTACAATTGTAAGCTCAAAAGCTGTTAAAATAAATGCTATGGTATTTACATTTTATGTTTATGTAATCTCAACAATATTTTTATATTTCTTTTATATAGATGATGTTTTATTTACAAATATTTTAGAATTTGATTATAAGTTTTGGTTAAATCTATTTGTAGTTTCAATTTTAAGTACAACATTTGCCACATCAATCTATTTTATTGGAATAAATAAATTAGGAACAAAAGAAGTAAGTACTTTTATCTTTTTAGTGCCAACTTCTGCTTTAGTTTTAAGTGCTATTTTTCTAGATGAAAAAATATCATTTACAACTATTTTAGGAACTATTTGTACAATTATTGCAATTTATATTTTAAATAACCTAACTCTTTTTAAATTATTTAAAGCTAATAAATAACAACATTATCTCTACCTTTTTTTTTGGCTTCGTATAATGCATTATCTGCTAATTTATATATAGTTGATTCATCTAATTTTGCTTCTAAATGAACTATTTTTATTCCCATAGAAATAGTTACAATATCACTTACTTTACTACTTTTATGTTCGATTTTCAAATCTCGTATAGCTTGTAATAACAAATCAGATAAGGATAAAGCCCCTTGAAAGTCTATATCTGAAGTTATTATTCCAAACTCTTCACCACCTAATCTAAAAATAAAATCTGTAGGTCTTTTTAGAGATGTTTTTAAAGTTTTTGAAACAGATATTAAAACTTCATCACCTTGATTGTGTCCATAGGTATCATTGTATTGTTTGAAGAAATCTATATCAATCATCATTAAAATAAAATTCTTATTATTTCTTTTTGCTCTATTTAATTCTCTATCAAAAATTGTACTGAAATGTCGTCTGTTATATAATTGAGTTAAATAATCAGTGATAGATAGTTCAATTATTCTTTTTTTATCAGTAATATCATTGTAAACAGAGGTATAACCTATAATCTTTTTATTGTCATCAAAATTTGGTGTAATTGAGTTTTCAACCCAAAATTCACTTCCATCTTTTTTTAGATTTAGATGTTCACCTTTCCAAATATCACCTTTTGTAATTGTGTCCCATAACTCTTCAAAAAAACTGTCTTTTGTACTTGGATGTCTAAAAATATTATGATTTTTACCAATTAATTCATCTTTAGTATATTTTGTTAATTTGCAATAAGCATTACTAACACTAATAATAATACCTTTTTCATCTGTTACACTAATTAATACATTCTCATTTATTATATTAAAGTATTGATTTAACTCTTTTTT
>JBBRXF010000133.1:0-6095 GCA_038248665.1 Campylobacterales bacterium | reverse complement strand
AATAACTATCCTCAAAGTGTAGTTTTGAGTAGTGTGGAAGAGGTAAAAAAAAGAGTTTTAGAGTCTGAATATCGTATATCAAATGGTGAATTTCATACACAAGAAGATTATGAAATTTTGATGAACAAGTTTTTTAGTGAAGAGTTGGGCATCAAAAGATGATAATTGTTAGGGATATAAGATTTAGTATGCAACTTTTTAGTATATTAAAATATATCGCTAAAGATAAAAAATCTGCCGCAATTGATTTTGAAAGTGAATTAAATCAGAAAATTAAAGATTTAATATATTTTCCATTGAAGTACAGAGCCTCTTTTTATTTTGAAAATGAAGCTTATAGAGATATGATTTACCAAGGTTATACAATAATTTATAAAATTGAAAAAGAGAAAATACTTATACTTGAAATATTCAAATGGCAAAACAAATAGTATTAAAAGAGTTTGAATCTCTTCAATATAAAAATGATAGTGAAGAAAACTACATTGATAAAACTACTTTTGAAGCTATTGAAAAGTTTGTACTTGAAAATGAGCAAACAGCTTTATATTTAAAAATCACAACAAAAAAAGGATTTGGAAAAGTTCTTCAAGCTCAAAATTATGTGGGAGTTATTCAAACAAAAGATGGAACAACCATAGAAATTTTGCCAAAAATAAAACAGTTTGATAAGGATAAATCAAAAGAAATTTTGATAAAAATGCTAAAAACTCTTAGAAAATCTCCATTTAAAAATTTTAACACTGCAAATTTAAGAGCTCATAAAATGCCACTTTTAGAGATTTTTATATCTATGTTTTTAGAAGAGTTGGCAAAACTTATTCAAAAAGGAATTAAAAGTGATTATGTTCAAAAAGAAGAAAATCTAAAATTCTTAAAAGGTAAACTAAAAATCTCTGAACAAATAAAATATAACACTATTCATAAAGAGAGATTTTTTGTTCTATATGAAGAGTTTACTAGTGATAGAGTTGAAAATAGACTTATAAAAACTACTTTAGAATTTTTATATAAGAAATCAAAATCAAACAAAAATCAACAAAGAATTAGGGAGTTTTTATTTGTTTTTGATGAAATAAAAATATCACATAATATCAAAACAGATTTTGAAAAAATCAAACTAAATCGTCAAATGAAAGATTATGATCAAGTGCTTTTATGGTGTAAAACTTTTTTACTAGAAAACTCTTTTTCACCATACAAAGGTGATGATATTGCTTTTGCATTGTTATTTGATATGAATTTACTTTTTGAAAGTTATGTTTATAGTTATTTAAAAAAAAGTGCTAAGTTTGAAAATATAAAAAATCAGCATAAAGAACATCATTTAGCTTATGAAAATGAAAAAGGTAAATTTGCTTTAAAACCTGATATTGTAATAAATGATGGGAAAATTATAATTGATACAAAATGGAAGATTTTAAGTGAAAATAAAAGTAATCAAGGTATCTCTCAAAGTGATATGTACCAGCTTTATGCTTATGGGAAAAAATATAAAAGTGAAAATTTGTATTTGATTTATCCAAAAGATGAGTTAATCAAAGGGAATTTATATCACTATTATGAAAAAGAAAAATTACCTTTGGAAGTTTTATTTTTTGATGTTGAAAAATTAGAAAATAATCAAGAAATTATAGATTATTTAACCGGCACATTATAATCCCCAATTCTAAACCCGTCATCTTTTGGGTATTTCGCTAAATTATAATCTTTCCATACTTTTACACAAAGTTTATTACCTTTTTCATATTCATCTTTCGCAAAGGCATTAGCTCTTCCAAAATTTGGGAAAACTCCTGTTCCACTTGCGTACATATAGGCAATATAACAGTTTGCGTCGTACTCTTTTTGTTTAGAGGCAAGTTTGAAATAGTATAAGGCTTTTTCATAATCTTTTGGAACTACTCCACCTAATAAAAAGAATTTTGCAAGCATTAGTTGTGCTTTTGAATTATTTTGATTTGCCGCATCTACAAAGGTGTTGTAAGCTTTTTTCTCATCATAAAATATTGTTTTATTTGAAAGATACAATTTACCCAAAAGATATGTTGATTCACTATTTCCTAGTTCTGAGGCTTTTTGGAAAAGTTCTTGTGCTTTATTTATATTTCTTGCAATTCCATCACCATTTAAGTATATAAGTGCCAGTTCGTGCATTGCTTTTGGGTCATTATCATTTGCCAACTCTTTATAACCACTAAGGGCTTTCATACTTCCTTCAATTTTTTGAATAGTATAAACCTCTTCAAAAGTTAAAGCATTTAGAAAAGTTCCTAAGATGATTAAAAAGAATAGGCTTTTTTTCATACAATCTCTTTTTTTATATTTGGGCTTAGTGTTGTTGTGATTTCATAAGTTATTGTATCATGAATTTTTGCTAGTTCATTTACATCATCGAATATACAAACCTCTTCATCTTGTGTGTTTAATGAAAGGTTATCCATAGAAACACGACCTAAAACTTTATAACCTTTTGGTGTTGTATAAGGTTTTCTTTCATTTAATCTTAAAAAACCATCTCCATAACCAACATCATAAGTTGAAACAGTCATATCTTCTGTTGCTGTAAATGTTCCTCCATATCCAACACTTTGACCTTTGTGTAAAACTCTAGTTGAGAGTTTTGTAGCCCAAAGTGACATAACAGGTTTTAAAGTTGGAAAATTAAACACTCCTGCATTATCTAAATATCCATAAGTAGCAATTCCTACTCTTGCAAAATCTTCATCAAAATCTGAGGTTCTAAAAAGTGCTGCTGAGTTACAAGAATGGAAGGCTGGAATTGGTAGTAAAAGTTTTTCACATATTTTTTTCACATCCTCTTTTACCCTAGTAAAAACGGCCTTTTGCCAGTAAAAATCAGTAGTTAATTCATCTGCGCACTTGTGATGTGTAAAGATTCCAGTTACTTGTATATTTCTTCTACAAAGCCCTAAAATAGCCTCTTCTAGTTCATTTGGAGATACACCATTTCTATGCATACCCGTATCTACCTTAATATGAACTTTTATATTTTCAGGTAAGTTTTTTATAGCATCTAAGCTGTTAACTGCTATGTGAAAAGTATGTGAATAAGTGTGAACATCTTTTTGTGCAAGTATCAAAATATCATCAAATAATTTTTCTATGATAAGTGCTTCTTCAAGACTTTTAACCACTGCTTTTTTGATTCCAAACTCACGTGCAAGTGTTGCAATTTCTAAAAGTCCATGGCCATAAGCGTTATCTTTTAAAACAACAGCGACCTTTTCAACTGAACCTACTTGTTTTGAAATAACATCAAAATTGTAAAATAGATTTTCTTTATTTAATAAGATTTTTGCCAAAATTAATCCTTTGGTTGAATAAAATAATTTGATATGATAATTGCATCTTTTTCATTTAAAACATTTTTTAATTCTTCAACAGATGCATTTTTGATTTTCTCAAACTCACCAAAATATAAAAGAAGTTTTTTGATTTTTGCTTCTCCTATTCCTTTGATTTGTAATAGTGAAATCTGTTTGTCTTCCGCTCTTTTTTGTTTTTTGTGAAAATTGATTACAAATCTGTGAGCTTCATCTCTTTGTCTTTGTACGAATTGTAATCTTTTATCACTTGTTGATAACTTTAAATTTTTAAATTCACCATTTTTATCTTTATAGTGAATTATATCTTTTGCTGCACCTTTGGCTCTATGAGCTTTGGCATCAACTTTCTCTTTTGCAACCGCAATTATATCAAGATTTACTCCAACTGATGAAACAATATCATAGGCTAATTTTAAAAGAGTTTCTCCACCATCAATAATCCATAAATCAGGTGCTGGATTTTTTTCAAAACTTTCAACTCTTCTTATTAACATCTCTCTCATTTGTGAATATTCATCTTTTGATTCAAGATTATAATGTCTAAAAGATTTCTTTTCAAAAGAGTTAAACTCTTCACTCCAAACAACCATAGCTCCTACAGTTGCTTGTCCCATCATGTGTGAGTTATCATAACTTTCAACTCTAAAAGGAAGAGTTTGCAAAGTAAATAAATCTTTTAACTCTTCATAAATAGTTGTTTGGTTTTTACTTGAATCAATTCGTAAAAGCTCATCGCAGTTGCTAAGGGCAATTTGAACAATATCTTTTTTCTTATCTTTTTTAGGATTTATAATTTTGATTTTTTTGCCAAATTTGATTTGTAAAAACTCTTCAAGCTCAACCGTATCAGATAGTTCGATTCCCACTAAAATCTCTTTTGGTAAAAGTGGAATTTCATTGTCATAGTAGTTGATAATTGCTCTTTTATAAGCCTCTTCATAATCAAAATCAAAACTTTCATCAAAGGCATCAACCTTTAAAAAGTCATGACTTGAAGATGCAATTTTTCCATCTCTTATGAACATTCGTACAATTACCGCTTTTTTATTAGAAGCTGTGATTGTGAAAATATCTATGTCTTCATTTGTTGTTAAATCAATTCCTGATTTTATTTGAGATTTTTCTATTGTTTTTATTCTATCTCTTATCATCATTGCATCTTCAAATCTAAAATCATTTGAGTATTGCAACATTCTTTCATTTAGTTTTGAGATTAATTTTGTTTTATTGTAGATATATTCTAGGGCATTTTCTACAATTTTTGAGTACTCTTCTTTTGAGATTTTATTTTCACATGGGGCAAAACATTTTTTTATTTGATGGAATAAACAAGCTGTTTTACCTTTAACACAAGATTTTTTTTGCACAAGAGGAACTATTTCATAGATGCTATCAAGCATATCTTTTGCACCAGTTGAGTATGGTCCAAAATATTTGATATTTTTGCCTTTATGAATTTTTCTTGTGATTTCAAGTCTTGGGAAATCTTCACCATAATCAATTACAATATATGGATAGGTTTTATCGTCTCTTAATAAAATATTGTATTTTGGTTTTAGCTGTTTGATTAAAGAGTTTTCCAAAATCAAAGCATCATGTTCATTTGGAACAACTATCCATTCAAGGGTTTCAACTTCACTAATCATTTTGTAAATTCGTGGTCCTAACTTATCAGCAGGTAATAGTTTTGGAGTAAATTTAAAATATGATTTAACTCTATTTTTAAGCACTTTTGCTTTTCCAATATAAAGAAGATGACCATTTTTATCAAAGTATTGATAAACGCCAGCATCAAAGGGAAGT
This sequence comes from Campylobacterales bacterium, assembly GCA_038248665.1. Classification (GTDB taxonomy): domain Bacteria; phylum Campylobacterota; class Campylobacteria; order Campylobacterales; family Arcobacteraceae; genus Aliarcobacter. The sequence continues at coordinate 942 of JBBRXF010000133.1, read as the reverse complement.
TGTTTGAGTTTGTCTTGTAGATTCATGGTGAAATAATACCCGAAACTGTTTAAAATATTTTAAAATTCTCAATGGTTAGAATATAAACAATAAAATCCTAGTATTGGTGCATAATAAGACTACAATGAATCCAACAGCGAAGGATTAAAAAATGAAAGTGATTGAACTTAATAGAGATGAATATTTAATCTCAGTGAAAAAAATAGCAGATTTTAAAAGTTTGTCATTTTCTAAAAATGCCTTAGAATGGTGGGATAATTACTACAGTTGGGAAAAATTTCCTCCTTTATGTTTAATAAATGATAAAGGAAAACATGTTTGTTATTTATTTTACACCATCTCAAAAGATAATGAATATTTAACAATTCATAATCTTCTTACACCAAATAAACATAGAAGTTTTGGTTATGCCTATAAACTTTTAAAACATCTTTTTGCCCATTTAGCTGATAATAAAATTAGAAGATTCAAAATGAATTGTGTAAGTTCATCTTTGGATTTTTATAATAAATTAGGCTTAGAGTATTGGGGAATAAATGATTTATCTCAATATTACTGCGATTTTAAAATGCCTCTTTTAGATATTAGTGAAATTCCCCAAATTGTAAAAGATTCAAGATTAACTGAAATAAGTGATGAAAGAATTATGCAAATTTATGAAAAACTTAAAAATAATGGCACAGAAGTTGAAGAAAAAATGGTAAATAAATTTGAAGAATTAAAAGAAAAACTAGAAGGGAAGTATCATTTTAATCTTCTTCAAGAAAGAGTTGATGAGATTGAAAAATAGTATAGATTTTTATATAGTATTAGATATATTTAATTGTATAAAAATTATTTTTTAGTTTAAATCTTTTAAATTGTAAGTGTTATAAAATATTTTATCCAATAATTTACTCAAAAATAATCTAATATATTTTCTTAATAATTTTTACTATTTTT
>JBBRXF010000132.1:0-6228 GCA_038248665.1 Campylobacterales bacterium | reverse complement strand
ATCATGGTCGTTTCCCAATTAATTACTAGTTTTGCAACTCATATTTTAAGACATTATGAGTTTATTACCACCTCTGTTTAAAGCAAAAATATCTTCATCAGACATATTTTCAACTAATTTTGCAGTTTCAGGGTATTTATTAAAGAAATGTTCTCTTGTGTAAGCTCCACCTTTTTGTTTAAAGTTTTGGTACTCACCATCAACTGTCTCTTCCATTAATTGTAAAAGCTTACCAGATTTGTCTTTTTGTAATAAAGCATCCCAGTGTCTTCCCCAGATTACTTTAACTACTCTCCACCCATTTCCTCTAAAGTTTCCTTCTAGTTCTTGAATGATTTTTCCATTACCTCTAACTGGTCCATCAAGTCTTTGTAAGTTACAGTTAATTACAAATACTAAGTTATCTAAACCTTCTCTTCCTGCTAATGAAATTGCTCCTAAAGATTCTGGTTCATCACACTCACCATCACCCATAAAACAATATACTTTTTGCTCGCTACAATCTTTAATACCTCTATTTGTTAAGTATTTTAAGAATCTTGCTTGGTAAATTGCTTGAATTGGTCCAAGTCCCATAGATACTGTTGGGAATTGCCAATAATCTGGCATTAATTTTGGGTGAGGATAAGATGATAAACCTTGTCCATCAACTTCTTGTCTAAAGTTATCCATTTGCTCTTTTGTAATTCTTCCTTCTAAGAAAGATCTAGCATAAATACCAGGAGCGATATGCCCTTGGAAAAATACTAAATCTCCACCATCTTTTTCATTCGGAGCTCTAAAAAAGTGATTAAATCCTACATCATATAATGTTGCAGAAGATTGAAATGATGCAATATGTCCACCAAGCTCTAAATTCTTTTTAGATGCTCTTAATACCATCATTGTTGCATTCCATCTAATTGCAGATCTGATTCTTCTTTCGATATCTCTATCACCTGGCATCTTAGGTTCATCTTCAACATCAATACTATTTAAGTATGCTGTTGTTGCTCTAAACGGTAGATACGTACCTTTTCTTCTTGCCTTATCAATTAATTTTTCTAAAATATAGTGAGCTCTTTTAGGTCCACCTTCTTCTATAATATTGTCTAAGGCTTCAAGCCATTCATTTGTTTCTTCTGGATTAATGTCTTTTAAATATTCATTTTGCATTGATATCCTTATTGTATTTATTAAAATTATTATTATTTTCTATTGGGTAGAAAACTAATATTTATTATGATACAATTATAAACTTATACTAATTTTAATTTTTAAGATAAATATAAGAAAAATTGCTTTAAAGTGATAAAATTACACTTTAGGAATAAATTAAATGCTTGATAAAAAAGAATTTAGATTAATTTTAACAAATATTAACAATGCAAAAATGAATATGGCTATAGATAAAGCGTTAACTATTTCCTATGAAAAAGATGACATGCCAATTTTGAGATTTTATACTTGGGAAAATTCATTTACTATTGGCGCAGGTCAAGAATTTGAAAGCTATGAAAGTTTAAAAGACTTATATAAAGATAATTATTCAAAAAGAATAACTGGCGGTGGAGTTTTATTCCATGGTCATGATATATCTTATAGTTTAGTATTATCAAATACTGAATTTGGAACTTTAAGTGTAAAACAGTCATATGAAAAAATATGTCAATTTTTATTAGAATTTTATAGAAAAATAGGATTAAACCCTACTTTCGTAAAAGATTCAGAATACATAAAATTGAAAAAAAATGAATTTTGTCAAGTTGGATTTGAAGCTTATGATATTATCGTTGATGGTAATAAAATAGGTGGAAATGCCCAAAAAAGAAATAAAAAATTAATATTTCAACATGGCTCAATTCCAATTATAAAAACAAAAGAAGATAAAAGAGTAGGAATATCTCTTGAAGATTTAGATATTCATCTAAGTTTTGAAGAAGCGCAAAATAGACTTATTGAGGCTTTCAAAGAGTGTTTTGATGCAAAATTAATATTATCAGAATTATCGCAAATTGAAAATGAAAATTTAAAAAAAATATTAGAAGGTAAGTAAAAATGACAGTACCACAAAAAATAGATTTTAATAAACCTGTTTGGTTAAGAAAAAAACTATCTAATACTGCCCAAAAAGATATGGAACAACTTCTTAAAGATGGTGGCTTACACACTATTTGTCAAGAGGCAAAATGTCCAAATATTAGTGAATGTTTTTCTAAAAAGAATGCAACATTTTTAATATTAGGAGATACTTGTACAAGAAGATGTACATATTGTAATGTAAAAACTGGAAAACCAGATGGTGTAAATGAAAATGAGATTAATGAAGTAACAATTGCTGTTCAAAAACTTGGTCTTAAATTTGTAGTAATCACAAGTCCAGCGAGGGATGATTTAGATGATGGTGGAGCTTTACAGTTCTATAAAGTAACAAAAAATATTTTAGAAAATACAGAAAATACACAAGTTGAACTATTAATTCCTGATTTTAAAGGGAATATTGAATCTATTCAAAAAGTTGTAGATTCAGGAGCTGTTATCATTGGACATAATGTTGAAACGGTTCCTAGATTATATAGAGTAAGAAGAAATGCAACCTATGAAAGATCTTTAGAGGTTCTTAAAAAAATAAAAGAACTCGGTGGAGATGCTGTTAAAACAAAAAGTGCTTTAATGGTTGGACTTGGTGAAACAGAAGATGAAATGGTTCAAGTATTTAAAGATTTAGTTGCCGTTGGTTGTAAATTTTTAAGTATAGGACAATATCTAGCACCATCAGGTGACTATGAAAAAGTAATTGAATTTGTAAAACCTGAACAGTTTGATAGATATAAAACCTTAGCTTTAGAGTTAGGATTTGAGTTTGTACATAGTACTCCTTATGCTAGAAGTTCGTATTTAGCCCATGAGTATTTAAGTAATAATGATAATAATTTAATAAAAGGATAATTTTTGAATAATAAAAAAGTTGGAATAATCGGTGCAGGAAATGTTGGAGCTACTTTAGCTTTTAGTTTAGCAAATAAAAATATTTGTGCTGAGATTGTATTAAAAGATTTAAGAATGAACGTTGTTGAAGCTATGGCTTTAGATATTTCACAAGCTGCAAGAGCTGCAAAATCATCAACAAAAGTTAGTTTTGCATCTAATGCTCAAGAGTTTAGCAATTGTGATGTAATCGTAATAACTGCTGGAATTCCTAGAAAACCTGGCATGAGTAGAGATGATTTATTATTAACAAATGCAAAAATTATGACATCAGTAATAAATGAAATTGCTCCATTGAATAAAGATGCAATTTATATCATCGTTTCAAATCCATTAGATGCTATGGTTTACACTGCTTTAAAAGCTACATCTTTACCTAGAAATAAAATTATTGGAATGGCAGGAGTTCTTGATAGTTCAAGAATGGCTCACTTTATACAAGAGAAATTAACATTTACTCCAAAAGATATAAAAGCTGCTGTTATGGGTGGACATGGTGATGAAATGGTTCCACTAGCAAACTACTCTAGCGTAGATGGAAAAGCTTTAAGCGAGTTTTTAACAGATGAAGAGATTGAAGATATTATTGTAAAAACTAGAAATGGTGGAGCTCAAATCGTAAAACTATTAGAAACAGGTTCAGCATATTATGCACCTGGACACTCTACAGCTTTAATGGTTGAAGCTATTTTAACTGATTCAAAAGAGACTTATCCTTGTGCTGTTATGTTACAAGGTGAATATGGATATGAAAATATTGTTGCTGGTGTTCCAGTAGTTTTAGGAAAAGATGGATTTGAAAAAATTGTTGAACTTGAACTAAATGAAGAACAAAAAGCTCAATTTGCAAAATCAATTAATTCTATTAAAGAATTAGTAAATACAATAGATAATAACTTCTAATTAAAATCTAAAACTTCCAAATATAACTATTTGGAAGTTTTTTGAGATGTAATTATAGTTCCATCCCCAGATATTAAAATCGCTAACTTTTTTGTACTTTCAAACTGAGCTAAAACAATCAATAAAATCATCATCAATGGAACTGATAAAAACATTCCAATTGTTCCCCACATTGCTCCCCAAACAACTAATGATAAGATAACTATAAATTGAGAAATATTAAGTTTATTTCCCATCATTCTTGGTTGGATAATATTTCCTAAAACAAATTGAATAATTATCAAAAGTGTAAATAAAATTAAAACATCAGAAATCAAAGGAAACTGAATAAGTGCAAAAATTGTTGGAATTAAAACGGCAATAATACTTCCAATAGTTGGAATAAAATTTAAAACAAAAGCTATAAATCCCCATAAAACTGCACCTTGAAGTGAAAACATTTCACAAATAAGGTAAGTTAAAAGTCCCGTTGACAAACTAATAATTGTAGTAATTGAGATATAAGTTCTAATACCTTTTGAAATTGAAGTTAAGATATGTTCAACTCTGTTTCTATTCTCTTTTTTAGGGAAAAGTGCATTTAATTTTGCAGAAAAAAACTGCTGATCAATCAATAAAAAAAGTACATATAAAAAAATCTGAATAAGATTTCCAAATATGGCACTAAAAGCTGCCATCACTTTATTTATAACACTTGAAATGCTAAACTCTTGAAAAAACTTTTGCAAAGGAGTTGTCAAATCAAATGAAGTAAGTAAAGATAATTTTTCTACTAATTGATTTACTTTACCATCAAGTTGCGATATTGTGGAACTTAATTCCATCATACTTGAAGCTATAAAACTTCCTATTTCTATCATTGAATACACTATAAAAATCAAAGATAAAGGAATAGCGATTATATCCCCTACTTTTGGATTTAAAAAAGGTAGTTTCTTTATTTGATTTGCAAGGGCATTTATTAAAAACCAAATCAAAATTGCTATTGCTATTGGTGTTAAAATATCACTTAAACTATTTAATGCATAAACAAATAAAAACATAAAAGCAAAAAAATAGAATGCTTTTGCAAAGTTTGTATCTTTTTGTAATTCTTCCAAAAATCAACCTTTAAAAATTTTAATAATATAATAGCAAATTAATAAGAAAAAAGCCCAAAGAAAGTAGTATATTGCAAAACGAAGATCAAAGAGAAGTATGTTATACCTGTTATAGACCAAAAAGTTCATGTGTTTGTCAATTCACAATAAATCCAATAGTTACAAATACAAAGTTTGTTATTTTAATGCATCCAAAAGAGTATAGAAAAACAAAAAATGGAACAGGTCACATGACAAATAACTCTTTAGAAAATTGTGAGTTATATGTGGGAATTGATTTTACAAATCATTCAAGGGTAAACGAACTTTTAAATGATGAAACTTATGAACCTTATATTTTATATCCTGATGTAAATAGTATAAAATTAAATACTCAAAAACTTCCAAATGAAAAAAAAGCATTAGTTTTTATAATAGATTCAACTTGGCCTTGTTCAAAAAAAATGTTAAGATTAAGTAAAAATCTACACAATCTAAAAAAAGTAAGTTTTGAACATGATAAATCATCACAATTTAAAATCAAAACTCAACCAAATCAATATTGTTTATCTACAATTGAGTCAACTTTATGTCTGCTTGAACTATTAAATCTTCAAAATATTGAAAATATTTCAGCTAATTCTTTAGAAAACTTTTTAACACCATTTGAAAAAATGGTTGAGTATCAAGTTCAATGTGCCTTTAATGAAAATGATATAAGATATAAAATCCCCTATAAAAAATCAATTTAGTGTATTTAAGATACTTTTTAAAAAAATTTATTTGTCAAAATATTATTAATCCATTTTTTTAATAGGAATTTGGGTATTTTAAAATCTTTAAATACATATAATCATTTTGGAGATTATCAACAATGCTAAAACTAAAACTTATAGTTTTTATCCTATTACTTAACTGCTCTTTATTTGCAAAAAATAATAATTCTTTTGAATTAGAGAGTAAAAAAAATATAAAATATCTTCTTAGTACAAATTATGAGAGTTTACTAATAAGTAAAGCAAATCTAGAAGCATATTATATTAATAATAATTACAAAGCCTATTGGGTAAATGAAAATGGCATAAAAAATATTGCTATTTCCCTTCTAAATAGAATTAAAAATGACCCAGTATTAAAACCTCATTCTAATAAATTATTTAGATTAAATGAAGTTGATACTGCTTTAAATTCATTAAATACAGCAGATAGTAAATATCTTGAAAATTTAGTAAAAATAGATTTAATGCTTACAGAAATATTTGGTAGATATGTTACATAT
>JBBRXF010000131.1:0-6240 GCA_038248665.1 Campylobacterales bacterium | reverse complement strand
GCTGGAAGAAATGACTTTGAAAACCGGCGAGGTGAAAGCCTCCGAGGGTTCGAATCCCTTGCCCTCTGCCATTATTCATAACTAAATCATCTAACTTTTTTCAATTTTAAATGATTTAAAAAATAGACTATACATTTCTGTTGGAGGTATAGCAAAGCTGGTAATGCCTCGGATTGCAAATCCGACATGCGTTGGTTCGAGTCCGACTACCTCCTCCACTTTTCAATCTCAATCAATTTCAAATACAACTTTTTTTTAACTTTCAGACCTAGTTTTGACCGGAATTTGTCATGTTAATTTTCTTAATTTAATGCAATAATTATTATAACCGGCGAGTTATAATACAACTTAACTTTTTTATAAAATATTCATTTAACTCTTTTTTTTCACTAATTTGCCCCATTTTTGACCGGAATTTGTCAGGGTAAATTCATCATTTTAATAAAATTTATCACCCGTACCCTCCCATAAAAATTTACAGTGGGTACATAATATTAGTTTTTTTGATTAACTTTTAAACAAGAGTCATTTATGAGTCATCTTTATGTGTATAATATTCATTAAAAATTTTCAAATTGGAGATGAAATTATGAAAAAGTTACTTTTGAGTTTTGTTGGTGTGTTGGCAATAGTATTTTTATTTACAGGTTGTGGTGCATCGGTACAAAATGTAGAAAAACCAGATAAACATAAACCATTAAGTGATCAAGAAAGTATAGTACAATTAAAGAGGGTTGACCATTTTATGGTTAGTGCTAGAAAACCTGATATTGTAGCAAATGATAAATTTGTAGGTGAAATTGCTAATGATGATGAATTAGTTTGGAAAACAAAAGCTAATTCATTTGAATGTATTTCAATAGATTATGATTCAAGTTTAGTTGAAATGATTTTAGTTAAAGGTATAGTATTGGATTCTACGCCACTTTCATATAAGTGTTTTTTTACTAAACCTAAAGAAATATTATCATTAAACTATGACTTTCTTTATCCAAATATGAGAGCAGCACGTCCTGTAGCATTTGTACCAATATTTAAAAATGTTGATAAATCAAAAGCAATACCTGTTTCGATAAATAATATAACTAGCTCAGTGCAAACTGAATCAAACATTGATTTAATAAAATTACTTAAAGAAGCAATTGAAAAACAATTTAAGAATAAATTGATTAATTCTTCGAATAAAACTATTGATTTGGAAATTCTTGACTATAAAACAGGTAATGCAGCATTAAGATGGTTAGGCTCATCTCATAAAGGTTCTACTCTTGTTAAAGTAAAAGTAACAATCAAAGAAGATAATAAGATTGTAGATACTTTTATTAGTAGACCAGTCATTTCATTTGGTGGTTTATTTACAATAGGTGGGGATGAATATATTTGGGATGAAGTTGCTGAAGATGTATATTTAAACATATTTGAACCATTAAAAGTTAAAAATGATAACAATTAAATGTAGTAAAAATATTTAGCAAATTAATTGTAGTTAAATGAAGTTTAATTTTGATGATTTAAATTTCTGAAATATTATATAAGAAGTAATTCTATGATTCCTTCTCTACCTAAAAAATGTCTTAATTTATGATTTTACTAAGATTTTTGAAGTAATTTTATAAAAAAATATCACCCGTACCCACCCATATTCACGGGCGGGTACGGATTCAAATTATTACTATTTTACTATTAATTTTTTTATACTTATGTTATAACCAATTGAAGAAGGATTATCAATATATTGTATTTGATATTGTTTTTTATTTCTAATTAATTTTTTTAAATCATCATCTGATAATTTCTTTTTGTAAGTGCTGATTTCTCGTTTGCTTAGTTGAAAAACTTTTGCTATAAAATCAAAACTACAACCGAATTCCAAAGATGCAATAACCAATATTTTTTTATCCTCACCGCTCAAAAATTCATTTTTACAAACTTTTTCTATCAATGCTAAATCTATTTTCAAATAATTATTTAAAAAAGCTTCTTTAGAATAATGTATTTCTTTTTCTGTGTTATCTCTATTTACAATTTTAGCAATTCTAATTCTTGAAAAGTGAGTTATTGCATAAATTTGTTCTTGACTAAAACCTTCATTAATTAACTTCAATATTTCTTTCAAAATAAAAGCGTTAATTTCCTTTTTATCATTTTTACCATTTATTTTATAATTTTGTCCATTTCTTTGTTGACTAGTATATGTATCGTGAGAGATATCTTCCTTATCGCAAGATAAACATTTATATTTATTATCATTTGTATATTCATAGTATTTTGTACTATTAAAAATTACTCTGCAATAAGGACAAAATTTAAGTGGTTCACTCAATTTCTCCTCAAAAAGTATTTTTTTATAATTTTTATATCTAAAATCTTTCATAAATCCACCCAATTATATATAGCAAATAGTACCAATACTTACCTTAGAACTACTAACAAGCTTTAATGGTACTACTTCATATATATGTGTATAAATTCCCTATTAATGGACTTTATAGCGAATAAACTAGAAAAATATCATTTATAATTTCATTATCAATTAGTACTAATTGTTACGATCTTTAAAAATTCAATGTTAAAGCTTCTAGCTAAAAGAAATATGATTTATAAGCTAGAAAAAGAAAATAAAAGGAATTCAATGCATGAATTTTTGATCCGAATTTCAATAAATATCGATTCTTTACCTCATGCCAATAATTTAAAATGGACTACTGGTAATTGGGAAGATATTTCTAAAGTTACTGCACTATATGAATATAGTGCAACAAAATTTAAAAATGGTAAGAGAAACAATATTTCCGCAAAAGGTGTATCTACTATTATCCTAGATATTGATGATGGACAAACACTTGAAGAAGGGATAGAAACTTTCAAAGAGTTCAAATCTTTGATAGTTACCACAAAATCCCATCAAGTAGATAAAAAAGGATTAATTGCTGATAGATATAGAGTGATTTTACCTCTAAATCACACAATAATTGATATGGATTATTATAGTAGGTTGATGAGAGTTTTAACAAGGTTTTATAGGGCTGATATAGCTTGTAGTGACCCTGCTAGATATTACAGTCCTAATCCTAAGCAGGAAGTTTATTATAGTGCTAGAGAAGAGTACTTTGATATAAATAAGTTTGATGAATTGGTATGTAATGATGAAGAAGTTATGTCGGCAAACATTCCTTCTTCAAAGATTTTTTCAGAGAAATCTAAAACAAATAGTGAAGTAAAACGAATTGATTTAGATTTGAACACTCAAATTGCTTATTACCAAAATGGCATTAAAGCAATAAATACATTGGATTATATTATTAACAATATTAAAGTTAGTAATAGTGCAATCTCTTGTCATTGCTTTTTAAACCCAAATCATGAAGATAAAAACCCTTCATGTTTTATCTATCTAAATACCAATAATGTATACGCAAAATGCGTTTCATGTGGTGTTGATGGATTATTATTTAAGGATAATAAATGAATGAAAGAGAATTATTAAATCATGTTTTCGCAGAAATTATTGAAAAGGTAAATAAATTAGAAGCAAAAAAAGACAAAAAGGGTGAAGTTATACAAAGAACACCATTGGAGTATTGTAATGAAATATTAAAACAAACTCCTTATAAGATTATTGCCTCTGCTGGTAGAATTTGGATTTATTATAATGGAAGATATATTCCAATAAATTCAATGGCGAAAGCAGAAAATTATATCAAAAGACTAATAATGAAATTTAATGCAGTTAGAGCTGTACCAAGTAATTTAATTAGTGCAGTATTGAATGAATTATTTACAGAGTTCCATGAATTATATATTCCTAAGAATTCAAATGTAACATACATAAATATGAAATCAAATGTATTAGCAATTCATAAAGATGGAAAAATTGAAGTTTTACCTCATGATGAAAAATATAACTTTACTTATCAATTACCTTATGATTATGATGAAAATGCAACATCACCAGTATTTGATAAATTTTTAAAAACATCTCTTGTAGATGAAGATTTAATAGATGTTTTAGGGGAATTTTTAGGATATGTTTTAGATAACAATTCTAAAAAATATGAAAAAGCATTTTTCGCATATGGTGATGGTTCAAATGGAAAAAGTACACTTATTAATATAACTAAAGCTTTATTTGGTGTTGAAAATATATCAGTTGTTGAAATAACTGATATGGGTGATATGCTCAAATGTGCATTAATGGATGGTAAATTATTAAATATAAGTAGTGATGCTAAGAGAAATGGTCTTGAAACTTCAGCTTTTAAAAAAATTGTAAGTGGAGAACCAGTTCTTGGTAAGTACTTATTCAAAGATATTTATACAATAGAAAATTTACCAAAGCTTTTTGTGGCAACTAACAAATTGCCATTTCATAATGGAGATAATTCATTTGGATTTTATAGAAGATTACTTCTAGTTCCTTTTAAAAATATCATAAAAGATGAAGATAAAGACTATGACCTTGAATCAAAAGTTATAGCAAATGAACTACCAGCAATATTAAATTTTGCAATAAAAGGTATGCAAAGATTAAATAAACAAGGAAAATTCACAGAAGCACTTGCAATGAAAGAAGCAATGAACACTTATAAAGAATCATCTAATCATGTTGCAAGTTTTATAGAAGAAGAACAATATGAAGCAGTTGATGAAAGTTTTAAAACAGGTACTTCACTAATAGAATTATTTGGTGCTTTTAAAAATTGGTGTAATACTCATGGGCATAATCCATATTCTTCATCATATTTGAGTCATGAATTAGAACATATGGGCTTTATAGCATATAAAAATTCTTCAAAATATTTCAGAATTGTAAAAAATAAACTGAAAAATGAAACTGGTTTTGAACCTAATACTGATGATGATTATGAATAAAAAATGATGATTTTTTTGCCCATACCCACCCATAAAAATTTATGGGCGGGTACGGGTGTCTTTTTTGCAGTAAAAATATAAAAATTGATAAAAAAATGAATAATAGGAAAAATGAAATGAAAAAAATTGATAAAAATATTTTGCTTAGTGCTTCAAAAAACAAAGAAACACTAAAAGATTTTTGCGACAATGAAGCTCATTTAGAGTGGATGTGTAGAGAATTAGAGTGTGATAAAGATGAAATTCTTTTTTCAAAAGATGAAGCTGATATTCTTGCAAAAAATAATTCAGTCTATAAAGAATTGAGATTAATAATGAATGCTGAACTTGTGGAAATAGATGCGTAAATCCTTCGGGATTTATGCAGTTAAAACAATATATTAGAAGTAAGAAGTAATAAAATAAAGGATTGATTATGAAAATATTAAACACAAACCAATTTATAAAATCTGTTAGGATTTTTGAAGAAGATGGTTCTATTAAATTAGATTATAGAACAAAACCAAATGTAAAGCTACCAAAAGGAAAAGTTGGTAATCGTTTTAGATGTAGTACAGGAATAAAAGTAACCCCAAGTACATTAAAATCTATTGAAAAGAATAAATTTGATTTAGCACAAGAACACTACGAGGGGTTATTTAATACTTTAGAAAATAAAGAGATAGTGTTGTTTGAAGATGTTGCACATTTAGCACTAAAAGAAGCAGAAGCAGATAGAGGTAAACTTGATGGTACAAAGGATTATCAAAATATTCTAAAATCAGATGTTTTACCATTCTTTGGAAAATTACCATTAAAAGAGATTAAAGTTAAAGATATTAAAGCATGGGTAAACGAGATTGCAGAGCAAGAACTATCTCAAAGTAGGTTTAATAAAAAGTACTATGTGGTTAAAAGAGTGTTGGATTATGCTTGTGAAAATGAATATATTGAATCAAATCCTATAAGCTTTGTAAAAAGGAGTTCAAAACTTTTTACTAAACCAAAAGATAAAAGTACAGAATATTTTTCAAAAGAGGAAAGAAATATCATACTAAATGATACTTGCGAAAATGGAACAGTAAAAGATAAAATAGATTTTCCATTTATAAATACATTTATGCATGTTGCCCTTCTAATAGGAGCTAGGACAGGCGAAATACTAGCTTTAAAACTTGAAGATATAGACTTTGAGAATAATACTATCACTATTCAACGATCAATCAGAAAAGGTGTAGAATCTGGCACAAAACTGGAAAAACAAGAGTTGTTCCAATGATAAAAACTCTAAAAGAAGCTTTAATCAAATGGATAGGAATTTCACAAAGAGTATATCTGTTTCCAAAACCATATACAGATTCTCCATATAGTGATTCAAGAACAATAGTT
>JBBRXF010000130.1:0-6275 GCA_038248665.1 Campylobacterales bacterium | reverse complement strand
TTGCATTTAGAATTTATCCAATCATTTCTTTGTTGCTTAGCACACCATCGTTACCAACAATGCACCAACAAATAGGGAGAAAACAACAGAATATTTTATCGGTGCCACCCGACATCAAACTAAGCGACTTCTTGTCGCACGGCTATATTTACATAAAGGTACAAAATGCGCCACGGTTCTTAAATATAGCTTAATTTGATATATCCTAATTCTTAGAATAGCCCTATAAATAGTTTTTCCTTATATTGATACAACTTTCAATTAAAAAATCATTCCTCGTTGAAATATAGAGTTATATTTTAACTTATCATTGCATTTACTTTTTTATCAATTTTTGTAAAATCATATGTACCATAAAAATTAATATGACTCCAGTGAACTATAGAACTATTTTTTATAGCTTCTATTATTTCATCTTTTTGTGATTGTGATTTTGCTTCTTGAAGTTTTTTATCAATGTAAAGATAATTCCAAAGTATTACTGCATTTTGTATAAGTCTTTTACAGTTATTTGCTATATTTTGTTCTTCTTGTGTAGCAAATATAAATTCTGCATTATTTCCAAAAAATACTGCTTTTGAAAATCTATTAGCAGATTCAACTTTATTTAGTTGTTTTTCAATTCGTTGACGAAGACCAACATCATCAATATATGTAAGTAAAAAATCGGTCTTTATAATTTTACCAAACTCTTTAATTGCTGTAAAAAGTTTATGATGTTTTGAATAAGAAGTAAGTCTTTTTAAAAGTTGTGATGCAGTTGTTCTTCTTGATTTAATTGTAAGTATAAATCTTAAAATATTATCCCAATTTTCTTCTATAATTTCTATATTGATCTTTCTTTTTGGTAAGACTTGATAACCTAATTCCTGATAATATTTTGGAGAATTTATTAAAATATAAAATCCTAAAAACTTTAAGCTTTGTTTAAAGGACTTGGCACCATTTAGTACCTTTATGCAGAAGTACCCAATATTAGATGAATATGAATTATCATCAAGTTTAAATTTAGAAATTACATATTCAATATCTTCCTCATAGTATGTAGCTGAATCAAAAAATTTATGTGCGATTTTGAAATATCCAAACATTAAAATAAAATGAATTTGATTGTTACTGTTATTAAAAGAATAAACTTGTTGTTCTAATTCATTTGGTAATTTAAAAATCTCATTTTTTAATTCTTGATTTAGAATTGGTGGTTCTTCAAACTCTTTTTTTTGGATTGAAGTTATAATCTTTATAAGAGACATGATGAACCTTTAATGTCATAATAAATTAAAATATAATTCTTTACTTAAACATCTTTAAACATAAACCTATAGTTTTATCAACAATATTCTCATTTTATTTACTCTTTTTCGATTTATTGCAACAAGAATTAAATAAATTATAAAACTTAATAGCGTTATTTACTACATTATTTGATTTGAAATTTGGAAGTTTTTTACAGATATTTATAAATAACTATAGTAATGAAGTTTCCTATACTTCTTTTGAGCTATTTTTTATCATGGCAAGTAAAAAGTAGTTGTTTTATTTTTACATGAATTGACTTTAATAGTCAACTCATGCATTTTTTAAAAAGAATATTTTGCTGTTACAAATAAATTCTTTTCATTTGGTAGTAAATTTGAATCATCTGAATTAAATGAAGCATAAACAAGTGCCAATTTAATTGCTTGTCCTTCTACTTTAACAGATTTACTTGCTCCAACTGTATAATTACTTCCTACATCTTCATAATCCCCATAGCTAGTATCTAAACTTAAGATTTTAAAGTCATATGATGCAGTTCCTTCAATATAAAATGGTTTATGACCACCTTTTTCTTGATACATTGCTTGTGAATAAGATGTACCTAATGTTAAATCTCCAAGAGTATAACCTAACGCAAGTTTTGCTTCATCAAAATCTGATTCATCTTTTGAATCAGGATACATATATTTAGTATAAGAAAAATCATAAGAAAGATCATTAATTGTATTACTGTAACCAGCATATGCATCTACTTCAAAATTTGCTTGTGTACCAAAATCTACATTTGAAGCCCAAGTACCTGCATAAAAACCATTATATTTTAAGTCAGCTCCACCATTAACAGACGATTTATCTTTTGTTTGCGTCATACCTCTCCAAATATAATTTGAAGCTGCTCCAATATTACCACTAACTTCCAATTCATTTGCTTGTATTGTTGATACAGAACCCAGAGCACCTAGAGCCAATAAAGCTACTAAACTTAATTTTTTCATAATATTTCCTTATTATTATTTATAAAAATTTTCATTACTGAAAAAGATTTATTTTAGAAGAACAAAAAAATTATAACAGTAAATAAACAAATTATAAATACTTTTATTGTATATATTCTATACAAAGATTAAAAAAATAGCTCCTAAAAAGGAATTTAACCTTTTCTTTTTAGGAGCTATTTTTTTAATCTTATTTCTAATAAATTTTGCTTTAAATTGAGAAAGTCATTTAATATGGGGTATTAAAACTAATTCTATCGTTCTTAAAGTATTGTAACATATAGTTGTTTAATCGATATCAAAAACAATAAAATAATATTATTTTAAGTATATAAATTATAAAATTTTTTTTTAATTATTGCGAATAGTTATTTAATAGGGGTATTAAATTAAGGTTACAAAAATCTGTAACTTACTTTAGGGTGATGATTTTCATCACCCCTTTTTTGGATAAATAGAAGTAATCATATTATAATTCTTATTACTTACAACCTTAAGTTATAAAATATGGAAGTCTTATTAAAATATTTATTTTTATGATTTTGTGACAATTATTCATAACCTCAAATACGTATGAATACATCAAAAAGATATTAAGCCTTTTGTGAAGGGAAAGAGAACTAAAGTTATTCAAAGGAAAAAATTACTTATATTTTAAGAGATTAAGCAAATTATTTTACATTCTAAAAGTTTGTTTTTGGGAAGAGATGTACTTGTCCGAGAAGATTTTTATCTTTTACTTAGTTCTAAGTATTGATAGGTAAGTTTCCTTTATCATTTTTAAGTTTTTTAAAAAAACTATAAAGTTCATTTTGTATAGTGCCTATTATTTGATAAGAGTTAATGTTTCCTAAAATATCAAGGTTTAGTTTTATAATTCCAATAGCACCTGCAATTCCAAATTCTTTTCTACCTTTGCCACTTGCTACTTTAAATCTTTCAGGTTGATTTTCTAATCTTTTAGGATATCTTGAATCATACATTCTGATTTTGTTAGTATTTTCATCAAATGATTCAACAAAACCTAATAAATTTTTATTTTTAAAATTGATACAAATTAAATTATTCCTAATAATTAAGAAATCATTATCTTTTATATTATTTTTATTTGCCACATCTATTCTTTCATAAAATAATTTATCATTTTTCAAAGAGGCTTTAAATCCTATAAACGTTTTTTCTTTTGTAGCTAATCCACCTCTTATATTAAACCCTGTTAAATTTGTTTGATAAAACTTCACTTTTCTTATTGGTTTATTATTGTTATCCAATAAAGGATTATGAATCAAGGTATCAAGTTTTTGTTTTGCTTCACTTAATGCTTCTTTGTCTTTTTTATCTATTGTTTCAAAAGAAGTTAATAATTCTTTTATATCATAAGCTCTATTTTGTACAATTTTACAAATTACATCATTTGGATTTGTTTTATAAACATACATTTTTTCCAATATATTCTTTTTAAAATCTTCATAAAATTTATTTGCCTTAGTATCATTATTTACTTTTAAAGCTATAAATTGATTTAAAATATTTTCTTTAACAGTATAAAAATCATTTGGCTTTTTACTATAAATTGTATCTTTATGAATTTTTGAAACCATAGGTTTTTTAGATACCCAAAAGTTTACAGCCTTCGTTTTTCCAAAAATATCTTTATAGAAAATAGAATCTTCTCCATAAGCGTTATAATTATTTTCTATCATTTCTATTAACTCTTTGGGTTCAATTCCTTCAATAAGTGGGATTACTTTTTTAATATTCTGCCTTGCTACATCATCTATTACACCCATATTTTCTCTAAAAGTATTAGATAATTCTTGAAGCCACGACTGATTAGTAAGTCCAATTAAAATAGCATCTATTGCATGATGAATATTTGTATTTCTTATTTTTGTTTTTACTTTTAAAAGCTTTCTAATATTTGAAGTAGTTCTTCCTTGAATATGTCTTACTTCCATTGAGTTTTTTGTTTGATTAGGAAATGGATAATAACTTTTTAAAATTTGAGCAGTTAGTGCTTCAATATAACTTGTAGCTCTTAAACTTTTACTTTCAAAAGTATCTTTATATGTATCATCAAGATTCGTTGCTAATAGATTTTTTCTTTTTTTCCATGAGATTTTATGTTCTTTAAATAGATATTCAATCCTATCTATAAATCCTTGTTTATCAGCTATAAAATTTAATGGTAATTGATTTAATTTTTGTAAGTTTGTATCTCTATGTACTAAAACTAAATTATGTTTTACACTAAGTCCACCTAGACTTTGTGGTACTATATGGTCTATATCAACACTATTTGAAAAAATATCTCCAAAGCCTATTGATTTCCCATTATATATATCAAATCTCTCTTGTTCATCCCATATCAAAATCTTTCTTGCATATTTTTCAAGCTTTTTCCCATAGGTTTGAGCTATTTGTTGATATTCTATATTTTCTAAAATAGCTGTAATTTTTGCTTCATTCTCTCTATTTACTTTGTCAATATTTCTTTTTGATTCATCATTAAGACTTAATTCTCTTGTACTCTCAACTCTTATTTCATCAAAAGCTCCGTAAGTAACATGAAGATGTTTTATAAGTCTTAATGCTGCACTTACTACATATTTAACAGGATGATTATTTATAGGTAAGTTATTGTTATTTTCAAATTGTGCAACACTTAAATATTTAATTCCTTTTTTATATGATAAATAATCCTCTTCTCTACTTAGATTTAATTTTTGTTTAATTTCATCAATCGTAGAACCATCCTCAAAATATGGAATAATATTTATCATAGCTTGATGAGATATACTTAAGCTACTTCCAGTTTTATTTTTGATTAGTTCTAAAATAGTATTGTTTTTGATAGATTCATTTTTTATTAAATCGTATTTTGAAAATATGTTATTTAATTTATCATAAATTGGTTTTGGTTGTTTCTCATCCCTTAAAACATCAAAAACTTCTTTTAAAATATCATATTTGTTTGATTTTTCTAAAATACTTTTAATAAAATCTTTATCAAATTTTGAAAGATTGTTTACAAAATGAAATTTAGTAATACTATTTTCTTGTGTTTTATCTTTAGATTTATAGCTATCTTCTTTATTAAAAATTTTAAAATCATCACTTAATTTTAAAATCTTTCTAATCTCTTTGTATTTTATATCACTAATATTTTTACCATTTTTTAATTTGTCAAAAAAATCATTAGCAATTAATTTAATTTGTTCTTTTGAAATTTTTATAGTTGGATTTGAATTAAATGTTATATTGGCAACAGATTGATACATTTTATAAATATCACCTAATAATGAATATTGATGTGCTACTTTTTCATTTTTTAAATATTCACAATTTCCAAATAATGATAAATCATTTGATGATTCCTTTTGGTCATCAATAGTTTCTATAAGTTTTTCAATAAAAGCTTTTGAATCAAAATTTTTATCAAATAAACCAAACTTTTCTTGAGATAAAACTAATGCTTTTATCTCTTCGTTGATATATTCTCTTCTTATCATATAATTATAATTATCATGATTTCTAAATGTTGGATTTTCTTTTTGTATTTCAACTTCATAAATTATTTGAGGAATTGTTTTTTGAGGGAATTGTAGTTTTAAGGTTTCAATAGTTTTTAAAGCCTGTTTTATTTTACCTTTTTCATTATCTTTTCCATTATCTTTCTTTTTTTCTTGATTTAATCCTAATTTTTCACAAAATTCTTCAAGTAAATCATCTGTATCAAGAGATTTATAACCTCTATGTTTTGCGATTAAATATAAAATTGAAAAAAGTTCTTGAAATGTTAATTTTTCTTCAAAAGCTTTTTTTGCTCTTAATCCCCATTTATTTATAAATAGATTTTCCTTTTCTTGATTTAGAAAATCTTCTTTCTTAGCAAATCCAAAATCTTCAAAAAGTTTTGAGAGATTCTTTTTTCGTTCTTTTCTTAATTCATAAAGTTTTTTCGTTGATTTAATTTGACTATGTATTAATTTTTTTGAATTTCCATCTTTATCATATGGG
>JBBRXF010000129.1:0-6313 GCA_038248665.1 Campylobacterales bacterium | reverse complement strand
ATATGATATGGCATCAATTAGGTCAAGTTTTTTGTTTTTTATTAAATCAATCGTATCAGACCAAGAGTTGGTTTTTATGTAATCTAAATTAAGCCCACTATTTTTGAATACTTCATTTACTAAATCAGGAACAATTCCTATATATTCGCCAATTTCATCATAAAAAGAGTAAGGAGGCCAAAAAGCATCACCTGCAATTTTTATTTTTGGATTTGCTTTTATCCAATCAATTTCCTCTTTTGTAAAACTAATTGATTTTTTTTCTTCTTTTAATTGAAATATCCATTTTTTATTTATCTTCTCTTCTTCATTTTTTATTATTAATGGCATAACTTTTTGAATAATATTAAATAGAGTTTCGTTCTCTTTTAAAATAGCCATCGATAAATCAATTTTGTCAAAATCAGCTTTGAATTTTACTTCAATATTTGTATATAACTCTTTTTCAACAAAGTAAGAAAATACAGGCATATTTCCAATAAAAATATCAGCTTTTCCATAAGAAACCATTTCAAAAGCTTCTTTATTTGATGTAGCAAAAATGAATTTAATGTTAGGGTATCTTTTAATTAGATTTTCATATACAAAATTGCCCTTTTGAACGGCAATTGTATAATTTTTTATCTCATCAAAATTTTTAATTTGGAGCTCTTTTTTAGCTATTACAACAACATCTATATTTAAATATGGAACTGTATAATTTAAATACTTTTCTCTATCTTCTGTTTTTGCAACACAAGCTAACATATCAAGTTTTTTTTCTTTGATTTTTGATATTACACTATACCAATCATCTGCATTTACTTCAAATTTAAGACCTGTATATTCACTAAGTAATTCTAAATATTCAGAGGCAATTCCTTGATAATTGCCTTTATCATCCACATACTCAAATGGTGGCCAATCGGAATCTGCCCCCACTTTTACAATTGGATTATCTTTTATCCATTGCAACTCTTCAGTGGTAAACATCGATTTATTATATTCATTTACAGAAGCAAAAACAGAACTAATAAAAAGAATTATAAAAATCAGATGTTTCATTTTAAACCCTTATTAAATAAGAAATATTATAACGTAATAATCATATTCCTGATTAAATAACTTTAAAATCACACTCTATAATAATTTCATTATCTAATAATATTTTACCAACAAATTCATCACCAATAGAAAACTTTCCAACTCCACTTGGTGTTCCACTCATTAAAATATCTCCATCTTCAAAACTAAGAAAAGTTCTAGCATCACTTATAATTTCATTTGGTTTATTTATCATTAAAGAGTAATCACCTTTTTGTTTTAATTCACCATTTATATAAAGTTCAATCCCTAGTTTTGATATATTCCCATCAAAACTTACAAAATGAGAAAAAACTGCTGCTCCATCAAAAGATTTTGCTCTCTCCCAAGGAAGTCCTTTCTCTTTTAATTTACTTTGAACTTCTCTTAAAGTTAAATCCAGACCAAAAGCAACAGCACTTATTTTATTATCTTCAATTAAAAATGAAATTTCTGCTTCATAATGACAAGAATTTTGATTTTTTGGAAAAACTAATTTATCTGAAATAGCTGAGTTTGGTTTTATAAAAAATACCATATCTTCAGGAACTTCATTATTTAACTCTTTAATATGTTCAATATAATTTCGTCCAATACACACAACTTTTGATGGGAATATCTCACTATTTTCTAATAATATTCTATTCATTTTATACCTTTTTTAAATTTATTATATAATTAAAGAAAATTATAACTAAAGGCCTTTTAAATGAAAGATAATTTACTAATTGTTTGGACAAATGGAGATATTGAAGTTGCCAATAAATTCCCACTTTTATACTCATCTGTGATTTTAGATAGAGGATATTGGAAAACTGCCCACTTAATGCTTTGGGGACCATCTATAAAACTAGCAAAAGATAATTTACAAATACAAGAACAACTAAAAAAAATACAAAATACAGGTGTAAAAATGAGTGCTTGTATTGTTTGTGTTGAAGATTATGAAGCAAATTCTATTTTAGAAGAGTTAAATATAGAGATAACTCATACAGGAGAACTTTTAACAACTGCCCTAAAAGATGAAACTTGGGCAGTTATGACTATCTAATATTTTTTTAATAACTCTTTTATGATAACCGAAGTAATTCCCCAAATTACTTCACCTTCATATTTATAAACCCAAACTTTGTGTCTTTTATTTCCCCAAGGTTTTCTATATGTTTCAGGAAGTCCCAACTCTTCAACTGGAAAAAAAATCTCTTTTTCACCGTTTTCATGAATTTTATATGGTTGAATTTCATGGGCTAAAGTGTACTCATCTGGTTCATTTTCTTTAAAAAAAGAGATAGGAATTAAAAGAGTTTTTTCAACTTCATTAAAATCTATTTTCATATTTTCATAAGCTTTTTTCTTAACTTTTGCAACAAAAGATTCAATAATAGTTCCAATTGGAGCCATATAAGTATCAAGTTGTCCTAATATTTTTATATCTTTTTTTTGAATTCCCAACTCTTCAAAAGTCTCTCTAAGTGCAGTATCTTTAAAATCTTTATCAATTCCTTTTTCAAAACCACCACCTGGAAAACAAATATCTCCACCTTGTCTTATATGTACCGCTCTTTTTTGAAATAAAAGATGATACTCACCTTTTATTTTTACCAATGGAATTAAAACCGCACTATTAAAAAAGTTATCTCGACCTAAAACATTTGGATGTTTTGGTAAATTCGATACAAGTTTTTTTAAATTATCTTTTTTCATTTATTATCTTTTTTTATGCTTTTAATTGCATTTATCATTGTTCTTACTATTTTTCTTAAATCATCTTCATTTATAGTATATGCAACTATTGAATAAATTAATTTTCCAAATGGTCTAATCCAAACTCCATTTTTTACACAATAGTCTTGTATTTCTTGGGCGTAACAATCATCTTTTAGTTCTATTACTCCAATTGCTCCTATGTTTCTTGCTGAACTTACAAGTTCCAACTCTTTTGCAAACTCTAATTCTTCACTAAAGATAGTTTCAATATTTTTTACATTTTTTTGCCAAGAAGTTTCTAATAATAAATCAATACTTGCATTTGCAACACTACAAGAAAGTGGATTTCCCATAAAAGTTGGTCCATGCATTAAAACACCAATTTGGCTATTTGAAATAACATCACTCACATCTTTTGAAGTAATCATTGCAGCCATTGTCATATAACCGCCAGTTAAACCTTTTCCAACAGTCATAATGTCAGGTTTTATATTTGCATGTTCAACTGCAAACATTTTACCCGTATGTCCAAAACCTGTTGCAATCTCATCTGCAATTAATAAAATATCATATTTAAAACATAACTCTCGAGCTTTTTTTAGATATTCAGGATTATATATTCTCATTCCGCCTGCACCTTGAACAATTGGTTCTAGAATAAATCCAGCTATTTGTTCATGATTTTCTTCAAAGTTTTTTTCTAACTCTATTATTGAATTTGAACAATCACTATCAAAGCCCATTTCTGGAGCTTTTGTAAAAATATGTTCACTTAAATATGTACCATAAATACTGTGCATAGAATTATCTGGATCACAAACACTCATTGCACCTAAAGTATCTCCATGGTAAGCATTTTTTAAAGCTAAAAATTTATATTTTTTTAAACCTTTAGCTTTTTGATAAAGAATTGCAGTTTTTAGTGCAACTTCAACAGAAACTGAACCACTATCACATAAAAAAACACTATGAAGACCTGTTAAATCTGAAAGCTTTTTAGCTAATAAACTAGCTTGTTCATGGGCAAGTCCCCCAAACATAATATGAGGCATAATATCAACTTGTTTTTTTAAGGCTTCACTTAATTTTGGATTATTATAACCATGAATTGCACTCCACCATGAACTCATTCCATCAATTAATTCTTCACCTGTGTCTAAAAAAATTGATGTATTATTTGTACTTTTAACTGGTAATAATTTTGTTTTTGATGGAAGTGAGTTGTAAGGATGCCAAACATGATTTTTATCAATTTCTAACCAATTCAATAATTTTCCTAATATCTATATTGTTTAAATTATATCCAAAGATTATTACAAAATTGATAAAATAGTTTTTTACTTATTCCCCAAGATTAAGAGTTATAAGAGCTAAAGTTCCCTTATATTTTTTATCATTATATTCAAACTGTGTATTTGAAATATCAAAATAACCATTCATATGTTTAAGAATAATCTCTTGACACATATATAGTCCAATTCCAGTACCTCGAGATTGATGTTTAGTTGTAAAATATGGTTCAAAAACTTTATCAAGTATATTTTCAGGAATTCCTCCTGCATTATCTCTTATTTTAATAATTGCCTTATTATTTACTCTTAAAACATCAATAATAATAAGTTTTTCATCTGAACTTAATTCTAAGGCATCTTTAGAATTATTTAAAATATTTATTAACACTTGAATCAATTCTGTTTCATATCCAAAGATTTTTATATCTTCTATGTTATTAATAATTTTTATATCTTCATTTAAAAAATTTGAATGTATTAAATCTATTGTTTTAGTGCAACACTGTTTTAAAGAAAAATCTTGCTTTTCCTTTTCTGGTTTAAAAAAGTATCTAAAATCATCAATAGTATTTGATAAATATTTTGATGTATTTATAACAGAGTCAATTGTATTAAATAAGAATTCATCATCTAAATCATTTAATTGTTTTTTTAATTTAATACCACTAACACTTGTTGTAATTAAAGATAATGGTTGTCTCCATTGATGAGCAATATTTTCTATCATTTGCCCCATTGAAACCATTTTTTGTTGCTGAGATATAAGCCTATCTTTTTTCAGATTTTCTTCTACTTCTTTTTTTATTCTAATTTCTAAATCACTATTTATATTTCTCAACTCTTTTGTTTTCTCTTCAACTTTTTCTTTTAGAGAATCATTTAACTTATTTAAAAGCTTTTGTCTATATAAAATTGAAATAATAATTATAGAAATAACAAAAAGAACTTTCCATAAAAAAGAGTAATCAAACTCTTTTTTATATTCAACTGAAATCCATTTATTAAGCATTTCATCTTTTGTAAAGTTATCAATACTTAAAACTGCTTTTTGAAAAATATTAAATAAAATTGAGTCGTCATTTCTTACACCTATTGATAAATTAGCAGTTTCATCAAGTTTTGCTGAAACAGAAAGTTGAGTTAAATATTTAGTTTGTAACTTGTACCAAGCGGTGGCAATTGTATCAATATGACCAAAGTTTTCTCCATTTACTACTTTATCTAAGCCTTCATCAATATCTTTCACTGTAACAAATTCTATATTTTTATATTTTTCTTTTAATAAATCTAAAATTGCATAATCTTCAACAATTGAAATTTTTTTATCTTTTAATGAAGATAAATCCATCATAAATGAAGTTTCATTTTTTGTTAAAAGTACAAAAGGAACATTTAAATAGGATTTTGTAAAATTAAAATAATTCTCACGCTCTTTTGTATCTGTTGCAGATGATAAAATATCACATTTCTTACTTTTTGCAAACTCTAAAGATTCACTCCAACTTTTAGTTGGAACTAAAGTTATTGGTTTTTTTATTTTCTTTTCTATTAAATTTATATAATCAGCCACATATCCTGTAAGTTTTCCATCTTTTATATCACTATATGGCATACTATTTGGCATTACACACATTTTTATACTATCTTTTTCTTCAATATATTTTGTCTCTTTTTCAGAAAATGAAAAATTTATCAAATTATTTATATCAAAAACAAATTTATCTAAGTTTATAGGTGTTGTTACTAATCCCATAACATTATATAAATCATAAATTCTTTGGATTTTATCTCTTCTAATTTCACCTAAATTTGGAGTTTTAAAATATGAAAGTTTTTTTAACTCTTTTGCTTCATATAATAACTCTTCTTTTTCTAAGTTTTGAGAATTATATTTTTTTAGTATTAAACTAGCACTCTCATCCATATTTGAGTAAGCATATTCCCAACCTTTTAGAGAAGCTTTTTTAAACAATAAAACTGTATTTAAATCATAATTAATAAGATTTTGATTTGTATATAATAAATCACTATACATATCAAAACCATATTTTTTTGGATCAAAAATATTATATTCTATACCCTCTTTTTCCAAAGTATAAGGAGCTTTTGAAATATATGCAGAAATTACATCAGTTTTTTTATTTACTAAATCATTAATATTGTGGCTATGTTTTAAAAATGTTAGATTATCGAGTTTAACTTTATTTGAACTAATCATTGCTTTTAATGATACTTCACTTGCATCATCAATT
>JBBRXF010000128.1:0-6373 GCA_038248665.1 Campylobacterales bacterium | reverse complement strand
GAATGGTTTTATATAAGGATAAACTGGTTGCAGTTTTAGATATTAGAGATTTTGTAAATGAAGAGATTACAGATGAAAAACTTACAAATATCATTTTAGTTGAATATGATAAAGATAATATTGAACATTGTGTAGGGATTTTGGTTTCTTCTTTAGAAACAGTTAGTGTTGTAGAAGAAAAATCAATCCAACATATTCAAAATCATTTCTTAGGAGCAGGAACTTTAGTTGAAAGTATTGTTGAAATTACTGACCAAGAAGATTCAAAAGTTGCAATGGTTTTAGATATTAAAAAAATAGATGAAAACTTAACAAAAAGGATTTAAATTTTCTCATAGTAGGGGTTAAAATATATTTGGGCACAATACGAAAAAACTAATATATTTTAAAGAAGAAAAATGAGTAATATTAATAAACCAAACAAATTTTTACCTACTACAAAAGAAGAGATGAATCAAAGAGGTTGGGATGAACTAGATGTTATCCTAATTACTGGAGATGCATATATTGATTCCCCATTTATGGGAATTGCAGTTGTTGGACGAATCCTTGAAGATATAGGTCTTCGTGTGGGAATTATCGGCCAACCAGATGTAAATAGTGATGTTGATGTTAAAAGATTAGGTGAACCAAAATTATTTTGGGGAGTAAGTGGTGGAAGTATTGATTCAATGGTATCAAACTATACTGCAACTAAAAAGTTTAGAAATAGTGATGATTACACGCCAGGTGGAAAAAATAACAAAAGACCAGATAGAGCAACTTTAGTTTATACAAATCTAATCAGAAGATATTTTAAAGGAACTGTTCCTATTGTTCTTGGAGGAATTGAAGCATCTTTGCGACGACTTACACACTATGATTACTGGACAAATAAACTTAGAAAACCAATTTTATTTGATACAAAAGCTGATTATATGGTTTATGGAATGGGTGAACAAGCTATTATTGATTTGGGAAATTACCTAAAAGAGGGAAAAGACCCAAGAACAATAAGAGGACTTTGTTATATTGCAAAAGAAGCTCCAACAGAAGAATCATTTTTAGAGATTCCATCACATGATGAGTGTTTAAAAGATAAAGAGAAATATATCGACCTTTTCAAAGCTTTTTATGACAATAATGACCCTATTTATTCAAAAGGTTTATACCAAGAAGTTGATGGCAGATTTCTAATTCAAAATCCACCAAGCCGTCATATGGAAGAAGAAGAGATGGATAAAATCGCATCTTTCCCATATCAAAGGGATGCCCATCCATACAATGCAAAAGATGGAAAAGTTAAATGTCTTGAAACTATTAAATTTTCTATTATGACACATCATGGATGTTGGGGAGAGTGTAACTTCTGTGCCATTGCAGCTCACCAAGGCCGAACTATTAGAACAAGAAGTGAAGCAAATATTCTACAAGAAGCAAAACACTTTACAACAATGAAAGATTTCAAAGGAATTATTTCAGATGTTGGTGGTCCAACTGCAAATATGTATGGTTATGAGTGTAAAAAAAAGATAAATCTTGGAACTTGTATCGAAAACAAAAGATGCGTAGATGCCCATAGACTTTGCCGAACAATGAAAGTTGACCATAGTAGAAATATTCAATTATTAAAAGATATTAGAGCAGTTCCTGGAATCAAAAAAGCTTTTGTGGCTTCAGGTGTTAGATACGATTTAATAACAGCTGATAAAAAACACGGATATGAATATCTAAAAGAGATGGTTGACCATCATATTTCAGGTCAAATGAAAGTTGCTCCTGAACATACAAACGATGAAGTTTTACACCACATGGGAAAACCAGGAAAACAAACACTGATTGATTTTAAAGCTATGTATGACAGACTTAATAAAGAGTCAGGCAAACAACAGTTTTTAACATATTATTTGATTGCAGCCCATCCTGGATGCGAAGAAAAGCATATGCATGAGTTAAAACAATTTACAACCCATGAATTAAAAATGAATCCAGAACAAGCTCAAGTTTTTACTCCAACTCCAGGGACTTATTCAGCAGTAATGTATTACACAGAACTCGACCCATTTACAAAGAAAAAAATCTTTGTTGAAAAAGATCAAAGAAGAAAAGAGAAACAAAAAGAGATTGTTGTTGCAAAAAATAGTTTTGGTGGAAAAAATAAAAGTGCTTCAGGTTCAAGTACAGGAATGCAAGGTTAGGTTTTAAAAAATAGGTAGTTAAAAAAAGGGCAACTATTTGTAATAGTTGCCTTTTTTGTTTTTGTAAAAAGAGTTTTTACGCTAATGCGTTTAACATATCAGTTGTAACTTCAGAAACATCTTTTGTTCCATCAAGTTCCATAAATACACCCATTTTTGTATAAAAATCAATAAGTGGTGAAGTTTGTGTATGGTATGCATCAAGTCTGCTAATAACAGTTTCAGCATTGTCATCTTTTCTGATAATTAATTCACCACCACAGTAGTCACACTCATCTTCTTTTTTAGAAGGATTAAATTCAACATGGAAAGAAGCTCCACATTTAGCACATACTCTTCTTCCTGTAATTCTTCCAACGATTAATTCATCAGGAACATTTAAAGAGATTACTTTATCTAAAGAGATTCCCATATTTTTCATTAGTTCATTTAAAGCCTCAGCTTGAGCTAAAGTTCTTGGAAAACCATCAAGAATGAAACCATCTTTACAGTCAGCTTCAGCTAATCTATCTTTGATAATACCAATAATAGTTGAATCAGGAACTAATTTCCCTTCATCCATGAATTTTTTTGCTTCCATTCCCATGTCTGTTTTATCAACAATTGCAGCTCTTAAAATATCACCAGTTGAGATTTGTGGAATATTATATTTTTCAATTAAAAACTTTGCTTGTGTCCCTTTACCTGCACCTGGTGCACCAAATAGCATTAAATTCATATTTCGTTTCCTTAGTTTTTTTCGTATTGTATAGAAAAAGGTTTTAATACTTCATAAGGTTATAATACTACATAAAGAATTTAAATGATTTTTGATACAATTATCTCTCATAAATTCAACTAAGGGCATAAATGAAAAAATTATTTCTAATTATTGGAGCGCCAGGAAGCGGTAAAACCACAGATGCAGAACTAATTGCTGTAAGACATCATAATATTACTCACTATTCAACTGGAGATATGTTTAGAGCTGAAGTTTCAAGTGGAAGTGAACGAGGTCAAATTATAGAGACCTACATTAGTGCTGGGAATATCGTACCAATTGGTATTGCAATTGAGACGATTTTGGGAGCTATTAAAAATGCACCAACTGATGTAATAATTATTGATGGCTATCCAAGAAGTGTTGAACAAATGGTTGAATTAGATAAATACTTAGCAAATGAGAGTGAAGTAAAATTAGTAAACTGTATTGAAGTTGATGTATCTGAAGAAGTTGCACGGGATAGAGTTTTAGGACGAGCAAGAGGTACTGATGATAGTGTTGACGTATTCAATAATAGAATGAGAGTTTATGCTGAACCATTAGCACAAATTCAAGAATTTTATACAGCAAAAAATTTATTAAAAAAAATAGATGGTGAAAGAACAATTGAAAAAATTGTAACTGAAATGGATGAATATATCCAATCGAAAATCTAAGTTATGCTTGAAAAAAAAGTAAATTTTTATAGCGTAATAATCGGAACTGAACTTTTAAATGGGCGTCGTAATGATGCCCATTTTGCATTTTTGAACCAACAACTTTTATCTCGAGGTTGGGAACAAAAGGCCTCTTTTGTAATAGGTGATGACACAAAACTTATGTTAGATGTTTTTACTCTAATAAAATCTGATCCAAATTCTGTAATGTTTAGTTTTGGAGGAATTGGTGCAACTCCCGATGATTACACAAGAGAGGTTGCTGCAAAGGCTTTCACAAATGGAAAAATGGAATTTCACGAAGAAGCAAAAACTAGAATCCTAAATCAATTTGGTTCTGAAGCCTATCCTCACAGAATAAACATGGCATATTTACCAATAAACGCAAAACTTCTTACAAATGTAGTAAATAACGTAGCCGGATTTTACCTAGAAGATAGATTTTTCTTCACACCAGGATTTCCCTCTATGAGCCAAGCGATGGTTGTAGAAGCTCTAGATTTACTATATCCAAAGTCAATAGAAAAATATAAAAGAGTTCTAACTGCTACTTGCAGCGAAAATGACTTAATAGATACTATGAAAAAAATGCCAGAACATCTAGATTTTGCATCACTGCCAAAGATTTTAGAAAGTGTTAGAAAAGTTGTAATTAGTCTTGCTGGATATGATAAAGATGAGGTTGATGAATATTTCCAGCTGTTTATTGATTATTGTGAAAGTAGTAGAGTAGAGTTTGTTTTGAGGGATATTAGTTTAATGAATGAGAAAACTTAATGAATGAAAAAAATTATTGGTTATTATTATGTAATCCTGATGAATGGTTTGGTTCTAAGGATCAAGAAAATGCTAAAGTAAATGACATGCTATTTAATCTTAAAAAAGAAAATTGGAGGGTTAAAGAAAGTCATTTTAAAGATATAAAAATTGGAGATTTGGGGATAATAAAAGTCGGGGAAGATGGTCGAAGCAAAGAGAGAAGAACATTACTTAATGGAAAAATTGTTGAAAAACTAGAAGCTGGTATATATGCTATTTTTGAAGTTATAAAAGATGGAAAAAATAGAGTTTCTTATTCCGAAAATGATACATTTAGAATTAATTTAAAAGTAATAAATAATTTATTTAAACAAAATAAGATTATAGATAAATTAAATTCAAAAGAATTATTAAAAGGATATTATAATCAGCAAAGTAGTGCAAGAATTAAAAAAGAATTTTTTGAGGATATTATTAAATTTGTAAATAAGGAATCTAAATTGTCTGTATCTCAACCACAAAATCAAATCCTTTTTGGACCTCCAGGAACTGGAAAAACTTTTAATACTATAAATGAAGCCTTAAAGATTATTGACAATGACTTTTTTCGAGAAAATAAAGATGATAGAAAAGCTTTAAAAGATAAATTTGAAGAGTATAAAAAAGCTGGACAAATTGAGTTTGTAACATTTCATCAAAGTTATGGATATGAAGAGTTTGTTGAGGGGATAAAAGCTATTCCTATTGGTAAAGAAGGTAACGAAGATGGCAATGAAATGATTTATGCTATTTCTGATGGTATCTTTAAAAAACTTTCTACGGAAGCATTTACTAATTCAACAATAAAAAAACAAATTTTCAAAGAATCTAAGAAAAGATTTAATCTTAATGCTCCAATGATAAATATTCAAGCAGAAATGATAAAAGATGATGAAAATAGTTTTAGAGTATTAAAAGGTTCAAAGATAAGAAAAGCTGATTCAAATTCATTTCCAAATAAAAAATTAAAGAATGAAGTTTTATCAAAAGTAAAAAAGATTGAATATGATGAGTTCTATATTTTAGAAGAAGATTATACTTTTCAAAGTATGAGTGCATCCTCATCAGTAATTTTAGGCAGAGCATCAAATGGATATAGTGACTGGAAAGAAATACTTTCAGAAGAAAAAACTTTTATAAAAAATTCAAGTGATGAAATCCAAACTAAAAACTACATCCTAATAATCGACGAAATCAACAGAGGGAATATCTCAAAAATCTTTGGAGAACTTATTACTTTAATTGAACCATCAAAAAGAATAGGAGCAGATGAAGAAATAAAAGTAAAACTTCCATATAGTGGTGATGAGTTTGGAGTTCCACAAAATCTTTATATAATAGGCACAATGAATACCGCTGATAGAAGTATTGCTTTAATGGATACAGCTTTAAGAAGAAGATTTGAATTTATAGAAATGTTGCCAGATTTAGAAGTTTTAAAAGATATAAAAGTTGAAGAAATAGAAATTTATAAGCTTCTTGAAATTATAAATCAAAGAGTAGAATATTTATATGATAGAGATCATACAATTGGGCATGCTTATTTTATATCTTTAAAAGATAATCAAACAATTTAAGAGTTAGAAAATATTTTTAAAAATAAAATCATCCCACTTTTACAAGAGTATTTTTATGATGATTGGGAAAAAATAAGACTTGTTTTAGCTGATAATCAAAAAGAAGAAAATTATCAATTCATTAAAGCAAAAAACTATGATATAAAATCTCTATTTGGAGATAAAAATAGTGATTTATTAGATGTTGATGAAATTCCGAAAATTTATGAAATAAATAAAGAAGCTTTTAAAAAAATAGAAAGTTATGTTAAAATTTATCAATAAAAGGAGAAAAAATGAAAACATTAAATCTTAAAATTGATGATAATTTTTTCCCACAATTTAAAGCGTTAGTTGATGGTTATGTAAATGAACATAAAATTGAGATAATAAAAGATGATGCTTTTGATTATGAAAATAACT
>JBBRXF010000127.1:0-6374 GCA_038248665.1 Campylobacterales bacterium | reverse complement strand
CACCACAGGCTTCAACCCTGATTGACGGTTTATGTGTAATACGCCGTGGTAGGTTCGATTCCTACACCTTCTCGCCACTTAAAATTCAAAAATTATATCTTATTAGAAATACTACATAGCTTAATTTAGGTAAAAAAGATTTTACTAAATTATGTAAATAATAAATCATTTGTTCAAAACTTTTTAATATGTTAGAAAAAAGATGTATAATTCCACAACTCATATAAATAATTTAGGAAAATAAATGAAAAAAATAGTTTTAGGTTTGATAGTTTTAATTATATTATTAGGAATTGTATTTTTTATTCAATCATCTAGTTCGGAAACTTTTGTAACGGGAGAAACATTAATAACTCCTGCAAATTCAACAGCTACAGAAACTTCAACAACTTCTGAAACTCCAGATACAAAATCAAAATTTGAAGTTTTACAAGAGACAGCTTCAAAAGGTAATGCAAAAGCTCAAAATGAGTTGGGAAATATGTTTGCAACTGGTTCTGCACCAGTTCAATCTGATAACGAAGCTTTAAAATGGTTTGAAAAATCAGCAAATCAAGGATATGCAGAAGCTCAATATAATCTAGGGACAATGTATCAAAATGCTATAGGCGTTGACCAAGATTTTAAAAAAGCAGTTAAATATTACAAATTAGCAGCAGCTCAAGGACATGCAGAAGCAAAAAATAATCTTGAAGCATTATGTGAAGAGGATTCAACTCTTTGTAAATAATTTTAGGAAAAAGCTTTAACTTTTTCCTTCTTAGTGTACAATTATAGGAGTAATTCCCCTTGGAATCACATGTCCTATAATACTTGCGTATCCAAAACTTAACTCTTCAATCTCTTTAATGTATTCATTTGCATCTTTTTCTTTCATAGCAATTAATAATCCACCTGAAGTTTGAGCATCACAAAGTAAGGCTTTACAGTGTGTAGGCAGATTATTCATATAAGTGATTTTATCTTCTACATATTTCATATTTCTTTTTGTTCCACCTGGAATTACATCGTTATTTGCTAAATCTATCGCTTCAAAAACAATTGGTACAGAACTACAATTTATGCTAAAAGTTACAAATTCATTTGTACACTCTAAAGCATGACCCATAAGTCCAAATCCTGTAATATCTGTACAAGAACTTACTTCATATTTTCTCATTATTTTTGATGGTAAGTAGTTTAAACTTGCCATTATTTTTGCACAATCTTTCATGATATTTAAAGGCAATAAATCTCTTTTAATAGCTGTTGATAAAATTCCCATTCCAAGAGGTTTTGTTAAAACTAAAACATGACCAATTTGTGGAGTGTTGTTTCTGATTATTTTATCTGGATGAATCATTCCTGTAACTGATAAGCCATAATACATTTCAGGAGACTCAATTGTGTGTCCACCTAAAAGTACACCACCACACTCTTTTATTTTTTCATTTCCACCCTCTAAAATAAGACCTAAAGCCTCTTTCGAGATATTCTTTTTGTCAAAACCTACGATATTCATAGCTGTTTTAACATCAGCTCCCATGGCAAACACATCGCTTAATGCATTTGCAGCAGCTATTTGTCCATAAATATATGGATCATCAACAACAGGTGTAATAAAATCAAGTGTTTGAACTATTGCTTGTGTTTCATTTATTTGATAAACACTAGCATCTTCACTTGTATCAAAACCTACTAAAATTCTTTCATCATTTGGTGTTAAACTGCAAATAGTTTGTTTGAGATCACCCGGACCCATTTTTGCAGCTCAACCAGCAGCTTGAACGAATTTCGTTAGTTTATATTCATTATTCATAAAATATATCCTTGCAATATTGCAAATTTTTTAATGGTGATTATACTTAGGTTTCATTAAAAAGAAGTTTAGTAGTAAAAAATATTTTACTATTTAAGCATTAGTTTATAAATGATATATTAAGATTCTTTAAATTAGTTCAAGACCATAGGTTATGGTTTGACATAAAGATGACTAAGTCTCTCTTTATCTCTACAATAGAACAAAAACTATTAGAGGTTTATTCCCCAATGCAAAGAAGAACATTTTTAAAAGGTTCAGCAATCCTATCAACTGCTGTTTTATTAGCTCCAAATTTTACTTTTGCAAATGAAGAAGCAAATCCATTTGGAATTACAAATAAACCAAGAAAGTTTTCAATTAAAAACAATTATTCAATCAATCCAAGTGAAGAGTTAACACAACTTTGGATTCCACTTCCAAAAGATGAGAGTTATCACAAAGTTGTAGATTTCTCTTACAAAGGTAATTTTGATGAAGCAAAAGTTGTAAAAAATGATTATGATACAAGAGTTTTATATGTTAAATGGAACAAAAGTGATAAAAAAAGAGAATTAGAAGTTTCATTTGATGTAATTATGCAAGAAAGAACAACAAATTTATCAAAAGCAACTTCAAGTACGAATTATCCTGAAGATATAAAAGTTTATCTAAAAGGAACAACTCATATCCCAATAACAACTAACTTACAAAAAATAGCTCAAGATATTGTAAAAGATAAAAAAACACCATTAGAAAAAGCTCAAGCTATTTACGACTGGACGGTTACTACTATGTATAGAGATGATAGTGTTATTGGTTGTGGAATTGGTGATGCTAAAAAATCTATTGAAGAGAAAATTTATGGTGGGAAATGTACGGATATTAGTTCTGTTTTTGTATGTTTATTAAGAAATAGTGGAATTCCAGCAAGGGAAATATTTGGAATTAGAGCAGGTCAATCTAAAATCTCAAATGCTTGTGGAAAAGCAGATGCAAAAGGTTTTGCTGATGTAACTGGAGGACAACACTGTAGAGCTGAGTTCTATGTTGATGGATTAGGTTGGGTTCCAGCAGATCCTGCTGATGTTACAAAAGTAAGACTCGCAGAAAAATTAACAAATGAAGACCAAAAAATCAAAGATGTTAAAAAATATTTCTTTGGTTCTTGGGAAATGAATTGGGTTGCCTTTAACAGTGCAAGAGATTTTATTTTAACACCAAAACCAACTCAATATCCATTAAATATGTTAGGTTATCCATATGCAGAAACTGGAGAGGATGCCTTAGATTATTATAATGCAAAAGCATTTACTTATACTTACACTTCTCAAGAAAGAATATGAGAAAAGAATCAATACCAATAATTGGAGCAGTTATTACTGCTCTATTATCAACAATATGTTGTTTACCTGCTTTTTTATTTCTATTTTTTGGAGTATCAAGCGGAGTTTTGACATACTTTACTACATTTGAAAATACAAGAGTTCCCCTTGCTATTTTAACTATTGTATTTTTTGTTTTTGCCTTTAAAAATCTAAAAAAAAGAGTCTCTTGTAAATGCTCAACAAAAGAGATTTATAAACAATATTTTGTTTTCTCATCTTTTTTTCTCTTGATAATAAGCCTACTTTTTTATCCTGAATTTTTACCTTATTTTATGGACTAACTTATGAAAATATTTCTTTTGTTTTTTTTATTTCTTTGCTCTTGTTTTGCTTCAAATACAACTATTATAAAAGTTGAAGGGATGCATTGCCCTTTATGTACAACTGCTGTAAAAAAAGCTATAAAAGAGTTAGATGGAATTGAAAAAGTAAGTGTTATTTTAAATACAAAAGATGTAACTGTAACTTACAATGAAAAAACAAATCTAAATCAAATTTTAGAAGCTATAAAAACCACTTCATACGAAGGTGTAGTTCTTTCAAGTTCAAAAAAATAAAATCTTCTCTAAACTTATATTGCTATAATCCTTTTTCCAATCAGAAAAAGATTAAAAAAAGGCTAAATTAAATGAATTTAGAGCAAATACAAGAAAAACTAATAAATGATTTTGATTTCGAAAAAGTTTTAGAAATCCTTACAAAATTAGGTGAAAACTTCACAAAAGATGACTTAATTGAAAATGCAAAAGGTCTAATTAAAATGACATATACATCAAGAGAAATGGATGATGTATTTTTTAATGCAGCTTATCTTGTGGCTTCACGATCTTATATTGATCAAAGAGAAGTTCACTATAGTTTAAATTTTTTAATAGATATTCAATCAAATGTAGATTTTGAATTGAAAGAGATTTTCAAGCATAGAATAGTAAGTGAAAAAGAGTTTATCCTAAGAGAAGAACTGTCAAATTTATTAGAGTTAAATAGAACTAAATATGAAGAAAATAAAGATGAATTTTCACAAGCTAATATCTTTAAAATAGAAGAGATTTTACAGATATTAGATTAATCTTTTGTTTTTTTTACTAATTTTTAAAAAACAGATTTTACAAACTCTCTAAAGCTTGTTCATTAAATCTATAAGTTTTATGTTGAATTTTTACTAAAATATTTTTTTCTGCTAACTCTTTAAAAAGTTTTATAAGTGTTGGTTTTGAAATAGCAAATTCATCCATAATGTCTGTATATGATGCTGAAAAAAGGTTTTCATTATCTAGATTATTTATTATATATTTTATAATTGCAACTTGTTTTCCATCTGTAATTGCAGAGATTGTTTTTATAACATTATTGTTTTTTTGTATCTCTTTTTTTTGTACTATTGGAAGTAAAATATCATGTAAATTATCTAATAACTCTTTTACATTAATTGGTTTTACAATATAGTTCTCTACTTTTAATTTTATTGCATCAAGTAGATATTGTGTATCTGTATGGGCTGTTGTTAAAATTATTGGAGTATTGATATTTTTGTTTTTTATGTGTTTTAAAAAATCAATTCCATTTTCATCTTTTAGTAAAATATCACAAATAATCACATCTACTTTTTTATGTAATAAAACATCCATAGCTTCTTTTGAAGTTTTAACCGCGTAAATATTGTTTACGAAATCTACTAAAATGTCTTTTGTATGTTTTAATAAATCTTCATCATCTTCAAGATATAAAACATTGAAATTTTGAAGTATTGTTAAATCTTTATTTGTCATTTGTATTCTCACTATTTTCATTTTGTAAAGGTATTTTTATTGTAAATAATGAGCAATTAAAAATCTTATCATTTTTCATTCTATGAACAATATTTTTACAAGATATTTCACCATTCATATGTTTTTCAATTATCTGTTTTGACATATAAAGTCCAATCCCCGTACCTGCACTTTTATATTTTGTGGTGTAATAGGGCTCGAAAATTTTTGGCAAAATATCTTGTGGAATTCCTCCTCCATTATCAACTATATTTACTACAAGATGATTTTGGAATTTATTTACAAGTATTTTAATAATTCTATCATTTTTGTCAACATTAGAACATAAAGCGTCTTTTGAATTTGAAATTATGTTTAAAAATACGTGAGATAATTCATTATAGTAACTATTTATTATTACATCTTTTCTAATTGTTAATTTAACTTCAATACTCTCTTGAAGTAATAGATATTTTGATAATTCAATAGAGTGTTCAATACAATTTTTTACACTAAATTTACTTTTTATTTTATTTGGTGAAAAGAAGTTTTTAAAATCATCAAGGGTCGTTGACATATTTTTTGCCAAAAGTAGGGCATCATTTACTTTCTCTTCTACAAATTCAGGTGTTAATTTATTTAAAAACATCTTCGTTTGAAAGCTTTGAATAATCATAGTAATTGCACCAAGTGGTTGTCTCCATTGATGAGCAATATTATTTAGCATCTCACCCAAAGAGGCAAACCTTGCTTGTTGAAACATGATAATATCTTTTTTCCTATTTTGAGAAACTTCCTTTGATATTTTTATTTCAAGATAGTTATTTAATTCTTGAAGTTCTTTAGTTTTTTCTTTTACTTTTTGTTCTAGTGAGTTGTGTAGTTTTTTAAAATTATTGATAATTAATAAAGACAAAATAACAGAAAATAAAAACACTATGAAAATTGAGATTATTGAAAAGATGATAATAGTATTAAAAATCTTATCGGTATTTCTTTTTTCATTAATTGCAAGGGATAAATCATAGTTAATTAAACTTGTAAGATAGATTGAAATAGCATTTATTTCTAAATTTACATCTATAAAATAGGTATCATCATTTGTTAATTTAATATTATCTATCTCT
This sequence comes from Campylobacterales bacterium, assembly GCA_038248665.1. Lineage (GTDB taxonomy): Bacteria > Campylobacterota > Campylobacteria > Campylobacterales > Arcobacteraceae > Aliarcobacter. The sequence continues at coordinate 334 of JBBRXF010000127.1, read as the reverse complement.
TTTTTAATTGATTCTCTTTTTTTATTTATATTTTGTATAATTGAGTTTTTTAAATCTTTGTTTTCATTATAATTCTCTTCATTTATAATAAAATCAACAATAAAAGTTGTCAGAAATTCTCTATTTTGAAGAGCAATTTGTTCTTTATATAAAGACCAGTTTTTATCTATAATCTCTTTTGCTAATTGTAAAACGTCAACAGTTTGTGAATAAGTAATTTGTTTTTTCTCAAAATCAAACAAAGTATCTTGGATATTTACTTTATAGGAATCTTTTATTTGTTCAAGTTGCATTAAGCTTTTTGTTCTTTTATCAAACAGAATATCAAAATCAT
>JBBRXF010000126.1:0-6405 GCA_038248665.1 Campylobacterales bacterium | reverse complement strand
GATTGCTATTTATATCTACAAAAAAGATAGATGATAAAAATTTAGAATTGAAAATATTAGATAGTGGTGGAGGGATTAAAGATTCCCTTATTAATAAAATTTTTGAGCCATATTTTACTACGAAACATCAATCTCAAGGCACAGGATTAGGTTTATCAATAAGTTATAAAATAATTACTCAAAGATATTTTGGGAATATTACTGTTTGTAATAAAATTTTTGAGTATAACAATAAATCATATACTGGAGCATGCTTTAAAATTTTATTTAAAAATTTAAGTAAGTAAAGTTATCAAAGAATATTTTCTCTTTTTAATTTCTAATTAGATAAAATTAATCCAAAAAGAAGAAAAGTGTTTAAAACAAATGACTATTGGGAAGAAGAATTTTTCGAGTATAACGATAAAAATCTAGATTCTATCTATTTTGATGATTGTATTTTTATAAAATGTGACTTTTCAAAAAGCAATATCTCCAACTGCAAGTTTACAGAGTGCAAATTTGTAAATTGTGATTTATCTTTATCTGTATTAAAATCTTGTACTTTTAATGATGTTGTATTTGAAAATTGTAAACTTATTGGAATTTCTTGGAGTTCTTGCCAAGAGCCTTTTGAAGTGAATTTTGAATCTTGCAATATCTCACAAAACTCTTTTCATGTTATGGATTTGCGACAAATGAAGTTCATAGATTCTTTGATTCAAGATTGTGGTTTTGAGGAGTGTAATTTGGAAAAAGCACTTTTTGATAACTGTAATTTAGAACAAACAGTTTTTATAAAAAATAATCTAAAAAAAGCAAATTTTGAAACCTCAAAAAATTATCTAATTGACCCAAAACAAAATGATATTCAAAATGCTTTTTTTTCACTTCCTGAAGCTTTGAGTTTTTTAAGTCTACTTCCTATTAAAATAAAATAACCACAAATAGGGCATTCGTGGTTTTAACACGATTGTAAATAGCTATGTGTTATCATTGCGCGAGCATTTTACATTATAAAAATATTTTAAATTTAGGAGCGATATGCGTTTTTTTATACTTTTTTTTCCAGTTATTTTTCTTTTTGCCTCAAATACACCTTTTGATATTTATAAAAAAGAGACAAATCCACAACAACACACACTTTTAATAATTGGTGGAATTCACGGTGATGAACCAGGTGGATATTTTGCACCTGCTGTATTAGAAAAATATTATAAAATTAAATCAGGTAATTTATGGATTATTCCAAACCTAAATACTGATAGTATTTTGGCTAATAACCGTGGAATTTATGGGGATATGAATAGAAAATTTAATGTAATTGAAAAAAATGACAATGACCTTTTAACAATAAATAGAATTAAAGAGATTATTTTAGAAAAAAGAGTTGATTTGATTTTAAATTTACATGATGGTTTCGGATTTTATAGGGATATTTATGAAGATGCTAATTTTAATCCTAATGCTTGGGGACAAGCAACTATTATTGACCAAGAAAAAATAGATAAAAAATTTGGAAACTTAGGCGAAATAGCAAATCAAGTAAATAAAAATGTAAATAATGAAGGTTTATATAAAGACTTCCATACTTTTGGCGTAAAAAATACTCAAACAAAAGAGAAAGATGAGCAAATGCAACAATCTTTAACTTATTTTGCAGTTACTCACAATAAGCCAGCTTTTGCCATAGAAACAAGTAAAAATATCACAGAATTAACACATAAAGTGATTTATCAATTAAAAGCTATGGAAGAGTTTATGAAGATTATGAATATTGAATTTGAAAGAGATTTTGATATAAATAATTATGCTGAGGTAGAAAAAAAAGTTAATGATTTTGGAAAAATTACTATTAATGACAATATCTCTTTTGATTTAACAGACATTAAAAATAATCTTAGATTTGTTCCTTTGAAAAATGAAAATAATAAATTTGATTTAACACACACACTTGCAAAAGTTAAATTTGATGATAATAAATATGAAATTCATATAGGAAATATTAAAGTTTGTGATTTATATCCTCAAACTTTTGAAATAGAAAACACAGAAGATAAAATCAAAATCTTAGTTGATAACAAAGAAATAGAAACATCTTTTGGAAACCAAATAGATATAAAAAATGATTTTAAAATAGAAAAATCTGATTTTAGGGTGAATATTATTGGATTTAGTAAAGATAAAATAGATAGTGAAGATGATATTCTAATCAAAAAAAGTGATATTCAAGATAATTATTCAATAGATAATAATAAATCAAAATATAGAGTTGAGTTCTATAAAGATGGTAAGTTTTATGGGATGATTATATTGAATTTTTTAAAGAACTAAAAAGAGGAAATTAAATTCCTCTTTTAACTATTTTGTTTTTGGTGTACACTTTTTACTAAAAATACACACAGGACAAAAATCTACAATTCCCACAATTAGTGGAATTACTCCTAAATAGAACCAATAATTGTCTGTAAAGAATCCGATTCCTATTAAAATCAATCCTATAACTATTCTAAATGGTCTACAAAAAGCTCTGATTTTATCAAATATATTCATTTATAATTCCTTGGATATTTTATTAAAGATGAATTATTATATAAGTAAACTTAATGCTTTATAAATAAGTAAAACTTATCTATCTAAAAAAATAGATGTGCAAAAGTCTAGATAAAATTTAATTTATTAAAAAAGTTTTTATGATAGAAAATAGGAGAGTAGAAAAAACAGTTTAAATATTAAACTGTTTTTTGTATAGTTCTTCAAGTGGTGCTTTATCTTTATAATCAATAATATCACCAATTTCGATTTGGATTTTTAGGTTTTTAGTTCTTTGCTCAATTGCTTCTTTTAGAACTTGGTTTGCATTAGTTTTTATAAAAACTGGCAGAATATTAATTCTATTTTTAAGTGCCATTAATTTTGCACCCTCTTTAAAAGTACTTATTGGTTCATCTGTTTTATTTCTTGTTCCTTCTGGAAAAACAAAAATTGAATAACCTTTTTTTACTACTTCTTTTGTATCTTTGAAAAAAGATGTCATATTTGCAGCTTCTCTATCTAATAATATTGAATCTGCATTTCTAGTAAAAGTACCAAAAAAGAAAGAGTTAAAAAGCTCTTTTTTTGATACCCAAAAACCATGAATCAAAGAATCTTTTAATGCAAGTTCAATAATAAGTGGATCAATAATACTTCTATGATTTGATACAAGTAAATAATTTCCATCTTTTGGAAGTTTCTCTTTATTTAAAACTTCAACACTGATATTTAATTTTGATAATAGAGTTTCAGAATACTCAATTCTTAATGCTTTTTTTTCTTCAGATGTTTTAACTTTTTTTAGTTTAAAACCATATTTATTTGTTAAGTATGTTGCATATATTGCAATGCTTATTTGTTTTAAGTTCAATCTTGTCCTATTTAAATTTTTTTTGCAATTGTATCAAAATGAATCTATAATTGAGGCTTTATTTATATAAATTTCTTCTAAATTTATATGTGATTGATAAACTAAGACATCAACACCATTTTTAGTAACCTCTTTAAATGCTTCACAATATTTTTTATCTATTTTGCAAGCAAGTTTAAATGGCAAGTCATCAGTTCTTTGAATAACATACAGCATTACTGCATGGTGACCATCTTTTACCATTTGTGCTAATTCATTCAGATGTTTTGTTCCCCTTGAAGTAACAGAATCTGGAAAAGCTAAATAATCATCTATTTTTAGACTTACACTTTTTACTTCCACATAACATTTTTCATTCTCATTTTCTAATAAAATATCTATTCTGCTATTTTCTCCATATTTTTGTTCTGGTTTTAAATTTTCATAACCTTGAAGTTCTTTTATTACACCATTTTGTATGGCTTCAATTGCTATTTTATTAGCAACTCCTGTATTTGTGCAAATCAAGTTTTCGCCCATTTTTGTGAGTTCCAAAGTATATTTTAGTTTTCTTTTATCATTATCATGAAAAGTAACCCAAACATCGCAATTTTCTTCAATACATGAAGTCATTGCACCACTATTTGGAACATGAGCTGTTATTTCTTCACCATTTTCTAAAATAATATCAGCTAAAAATCTTTTATATCTTTTTACTAATTTTCCCTTAATTAGTTTTTCAAATTGCATTCATAAATCCTTTTTTGGAATATATTAACTATTGTCTATTATAGTATATCAATTTCAAGTTTTTATAAAGGGTAATAATTTTTCTTAATGGAATACTAATTGCATTGAAGAATACTAAATCATTGGAGTTAATAATGAAAAAAGTAAAATTATTTGAGCAAGATAAACATTCGTTGAATTATGAAAAAATGGATACATTACACATGGAGTTTTTAGATATTTACAATAGTGTAGATTTAAATTCTAAAGAGAGTATTAATTCAAAAGCAATGGAATTACTTGAGCATACAAAAAAACATTTTAATGAAGAAGAAAAACTAATGGATAGATATGCTTATCCAAGAAGTAGAGAACATAAAGAGGAACATAATAAAGTTTTATCTGAACTAAAATTTTTCATTGATAAATCTTATAGTATTTTCGGGATGAATATCTTAAAATCATATTTTGCAGAAAAATTACCATATTGGTTTGATTATCATTTAGCAAGTATGGATAGTGATTTAGCAGCTTTTTTAAAAAATGTTAATTTAAAAATCAATAAAAAACAACAAGAAGTGAATTAGACTTATTGCTTTAGATTGATATAAAAGATTATTAAAAAAAGAGCCTAAGCTCTCTTTTTTATTAAAGGAAGTTTATTCAACAAATCTTCACAATATTCCCATTGAGTTAGGGTTTCTTTCCACTCTTGTGGAATTGCATCAACTCCAAAATATGCTCCTAAAACCATACCAATGGCAATTGCTCTTGAAGCATTATCTCCTCCAACCATTGCATTTGCTTGTAGGGCTTTTTTTAGTCCATCTTCTTTGTTTGCATATTTTAGAATGAAGTAAATACTTCCAGGAAGTGTGCCTTCTGTTGGGCTGGCTTTTCCTACTTTTATTGGTTCACTTCTTCCAATATCCCAAAGTCTAGCCATTGATGTAAGTGCTAAATCATCGCTGAATTGCTCTTTTGATAGTTGTGAATCTGGATTTGCTTCTTCTTCATATTTTGCAATTGCTTGTTTTGTTTTATCCTCAAAAAAACCACCCATTAAAACTGCTACTTCTTCAATAGCATCCCTTGGACTCACCCCTCTTAAAACTCTGTGTGTAACCCTTGCAAAAAACTCACCACCACCAAGAGCTGAGAAGTCTTTGTGTGTAAACATAGCTTTTCTTGCAACATCAACTAACTCATCTTCATTTTCATAGTATCCATGGGCTGCCACGTGTCGTATAGCCATAGCATTTGATATTCCACCTAGGTTTTCGATTTTTGTTCCATGTTTTACTTGAGAGTAAGTCTCTTTTGTCATTGTACAAATCCAAGAACCCCAACCATTTTCAAGTCTATTCATCCAATGGGGAATTAAATCTTGTACGCTAAAAGTTCTAGGAGGATTTGAAGTAGCTGCTAAGTGTTCAAGAATTACTATATTGTAATCACCATAATCAGTAGTACCACCAGCACTTTTTCCTGGATGATAATTTCTCTCACCCCAACCAATACCGTGGGTTTGTCCACCCATTTTTTCACCTGGACTCATAAACTTTTCTATTGGTTTTTGTCCATAAGCTTCATAGATTTTTTTAGCATCATATTCGTAGTGTGTTCCTAAACATAAAGCATCACCTACAATAGCTCCAAAAAAAGCACCTTTTATATTTTTTTCTTTTAAATTTTCATTTGATAGTGTATTCATAATTTATAACCTAATATTTATTTAATAGTTGATTATAACTAAGGTTCTTTTATTTTAGATAAGTGCAAGAGTATATTTTTTCTTTGTTTGGAGTAAATAATTTAATTCAAATATTAAATTATCTTTTGCTATAATAGATATATATACTTAAAATAGGCTCCCATGAAAAAGAATCAAATACAATTTTATATTCTTAAAATATTTTTTACAATATTAATTTTTACTATTACTTTAAATGCTACAACGCAACTTCCAAAAGAGAAGATTAATTTACAACTAAAGTGGTTTAGCTCTTTCCAGTTTGCAGGTTATTATATGGCTTTGGAAAAAGGGTATTACTCTGAAGTTGGGCTTGATGTAAATATTCTTGAAAGAGATCCAAAAAAGAACAACATAGAGCAAGTTATAAATGGAGAATCACAATATGGAGTTGCTGATTCAGCTTTGTTACTTTATAGAGCTCAAGGAAATCCTGTTCAAATTATGGGTTCATTTTTTCAACATAGTCCCTTAGTTTTTATCGCTAAAAAAAGTTCAGGAATAGTTAGTCCTTTTGAGATGAAAGGTAAAACTATCTCTTTTCAACAAAGTATTGATG